>JAFVOP010000035.1 GCA_017505745.1 Clostridia bacterium
CATCCGTAACGGCGCCGGTGTTGGTCACGTTGGAAACGTTGATCTTGGCCGATACCGACGAGCCGGTGGTTCCCACCGTTCCGATCACGGCGGATACACTTCCCGTTCCTGCGGTTGCCACCTCAATCGAGCCACTGTTGGTAAAGCCATCCACGGTTACGGTAGAAGCACTTGCCACCGCGCCAACCATGCCGCCGGCGGAGCCTGCCTTGGCGGAGGAACTACCGTTGGTGGATGTAATGGTTCCCGCATTCGAGGAATTCGTCACAGAGAGCGTGGATGCCGATTCGACGTATCCAACCGCACCGCCCGCATTGTATGCGGAAATGTCCGCATTGTTTGTAAAATCCGAGACGGTGAGAGCAAGCGTTTGGCCAAGTGTGCTACCCAAAAGGCCGCCTGCTTTCCCTATATTGGTAGTTGTAGTAGCAGTGCTGATTGCCTCAACCGCTCCATCCGCGGTGCATCCCGTTACGGTTAAGCTAACAGGATTGGAAAGCGCATTTGTCGGTGTGCTGATCAAACCGATCAAACCGCCCGCGAATCGATCAGCCTCAATCTTTCCCGACTCGTTCCCTGCATTTACCGAACAATTGGTCAGCGTAATTTTCCATGTCAAATTGTCATCCAATGCGGGCTTTTTGGAAAGATCCGCGATGTTATTTTCGCAAAATTGCACCATGCCGATGAATCCGCCCACGCGCGAATCTCCCGTGCCGGCATCCAGAATGCTGCCTGTAAAGCTACTGTTTTTCATGGTAATTCCATGACGAAGCTTGCCTACAAATCCGCCTATGTTGATCGGATTTGTAGTTTTGTTGGTTACGGTTCCGGTTTTGATATGCAGATTGTCGACATTGGTGACCGCACCCTCCGTATATCCTACCAAAAGGCCAAATTGGCCGGAAACCGAACCGGACAAATTAATGTTTGGCAGCTCAACGGTCAAATTTTTAATACCGCATGTTTTTTGAGTTACACTGTAAATATCGGATCCATCCCCTGAATAAGAATCCGCAATCGATATATTTTTCCCTTCGGAATCTTTGTATACAAGCATACCCAGGGTGTTAAACAAGATCCCTGTAGGAGAATTCGTAAACGTATACTCAATATCCCCATTGGAAACAAGAACCAACTTGTGCCCGTTTCCGTTTAACGTTTCGTGATAGATCTCTCCGCAGATTGGGAATTGTGTTACATTGGGAATATAGGGGATAGTCATATCTTCCCGCAAAACGTAATCCTTGCCGCGTTCCATGGTCATGAGCGTAACCGGATTGTACAAATAATATTCCGAATTACTGTTTTTTCTCGCAACAGTGGTTTCCGCCAGCGTGGGAGATGTTGCATAATAAGTAGCACCTGCGGTTTCGAGAAGCGAAATGGCTCTTTCTCCGCTTCGCGTCATGGTAAACACCTGCACGCTGGAGCCTGCAACATACACCGTTCCCTTACAGTCATCTGTAATAGGATTATTCGGCCACTGGGAGCCAAGCAATTTCTTCTCATCATCATTTTCGGCAGTCACTTTTGCCTGCACAACTTCCCCGTGGCGTACGCCCGTGGGAATCAAATACCGAGCTGCTGCCAAATTGGTTTCCAAAAAAGTGGCCAGCACTTCCATAGCCGCCTCTGTTTTTTCATAGGAATCCATGTTTCCGTGGTGCGCAATTTGTACGAAATCTATGGGATGAATCTTCGTATCAGCCTTGTTATTAATCAGCACATAGGAGCTGTACAAGCTGTTCACTTTTTTGATCACATTATAGGTGGCGTCCCCCGTAAACACGGCTGCATAGTTGTAGCTTTTCCCTACCCACTGCACGCGCGAAACAATGGAAAGCGTGTTTCCTCCATCGGTAATCGTATCGGGATACATGACCTGCGGAGTGTAAAGGATGCTCAGTTCCACCTCATTGAAATAATAGGTTTGCCCCGTATGTGCTTTGTAAACGTCCACACCCATGTGTTGCAAAGCAGTTAAATAACGGTCATAGATGGCAATATCAGCTTTCGAGACCTTTGCTTCGTTTTTGTAAATCAAATCGGTTCCGCAGCTTGGAAAATCGGCGATGACGCTTTGCAGTGTGACAGGAGCACCTTCGTAACCGATGTAGTTGCGGGTAAAAGTGCGAAATGCCCCAATGTGGTCGGAGTGCGGATGGGTAATTACCCAGGCAGCAATCACAACCCTTCCCGCATAGTCTCCCGCGGTAGGCGCATTCTTTTTGAGCACGTTGTAAAGCTTATCGGCATTCTGCAGCGCAGAGCCTGCATCATCGCGGAAGCCACCGTCATATATGATAAATCGGCCGTCGGCCGTGCGGAGCGCATAGCTCATACCGCTACGCTCGGTATCTTTTTGCTCAGGATCGGTATTATCGTCAACACCGATCTGGATCAGCAACGGATCACAAACGTACGTAGGCGAGTCGGGCTTTGTAAACACATCCAGATAATTTCCGCTGGCATTCACAATCGGCTCTATGGTGATGTATGCAACATCGTCACCCTGTGTAATACGGAAGGTATTGATCACGTAGTCATCGTTCGCATAAATCGCGCTTTTGGGGCACTCAATTGTTGGAGCGCTTATCCCTTTCGGCAATGTTTCAACGGTGGAAAACTTTGTATCAAGAACCGTTGTCTCGGAAACCACTGTTTTAAATCCTTTTTTTTCCAGCTTTTCCACATATGCCGTCATTTCCTTATAGGTGGTATTGCTTGCCTTCATCAGCCAGCAACCGTTGTGGGCATCAATAGGTCCCTCAACCGTTCCACTGGTGGTGTATAGGGTTTTGGTCAAGGCAGTCGCTTCCGCTTTTGTTAGGGATGCCGCCTTCAAAGTCGACGTACTCACCGTGGAAGCCGGCGCCTCGGTAGCTCCCGCCGATGCCGCCGTTGTTGGGAACACCAACGATCCAAGCAGCATGCAGAGAACCAGTACCATGCTCAGAATGCGTTTTTTCATAATCATCATCCTTTCTTCGTATGAAAATATGAAGCGTGCATCCGCATTTGGAGTCGGTCAGAACAGTTTACGGAATATAACCAACCATAAAGCGGAGTTCTGTTTTTTTGCGTTTTCCGTTCTCCGGGGAAAAAACACAGATTGCCAATGGGATGATTCGGTTCTCTCCATTGGCTTTATACATTGTCATTATATCACACTTTTTTGTGAATTGCAATACAAATTGAGAATTTTTTTTGATTTTTTTGGGCAAATCCGTCCAAATACTCTTGACAAACAACCCTTGAATTGTTATAATGCACTCATAAAAATCTTTAAAAATAGGAAAGGAAAATGAAGCGATGTATCAAGCAAACACTTTATGGAAAACGCTCTTGCTTTTTCTGTTGATCGCCTCTATGCTCACGCTTGCTGCCTGCCAGCCCGAGAAAAATCCCCCACAGGAAACCGAATCGGATTCGGTCTCCGAAACAGAAAGCGAGACGGAGACGGAAAGTGAAACCGAGAGCGAGACCCAGCCTCTCACGCCCGACTCGGCCACCATTGCGGGAACGCCGTTGGCATCCTATTCGATCGTGAACACAACCTTCTTTGATGATCTTGGAACAAAGCTCCAGGCAATTATCAAGGACTATTGCGGCCATGAGCTCCCAATCGTTTCAGAGAGCGAAGCGGACGGCAAGCCCTTTTTGCAGATCGGCACCTCGGAAACACCCGATTTTTATGAGTACCGTATTTCCACCGAAAACGGAGCCATCCTTTTCGCGGGATACGATCAATACGCCTACGCCAATGCATTTTTGACCTTTGTGGATCTGCTCACGGAGCATGAAAACGAGGTCCTTGATGAATCGGCGTTGGAATACACCTACGAGCTTCCCGACCGTGCAGCGTACCTGGAGGATCCCTCCCTGCTGTACATGCGTTGGGCGGCCAACTGGGAGACGCCCACTTGGATGCTCGACTATGAATACAAAAAGGAATCCCTCTTCAGCGGCAATCCCACATCCGACCTCTTTATCGAATCCCACCGTGCCGACTTCCGTCACTATCCCGAAAACAGCATGGAAGCCATCATCAGCTGCTATAATATGGGGGTCACCGCTGTAGAGCTCGATATCCACGCTACCTTTGACGGCGTTTTGGTGCTTTCTCACGACGCCTCTCTCACCCGTATGACCAACGTCAAGGAGTTTCTCGGAACCCCCGGGTATCCCTCCAGTGCCAGCATCAGTGCCTGGACCTATGAGCAGCTGCAGGATCTGCGTCTGAAGGAAGGCCAGGGCGGTGACGGAGCTGCTTTGACCGATTTCCGCATTGCTACCCTGGAGGAGGCTCTGCGCTTCTGCAAGGGCCGGATGTTCATCATTCCCGACAAAGCCGACAACTGGGAATACGTATGGACAAAGACCCGTAATCCCTCGGTGAGATATCTGTTTTACGATATGGCAAAAGCCGAAAATTACGAATCGATCCTGATCTCCTACGGAGTCGGCTCTGCTGACGATGCACTGACTCTGCAGAATCAGATCAAAACACTTACCGGAGAGACGCCCTTGATCATGCTGCGTAGCTCCTCCTCCACTTGCCGAGGCTATCGGGATACCTTGCAGGAAAGCGCTGCCGGCAGCTACCTGATGCAATTCGGCGGAAACTACAATCCCGGCTCGAATTATGAACGCCTATCCGAAAACTATACAAGCCCGATTGCCGCATGGACGATTGGAACCGGTGACGGCTTTAACGATCACGCGCCGGTTTGGGAAGAAATGATGGGACGGGGCATCCGTTTTATCCTCACCAACGATCCGCTTGGCATGGCACGCTACGCCGCCGAGATCCATAAGGAATAATTTCCTTTTTCCATACGCACCGCAAATGCAGCTGCATTTGCGGTGCGTATTGTTATAAACCGCTTCTTTTCGGTACACATTAAACAAAAAAGAAAGGAACGGTTATGAACATTCTCTTGCTCACCGACCGCATGGATGCGGGCGGTGCCGAAACGCATGTGGCCCAGCTTGCGCGGGAGCTGGCGCGCGCCGGAAACGAGATTACCCTACTCTCGGGTGGCGGTTCACTCATTCAGGAGCTGGAGGCCGAGGGAATCCGCACGCTCCCTGCCCCTCTTCCTACCCACAATCCGCTTCGCCTGCTCCGACTGTATCTCCGTGTCCGCCGTCTGCTTCGAACCGGCAATTTTGCGATTGCACATGCCCATACGCGTCTCACCGCCCTTTTGCTTCGTGGGTGTGAACGCTACGGCACACGGGCAATTGTCACGGTTCACGCTCACTTTCGAGTAAACGCTCTGTTCAAAGCCCTCTGCTATTGGGGGCATCGCACCGTTGCAGTCAGTGAGGATCTGCGCACCTATGTCTGCGATGCGTATCACGTCCCCGCCGAGCGGGTAACGGTGATCCCGAACGGAATTGATTGCACGCGCTTCGCTCCGCCGTCCAAAAAAGAGCAAGCTGCCACCGCGCGCATCCTTTTTGCCAGCCGTATGGATGCCGACTGCAGTCAGGCTGCCGAATGGCTCTGTCAAATGACGCCTACCCTGATCCATCGCTTTCCGTATGTCTCCATTGAGATTGCGGGCGGAGGAAGCGCGCTTCCCCATGTCCGAAAGCTGGCGCAAACCGTCAACCGAGAGGTGGGCTGGGAGGTGATCCGAATCTTGGGACACGTTGCAGATATGCCGTCTCTTTTGCGCGAGCAAGACATTTTCGTTGGAGTCTCTCGCGCGGCCATGGAGGCCTGCGCCTGCGGTTGCGCGGTAGTCCTTTGCGGAAACGAGGGATATTTCGGTGTATTGACTCCCGAACGGCTCCCCGAGGCCGCCCGCTCAAATTTCTGCGCACGCGGTTGTAAAAAGGGATCTGCCGAACGCTTACGATCCGATCTCTTCTCTCTTCTGGAGAAAGGGGGCAACTCCAATCCCTCCGCCTGCGTCGCTTGGATCCGTGCCAATCACAACGCCGAGAAAATGGGAGCGCAAACGCTGGCACTCTACCTCGCCTCACGCTCTCATCCCATTCAAAAACGGCTTGCCATATGCGGATACTTCGGTTGCGGAAATGCAGGTGACGACGCCATTCTGGAGGGACTGACACACGAGCTTTCACGCCTATCCCCTACGCTTCACCCATACGCCCTGACGGGCTCCCCCCGGAGGGACGCCAAACGATTCGGGGTTTCCTGTGTCTGTCGCCGTTCTCCTCTTGCGATTCTGCGCACCTTTGCTACCTGTGATGCGGTGCTTTTCGGAGGCGGCTCACTCCTGCAAAACACCACCAGCAACCGCTCTCTTTTATATTATCTCACATTGGTGCGATTGGCACTCCTTTGGAAACGTCCCGTCTTTTTCGCGGGTGCCGGCATCGGGCCTCTGCTCGGAA
This sequence comes from Clostridia bacterium, assembly GCA_017505745.1. Classification (GTDB taxonomy): domain Bacteria; phylum Bacillota; class Clostridia; order Oscillospirales; family CAG-272; genus UMGS1865. The sequence continues at coordinate 6,376 of JAFVOP010000035.1, forward strand.
AGCGTGCGCAACAAAGAGCAACGGCCATCTTGAACCGTTGCAACCGGATCAGCCTGCGTGATCCACGTTCCCACCGCCTGTTGCAGGCCCTTGGCGTGGATTTTTCTCTTTTGCACCTTGGTGCCGATCCCGCCCTACTCCTTCCCTGCCCCCCCAATGGCAGAACCGAACAGCTCCTATGCGATAACGGACTTTCTCCCGATGCCTCTTATCTCGCTGTGGCGCTGCGAGGCGGTGGCGAAACCGAATCTGACCGCAAGCTGATACAAACCGCTCTGCGGATCGTTTGCGAGCGTTACGGACTGATTCCTCTGTTTTTGGTATTTGATCCCGGGCAAGACCGTTCCTTCACCCGTGCAGCTTGTCGCGCCATCGGCGGTCGGATCCTCCGATTCCGAGAGCCGGGGGAGGCCATCGCGATCCTGTCCAAATGCCAACTTCTTGTAAGCATGCGCCTTCACGCCCTGATCCTCTCTGCCGTGGCCAAAACCCCCGCCGTCGCGATCCCGAGCGACCCACGCGACGAAAAGATCCCCGCATTTGCCGATCAGGTGGGGATGCAGCTCCTGATCCCCGAGCAGCAAAGCGTGCCAAATTTGGTGGAGGCAATTGCACACACCCTTGCCACACGACACACTCTGGTACCGGTCCTCTGCGATTCCGTGGCAGAAATGCGAAAAAAAGCGGCAAAAGACCTTGCAAATACCGTGGAAATGATTTATAATAATAATCAGTAACACGATGGGAGGACATTCCATGAAAAATGCACAGCTTGCCGACCTTTTGCGCCCCGGCGACTTTGACGGCATCGTTGGACAGGAGCACCTGTTTGGCGAGCGAGGAGTGGTTCGCCGTATGCTCGCGGGCGGCCGCATTACCAATATGATCTTCTACGGCCCTCCCGGTACCGGAAAGACCACTGCCGCCTCGGTGATCGCAAAGCAATCGGGCATGACCTTCCGCAAGCTGAACGCCACCTCGGCATCGCTCTCGGACATCAAGGACGTCATCAGCGAAACCAACAACGTCTTCGGTGCAGGCGGTGTGCTTCTGTATCTTGACGAGATTCAGTATTTCAATCGCAAGCAACAGCAATCCCTGCTCGAATATATGGAGGACGGACGCATTACCTTGATCGCCTCCACCACCGAAAATCCGCATTTTTACGTCTACAACGCCATCCTTTCGCGCTCTTCCCTGTTTGAATTCAAGCCGGTGTCGCCGCTCGCATTGCGGCCGGTGCTCCGCCGCGCCCTCGACTATCTCAACGAGGAGACCTCGCAGGCCAAGGTTGCCGACGATGCCGTCTGTGACTATATCTCCACCTGCTCCCGCGGTGACGTGCGCCATGCGATCGTGCTCTTTGAAAACGCCTATCACGCGGCTGACGGCGAGCTTTTGCGCGAACACGTAGATAGCTTTGATACCTCGGTGAGTGGATTCAACGATGACACGCATTACGATCTGCTTTCCTGTCTGCAAAAGTCGATCCGCGGCTCCGATCCCGACGCGGCGGCGTTTTACGTTGCCAAGCTTCTTTCCCTCGGAGAGCTGATCTCGGTGTGTCGCCGCCTGCAGGTGATCGCCTCCGAGGATATCGGTCTGGCCTATCCGCTCGCCGCCGCCGTTACACGCACGTGCGTGGAATCGGCCAAGGAGCTGGGAATGCCGGAGGCGCAGATCCCACTGGCTCACGCCGCGATCCTGCTTGCCACCTCTCCCAAATCGAATTCCGCATACCTTGCCGTGGGAGCCGCCGCCGAGGACGTCAAACGCGGCGCGGGTGTCCAAGTCCCCACCCATTTGCAAAGTCCTCTTTTCAAGGGGTATCTCTACCCGCACGACTACGAAAATCACTACGTTCCCCAGCAATACCTTCCCGACGACCTCAAGGGCAAAACCTACTATACCCCCGGTCCCAACAAAACCGAGCAGGCCGCGGCGGAGTATTGGAAAAAGATCAAATTGAAATAACAAAAGACATACAGGCTCCTTCACAAAAAAGGAGCCTGTATGTCTTTAGGATTTGAACTCTTCCGGAATCAAATAAAGCACCGTGTAAAGCGGTTTATGGTCGGACCCAATACAATTCAATCCGAATTCGGATTTCACCGCCAGAAAGTCTCCCTTGGAAGCAAAGCAATAGTCGATGATCTTTCCGCTCATCGTAACCACCTTCTCTGCCGTTTTGTGCGTGTCGTCAAAACCGCTTTGCAAAACGTAAGCATATCCTTGTGCACTGCTTAGCTGGTTAAAATCACCCGTCATGGAGATCGGAATTCCACCGTATTTTTCCGAAAGCCCGTAGGTAAGGGAGAGCAGTATCAATGTTTGTTGCTTCTTTACCTCGTCGGCGTAGGGGTTGCTCCCCGTATTGTCGATATGAGTATTTACATGCAGAAAACGGACTCCGTCGGATTTCCGTTCCAAAACAACATAGGACATTACGCGCGGATAATTTGCTTTTTCCAGCTTTGACGGTATCTCCGGGGTTTCAGTGAGCCAGTAGGTACCGCTCTCGATTTCGGTAAACATATCGTTGCGATAGAGGATAGCAGAATACTCATTGCCTGTTTTGTTGTAATTTTCATATCCCTCTCGCGGTCTGCCAACGAAACGGTACGTTTCCAGCAACCCGGCATTCGAAAACTCGTGGATCCAGCCGTAATGGGCTTCTTGCACCCCGATAATATCGGGGTTATAAGCGCGGATATTTCCAATAACCTGTTCCGAACGAGTTGCATAATCCTTGCCCGTTTTGACGTTGTAAGAAAGGATTTTCAGCGGTTCTCCCAATACAGTAACGGGAATGTTCATAGCAGTTTCCTCCGTAGAATAATCAATGTTAACCATGACATCGGCAGTCGTTGGAGTAATCTCTTCGAGCAGCGCTTCCAAAACAGCATCCATTGCATATGTACCGGTTGCCGCAAGCCACAAATGGCCCTGTTGTGTGATCAGCATCCCATTCATCAGATCAAGCCGATAATTGGCAAATCCCTCTACCGTGCTTTTGAACAGATTCACGCGATCAGTAACCTCTCCAACGAGGATCTCATGCGCGGCAGGATCGGTGGCATCCACTTCGGATCTCACATCCAGCTCAACCAGAAAGTGCTGTTTCAAATATTCCGCAAGCACTTCAGCTGCATCTTTTTCTCCATTTTTATTGAGAGAATCGTATACAATTCGAAATTCGGAAATATCCACACCCGAGATCTGCAGGGTCGGTATCGGTATGGAATCAGATTCTGTTTGAGAGGTTTCTTGCGGCGGTTCATCGGGAAGCGTATTACAACCCGATACAAGTACACAAACAAGCAACAAAAGGATAAGCACTCCCAGTATCCTTTTCATGGTAAGAACACCTCACTTTTTTATCTATATTTTCCTATAGACCCCTCTCTGATAGCGGCGGCTTAAAATAAACACAATGGTAACGAAAAAGAGGAAATTGAAAAACCACGATACCGGGAAACAGAGCATCACCGTAAAAAAGGTGGGCTTTAACGGGAACACCCATTGCATCCAAATCACGCGGAACACCAAGGTGAAAACAAGTGTGGAAAGCGTGGCAAGGAAGGGATATCCATAGGACTGCACGGCGCTGAGCAATACGTGCGTGCTTCCAAGTAAGCATTGAAATAACAATAGCAATGTCAGCTTAGTCATACCAAACGCAATCGCCTCGGTGGCGTCTCCGCCGAGCACCAACGCAAGCCAAAGCTTGCCGGTTGCCAGCAATCCCAAGCCGAACAGACCGCTGATCAACGCTCCCATCGCCCAGCAATACCAAAAGGATTTTCGCACGCGGCCCTTATTCTCCACACCGATGTTTTGTCCCATAAAGGTCATGGTGGCAGTGCCAAAACTATCGGAAACGGCAGTTACCAGATGCCAGATCAACGTAGCTGCACTGTTGCCCGCAATGGCGTCCTCTCCAAAGGAGTTGACCGCCGTTTGAATCTGCAAATTCGCCACGGGCACTACAAGGCGAGAAATGGCACGCGGAATACCAAAACGCACGATCTGCACAAAGGCATCCCAATGAAATCGAAGAGCGGAAACCGTAACGCGCGTGTCGTCATCCGTCTGACACAACCGGCGAAATACCAGCACCGCACCGATCACCTGCGAGGCACCGGTGGCAATGGCAACGGCCGCCACCTTTTGCGAAAGGACCAGGCACAAAAAAACGTTAAGGATCACGTTTGTAATGCCACCGATCAGCATATAGACCAAGGGGCGTTGCGTGTCCCCTGCCGTACGTAAAATGGCGGCACCGTAGTTATAGAGCAGGATCGCGGGAGCCGATGCGATATATATGCGAATATAAAGCACTGCACCGGCAAAGCAGCTTTCCGGGCAATCCGTCATGCGTAAAAAGACAGGTGCTGTAAAAAAGCCGAAAACTGCCACAAAAATTCCCACGCCAAGCGCCGTGAGCAATGCAGTATCCACGGTGGCATGTGTTTTTTCACGGTTGCGCTGTCCAATATAGCGCGCCAACACAATGGTGGTTCCGTTGGAAAGACCGATAAAGGTGTTGACGATCAGATTGATGATGGCGGTGGTGGCACCCACAGCGGCAACCGAGTTGGTATCTGCCATGTTTCCAAGCACCGCGGTATCTACCAAGCTGAACAACTGTTGAACAAGCGTGGTGACGATCAGTGGAAGCGTGTAAATGAAAATATTTTTCATCAAAGGTCCCTGCGTGGCATCCACTTTTCGGGCAATTGCATGCATCACTTTCACCTCCATCTCCCTTTTTTGCTAATTATAGCACACCCCCTTGACAAAAACAATAAATAGGTTTACAATAAACCTATAAAAAATTACAGTTGCTTAAGAGAGGGATTTGCATGGAAATTGATTTGATCTACTACTCCTGCCGCAATCGCGACGCGTCCTTTCGGGAAGAAATTCGCATACGCGCTTGGGATATTTTACTTTTAGTAAGCGAAGGATGCCTGGAGGTAACACTGGGAGAGCCTCCGAAAACGGTTGTGATGGAGGAAAAATCCATTCTTCTCGTTCCCGCAAATACCCCCTTCGCACGCCACGCGCGAACTCCCGTAAAAATATACTCCCTTTCGTTTCAACCCGATTCGGAGCACCCCTTTCGGCGCGGCCTCCCTCCCGGAATACTGCATTTACCACCAACACAAGCTGCAAGCATCCTCGCCGATCTGGACCGCGCCGAGATCATTCCCGATAACCGTGTTCTGCTGTTGCACATTATTGAACATATCCTTGCCGAATACTATTTATTTGGAACGTCTGAAAAGCCGAACTTCCGTCATGTCAGCGAGGAGCTTTTAAAAATCATCCGTTATATGAATCTTCATTTGAGCGAACAAATCGACATGAAGCGACTTGCCGAGCAATTTTACCTTAGCCATACGGGACTGATCTATAAATTTCGACACGAGCTTGGCACTACTCCCTCACAGTACCTGATCCTTTTGCGCATTCGCTACGCGAAACAGCTTCTCCTCAACGAGACCTGCTCTATCGGAGAGGTCGCCGAGCGTTGCGGCTATAACAATCCCTTTTATTTTTCCAACGCTTTTCGCCGTCATACAGGCATGAATCCGTCCGAATTTCGCCGGCATTACCTGAAAAGCAATCCAACCAATTAAAAAGACCAAAAACGGCTCCACCTTGTAAGATGGAGCCGTTTGATTACCGTTCGGTCTCTTTCAAAAAATCCCGTAGCGCGGCGGCGAAGCACTGTCCAAATGCATACATCGTGTTGCGGTTGACCACCACGCTGCCGTCCGCTTCCCCAAAATAGGGGGTTTCCAACGTAAAAGAAAACGGGTGACTCGGACGGTTGATCACATAGCGAATAAACGTAGCATTGGTAGTCTTATTCCATCCCAAGCCTGCGGGCCAGTTGTTCGTGCGGTCGTATGCAATCGCGTCGGGCGTGATCTTGCTCTGGAAAATCTCAGAGAAGCGATCCAAGCGGGGCGCCTCGGATTCGTAGGAATACGGAATATGTACTTTATCGTTGATGTCACCGCAATGCTTGGGAGAATGAAAATCAAAGGCGCAAACAAGCGGATGTGCATCGGCAAATTTGCGAATCGCCGCGCAGGTATTGTAAATACTGGGGCTTCCGTCCAGCGGATAATCGCGGTTGTGATCGTGCGGATCGCGGTGCTTGCCCTGGTCGCCGTCCACCACGCCGTCGTAGTCCACAAACGGCACGCAAACAATCTCGTAGCCCTCGAGCGGAGCATCGATCAGAGATTGCAGAACCGATTCCATGACGTAGGTTCCCGTGCTCTCACAGCAATGGTGGCGAGACGAAAGCAGAATCCGCTTTTCTCCCGCTCCCACGCGTACCATAGGAACGCTTCTTCCCTTGTTGGAAAGGCAAAGCTCCTCGATCTTCAAACCGTTTTTCGCGCAAAAGCCTTCAAAGCGATCCGGGGTATACACCATACTGTGTGCAAAATAGACCTCCTGCTCTTCGGGGCCAAAGGTGTAGGAAAAGGACTCGTAATGTGTTCCGTCCTCGGCAGTCCAGAGCTTGCGACCACCCGTCCATTCCCAGGAATACAGATCGGTGGATACCGCCGCGCCCCAATAGCCCACGCGATTTTTGTGCGGGAATTGGAAGGTCACGGTTTTTCCCGCCGCCCCGGTGACGCGAAACGCCCAATAAAACCAATCGTATCCCTCCTGAGTATCGCGCAGCTCACGCTCTACGGTAACTACGTCTCCGTTGATGTTCAAAACTTCAATATTTCCACTCACAAAATCACGGTCAATCTTCATGAAAGCACCCTTCCTTCATCATTCATAATGTATTTTTCAGGTCTCGGACAGGATCATTCGAGAATACTACAATTGTACCACTTACACATCACAGATACAATATATTTTTTTACGAATATCATATATTATTTTAAAAATCGGATTTACATTCAATCAAAAATCAATCATTTTCGAAATCATTCAATCAAAAACCGCGATCGCACAATCAAATCGTCTGCTGCATACAAAAGCAAGCCCCTTCGATGCAAAAGGATGTGGAACCGGTTTCAAATAAATATCCACCCGCATAGCGGGTGGTCAGATCACCGACAAAGTCTATCTCGTGTATGAGATAGACTTTGTCAGTGATCTGAAGCCAGACTCTGACGAGTCTGGCTTCTTTCTATTCGCTCATAGTTCGTGCAAATACACATCCTCAAACTTTCTCTTTCTTATGGAAGTCCTCGTCTCTTTGCCGCACACGCGCAGGCTTTTTCAGCTTTGGCAGGAAGAAAAGCGCCAACCAAGAAAGCATCGCGGCACTGACGATGAATAGGATCTGTTGCGGATACACCGAAAATCCCAGCAACTTGTTCCCGTTTTTTTCCACCGCCTCCACCAAAAAAGAGGCCAGAACCGTAAATACGAAGCCAACCACCCCACTGATGGCGTTTTGAATACCAAGAACGTAGCGACGGTCCTCGTGGGCGATGTAATCCAGGCACAAATTGGTTCGTCCCGCATTGCTTCCGCCCAAGGAAAAGGCATAGCAAAGCGAAAATATCGGGTACAGATAGGCAACGGTTTTGGGGGTGCAGATCGCAAATACCAGGTATCCGGCCGCCAGCACCAGCATGCAAATGCGAAGCATATACGCCCAGGAGCACCGATCGGCAAGATCTCCCAAAAAACGAGAAACCACCGCGCGAAAAGCGGCGTGTAATACCGCGATCGCGGTAATATAGGTATAGGACATTCCAAAGGTGCGGGTCAGATACACGCTGTAAAAAAAGATCGATACGTTTGTGACGGAAAACAGCGCGTCAAAGAGAAGAACACGGCGCAGCGTACGACTGCCAAACACCGCGCGTCGGATCTCGCCAAAGGTTTTTCGGGGCGGTATCCGTTCGGGCACGGGTTCCTTAATCATCCACATAATGATCAAATGCAACACCGAAAGCACAGTGATCGTAACAGCAAAGATCAAAAAGCAGATCTGCATCTCGCCTTTGGCCTTGAAATGATCCAACAGGATCCCTGCCCCCTGCGAAAAGAGCATTCCGCCGATCAGGGACACGATCTCCTTGTTCGCCGTAAACACTCCACGGTGATTATCGTCCACCAGGGACATATGCCAATTGGTGCGCGAGGGTGTGAGATAATGCTGGCAAGCATAAGCCACCGCCAGAAGCACGATAAAGGAGCCAATCTTCAAGGCCTTGGAAAAATCGGTCATCGGGATCAGATACAGGACCCCGAACATCAGCTGACTGATCAAATTCAGCCAACATACCCATCTCTTGCAAGGGTAGGTCCGCTTCACTCCAAACACGGCCGCCAACTGTAAGCAGCAAGCCAGGGACGTGATGGCTGAGATGATCCCTTGCAAGGAGGACGAAACCTCCATCTCATTCAAGATCGCCGTGAGAAAGGTCGTCGTCACACAAATATGAATAAAATATTCCACTGCCGCCTCCACAATATAGCAGAGACGGCTTTTTTGATACGCATCGCATTCGGTTGATTTCATAGTTCCTCCGCTGGGATTGATCTACCTGCATTATAGCAGGTTTTCATCGAAAATCAAGTAGCGTATAACAGAAAAATTTTCTGTTTTCAAAGGTTGACACCGCATGATTCCGTATGCTATAATAACCGGGAAGCGATTGAACGAAGGGAGGATAAAAACCGTGACACTGAGCAAATTGGCACAGCTGGCAAACGTGTCGGTTTCGGTAGTATCCAAGGCCTTTTCGGGCAGAGAGGACGTCAGCGACGCCATGCGTGAGCACGTATTTGCCGTTGCGCGGGAACACGGATGCTTCCAGCAATTTTATCACGCTCCCTATGACAAGCCCGTGGTGGCGGTGATCATTCCCGAGGCCATCAGCGGATTTTATATCCGTTACGTAGAAGTTCTCAAGCAGGCCTTTGAGGAGCGCGGATATACCCTGCTGCTCTCCATCAGCAATTTCGACCCGCAAATGGTGGAGGAGCTGGTGCGGTATTACACCGCGCACGGCAAGGTGGATGCACTGGTGAGCGTTGGAAACATCCAACGGATCCCCGAAAAAACCGATACTGCCGTTATTTGCATTGACGGCGCGCAAAAGGAGCCGATCGCCACCAATTGTTACCGCATCAAGCACATCCTCGCCACGGGATTGGAGGATGCCCTGCTCCACCTCAAAAAATCGGGACGCAAGCGCATTGCCTACGTAGGAGAGCCCTTAACCGTGAGGAAGGAGCCTCTCCTGAAAAAAATCATGGAACAGACCGGACTTCCCGTTTACGACGAGTATTTCATTTGCTCGCGCATGCGATTTTTGGACGCGGGACGGGATGGGATCGAAAAGCTCTGGCAGCTTTCCGAAAAGCCGGACGCGATCTTTGGATCCTACCGGGAGATCACCACGGGAATGCTGTATGCCTTGGAGGAGCGCGGCGTATCCGTCCCCCGGGACGTTGCGGTGATTGCCATGAACAACGATCCCGCCCCGATCCATCCTACCCTCGACGTTTCCTGTATCGATTCGGGCATCGTTCCCATTTGTGCCGAGGTCATGCGCTTGCTGGACGAAACCGTCCGCGTCTCTCCGCCGCCCAAGCCGCGTATTGTCAGCGTTCCTTCGGTGTTCCATATCGGAAAAACAACCTAAAATACAAAAAAGCAGAGAACCGTTTGGTTCTCTGCTTTTGCATTGACAGCTTAAATTCTTGCAACACCGGTTTCCTTTGCGGCCTTGATCACGGCCTCGGCAACCACCTTTGCCACGCGCTTATCCAGTGCAGGGGCAATGATGTTCTCTTCGGTCAGCTCGTCATCGGGAATGAGCGAAGCCAACGCAAAGGAGGTTGCAACCTTCATCTCCTCGTTGATGCAGGAGGCGCGGCAGTCCAGCGCTCCGCGGAAGATGCCGGGAAATGCCAACACGTTGTTGATCTGGTTTGGGAAATCCGAGCGTCCGGTTCCAACCACGCGCGCACCTGCCTCCTTGGCAAGGTCGGGCATGATCTCGGGCGTGGGATTTGCCATCGGGAATACCACGGCGTCACTGTTCATCGAGCGGATCATATCCTGGCTCACAATGCCGGGAGCCGAAACACCGATAAATACGTCCGCACCCTTCATAGCATCGGCAAGGTTGCCGTGCAGCATGCGGGGATTGGTCAGCTGCGCGATCTCGGCGTGCGCAGGGTTGAGATCGGTCATATCACGGCAAATGATGCCGAAGCGGTCTACCATGGTCAGATCCTTTACACCGATGTTGAGCAGGTGCTTGCCAATGGCACAGCCTGCCGCACCGGCTCCGTTGATCACCACCTTGACCTTGCCGATCTCCTTCTTCACCAGCTTGAGCGCATTGATCAGCGCAGCGGCAACCACGATCGCGGTTCCGTGCTGGTCGTCGTGGAAGATCGGAATGTCACAGATCTCCTTGAGCTTGCGCTCCACCTCAAAGCAACGGGGAGCGCCAATGTCCTCCAGGTTGATTCCGCCAAAGCTGCCGGAAATGAGGTAGATGGTGCGAACCAGCTCGTCCACGTCCTTGGACTTGATGCAAAGCGGGAAGGCGTCCACGTCGGCAAATGCCTTGAACAGGGCGCATTTTCCCTCCATAACGGGCATACCTGCCTCGGGGCCGATGTCACCAAGGCCCAGCACGGCAGTTCCGTCGGTGATCACCGCAACCAGGTTGCTGCGGCGAGTCAGCTCGTAAGACTTATTGATATCCTTCTGGATCTCCAGGCAGGGCTCGGCAACGCCGGGGGTATATGCCAGGGAGAGGTCGCGACGGTCCTCTACGGGAACACGGGAGATCACTTCGATCTTGCCGTTCCACTCATAATGCTTTTGGAGCGATTCTTCTCTGATGTTCATACTTCTCTACCCTTTCGTAATCAGTCCTCAAAGGGGAACTTGTAGTTAAGACCCAGCTCGTCACGAACGGCGATGAATTCCTTCTGCACCGACTCGTTGATGGCAACGCCGGCATGACGTGCCAGACGGGTTTCGTATTCCTTCTCACCTGCGGTGTAGATACGCTCAGCGCCCGGAGCCTTTTGCGTGGAGCGGACCTCGCGGATGATGTCACCCGCGTTCTTGCGGCAAGCCTCTTCGCCCAGGAAATGCTCGGTATCAATGGCAATGAAGAAGTGGCCAAGACCGAAGGGACGCTTGTTGCCGTTTTCGTCCTTACCGGTGAGGTACTGGCCGTAGTGACCGTTCTGGAGAGCGGCAGACAGCAGCTCAACGAACATTGCAAAGCCGTAGCCCTTATATCCGCATCCCTCTTCGCCGGGGCCGCCCAGCGTGCAAAGAGCCGCCTCACCGCGTGCCATGGTCTTGAGAGCATCGTCGGCAGTTCCCTCGTAAGCCTCGCCGTCAATGCCAACGAGCGCGCCTGTGGGAGCATCCTTGCCGATGCGGGCATAATACTCGAGCTTTCCGTTTTGGTAGGTAGAGGTTGCGGCATCGAAGTTGAAGTCAAACGCCTCATCGGTGGGAACACCGAGCGTGAGGGGGTTGGTTCCAAACGCGCCCTTTACACCAAAGGTAGGAGCCACCGTGGGACGTGCGTTGGTACCGGTGAGACCGATGCAGCCTGCCTTGGTTGCCATCGAGGTGTAGTAGCCGGCAATGCCGTAGTGGCAGGAGTTGCGCACAACGACCATACCCATGCCGTACTTCTTTGCTTTCTCAATTGCCATGTTCATGGCCTTGTAGCCGATCACCTGTCCCATGCCGTTGTTGCCGTCTACCACGGCCGTGGTTTCGGTCTCTTTGATGATCTCAAAGTTGGTAATGGGATTCTGAATGCCCGCCTTGATGCGGTCCAGGTATACGGGCTTGAAGCGGTTGCAACCGTGGGACTCGATACCGCGCTTGTCGGATTCCAGCAGAACATCTGCGCAGATCTCTGCATCGGCGCGGGGAATTCCGTAACCAACAAACGAATCGATCACGAAATTGGTGATTGTTGTCCAGTCGACAATATTACTCTTAGGCATAGTATTACCCTCCGTTTTTTTATTTCCAACCGACATTATATCACACTTTCCATCCTTGCGCAAGATTGTGTGCGAAAGTTGACAAATTGTTATAAAAATGATGAAAAAGTATCGTCAAACGTGCATGGCTATGCTACTACCCGTAGAAAAAATCACAATTGAATCGGATAATCCCCGTATTCCACATGGCAAGTAATCCCTTGACATGAATATCTCTGCATTTCAACCGTGGCAAGCAAAATGCACAGGCAGGTGTGGTACGAGCTGTTGATTGCATAAGTAAACCCCAATGCGCGATGCTTTGAGCGTTGCTCCACAACCAGGTTGGCTTCAATTAAAAGATCCAGCACCCGTCGCAACGTATGGGTATCAAAGCCCAGCTTTTCCTGCAGCTCCGAAAAACTGATGTCGCTCATGGAAATAATGGCCATGCAAACAAGCAGATTCTTTTTTTCTGAAAGGATTGGAAGAAAAGAAATTGCAAAATCAGCCGTTTCTTCGTTGATATTTTCAAAAAAGGAGCGAGTCAGGATCGCCCCGTACCCCTTGCCGGATAATAGAGACAACCCGTTTTTGTCCGATATATGCGCCGGTTGTTCACAAACAGCAATCGCTCCCGGCTGCGGTTCTTCTCCGTCCGGTGCCATCCTATGCATCTCTTCGCGGCGGCTGTTGCCACTCTCTTTTCCGTAAAATAAATCGTCGATCCGAACGCCGAAATAATCTGCGATCAACGGCAATGTTTGTGTGTCGGGTTGAGACGTGTTCGTTTCCCATTTGGAAACGGCTTGCGGAGAGATATGAAGCGCAGATGCCAGTTGTTTTTGTGTAATCCCTCTTTTTTTACGCAAATCGGTTATATTTTCAGAAATATAAATTTTTTTCATAAAAGACGGTCCTTTAAAAAAACTTACCGTGCATGCTTCGGCTGTGTTCTCATTATAACACGCCGCAGATATTTTGTAAATAACTTGTCCCGCGCTCCGCTCAACTAAAGGTTGCGCCTCAAAACCAAAAACCGAACGGCAGTTGTTGCGCGCGCAGTTTAACTCCAAATGCCGGATGTCTGACGGGAATCTGAACAAAAATCCGACTTCGTCGGATTGCGTTCATTGCTTGCGCCGAGCGCAAGCCATGAGCACAGGTTCTCGCACCCGTCACCTGCTCCAACAGAAAAGCCGCCCTTTTTGGGCGGCTTTTCTGTTGGAGCAGGTGACGGGAATCGAACCCGCGTATTCGGCTTGGGAAGCGGACACTCTGCCATTGAGTTACACCTGCACGGCTATCATTTCCGAAAGCTCCTCTATTATAATACAAAATGCTCCCATTGTCAAGATGATGGGAGCATTTTTTCAAGATATTTTTGCATTATTTTTTCTGTTTTTTCGCAGAATTTCGCCGTTTTTTGGATCAGAAATCACGAAAATTCGCGTATATAATAGTCTGAAAACTTACTGATCTCCGCACTGAAATAGGAATACCCCAGCTCCTCCGCCAGCGTCTGCCGATTGGAAAAGAGATTCACGCCCAGCCCCAGTCGGTCCCCCTCCACCGTAAAGCCCATGGCCGCGAGAGTAGACGGAAAAATATCAAAGCTGGTGCATACGCGTCCCTCGGTTGCCCCTTGTGGCTCAACAGCCGCGTTGAAGAAGCAGTTGTAGATCGTGCGCGCAAAATAGGGGGTTCCGTCGATCAGGGTGGTATCCATACGCGGATGGTCTCCCGTTACCACGATCACGCTATCCTCGTAAAATTCCTGCTGCTTACACCACTCGAGAAAGGCAGCGATCTGGCGGTCGGCGCAGCTTACTACGTTGCCCAACAGCTCCGCGCCCTCTTCGCCGTCTCCGTATTCGTATCCGCAAAGCGCGCAGCGGTGGCCGTCCACGTGGTGGGTATCCACGGTCAGCATGGTAAAGTTGAAGGGCTGATCGCCCGCGGCAAACTCGGTCAGCTTGTCCTTGGCAATTTCGTAAAGGTACATATCCTCGTATCCCCAAAAGCCGTCGTAATACGTGGGATCGATATACCCCTCGGCTCTGGCGGTGTAAAGATCGTAGATCTCATAATTCCCGTGCTGCTCAAAATAGTTCTTTCGGCCGCCAAACACGGCGTCCGAGCCGCACAAAAATGCCTGCCGATAGCCTTTTTCCTCCAGAATATCTCCCAACGTCGTCAATCCCGAAGCAAAGACCTCGCGCTCCGACATAGAGTTATGCCCGTTCTCCCCCACGGGGAAGGAAAACGGGATCCCCGACGTGGTGGAAAGCAGCGCCGCCATGGTCCATCCGGTCCCAAGCGGCGTATGAAAGCCGCCAAGCGTGCCGTCGGTCTTATCGCTGAAGGAAACGCCCTCCTTTGCAAGCGCGGTCAGATTGGGCATATAGTTATGCTCCTCCTGTGCGCCTCCATCGGCTTTGGATGCATAGGTAGTCTCCATGCTTTCCAGATAGATGTAGATCAGATTTTTCGGCCGTCCGTCCGCCGTGATGCTTACCTTGTCGGGATCCACGTAATAATTCTCATAGATCGTGGTTTTCTGCATCACTGCCTCGAGGTATCCGGGCAGGCGCAGCGCGTACACGGAAAACACCGCGGAGAAAAGCAATACCGCCACGCAAAGCAGCGCCCCCACGCGGCGACACCAACGGCGATTGCGCGCAAACATCCAAAGAAGGATCACCGCGCCGACGTAAAGCACGGCCGCTCCAAGCACCCAGGGAAGCGACGACCGCAAGATCAGCGAAACGGTGCTGTCACCGGTTCCCTTCAGCGGCGAAGCCAACGTATACAGAAGCTCCTTGAATTCCAGATCAAACGTATTCCGATACCAATTGCAGATCACAAACGCCGCAACGCCGATCAGGAAGAGCAAGCCGAACACAATGCTCTGTATCACATATTTTTTCAGGCTGTAGGATCGTGAATCGTTTTTGTTTTCCAAGTCCATTCTCTCCCATTCTAAAAAATTCCCATACAGTATATCATAAAAACGACCTTGATGCAAGAGCTTTTCCCAAAAAATGCTCTCCCTCGAACAAGGGAGAGCAAAAAACAGATCTTAAAGTTCTTTGAAAGCCTTACAAAGCTCCAGCATTTCCTCATAGCTTTTCATGCCGCTCGTAGCGTCGGGGGCTCCGAGAGAGACGGTGGCAGCCACTCTTGCCATTTGAAGGATCTCGCGGTCGCTCCGTCCTTCATAAATACCGATCAGAGCGCCGGCGCAATAGGCATCCCCCGCCCCTGTGGTGCCTTGAATGTAGCCGCTCGGGAGCGCATAGGACGGCAGCTCGGTCAAAGTCTCACCGTCAAAGCAAACTCCCAGCTTGGGGGTGTGCAGGATCACGCGCTCCCGCACGCCAAGCGCTTTGAGCGCCCGCGCGATCTCGGGGAGATTGTTCTCGGTGGGCTCGATCCCGCAAAGACGCCCGCCCTCAAGCTCATTGATGATGAGATTGTCGGTATAAGGCAGACAGGGACGCACCAGCCGGTAGCGATCGGAGCTTTCGCTCACCAGATCGATCGAGGTTCGGATCCCGCGCTTCTGCGCCTCCTGCAGGATGCGGAGCCCATCACCCTGATCCACCCGATCCAACAGAAGAAAATACCCCAGGTGCAAGAGCTTGCACGGCAGGGTCTCCCAGTTCACGTCCGCAAAGCCAAACGTGGTGCCCACACCGGGAGAAGTAAAGAACGTGCGCTGACCGCCGCGAACACTCATCACGTCGGTAAAATCGGTGGTTCCGTCTGCGGAGACCGCCATATGCGTGGTATCCAGACCGTTGGCACTCAAAAAATCCGTCAGAAACTTCCCTTCGGGATCGGCGCCAACCTTTCCAACCGCGTATACGGGAAGAGACGGGCGCATGCGTTTGATATCCACGCCGTCATTGGGCACCAGACCACCGGGAGCCAGTGTGATCGAACGGATCTTCGTCAGCTCCCCTGCCGCGGGGTAGCGGTCAATCTCCTTGATCTTGTCAACGATACAGGTGCCAACAACGGCAATTCCTTCTCGCTCCATATCAGTTGCACTCCGCAACCAGCGGACCCGCAAGCTCGTTCAGGAAGAAGAGTCTGCCCGCAAGGGTTGGGATATAGGAAGAGGTGATCCAGGGTGTTTTGCCGTAGCGGAGCGTCATCCAAAGCGACATTCCCTGCCATTGCATGCCTCGGCCCAGCGTTCCGTCGGCGCCGCCAATGGCGTAATCGGCCTGCAAGAAGAGGCCGGGGCCAATGGTGTTGGCGCGGCAAGGCACCAGCGTGGTTCTCGACTTAAAGCTGGTCAATGCATTCTGCTCCACAGTGAGCGGATGGATCTTTGCGGCGATGCGATACGGAGCCTTTTCCCACTCCTCTGCCGTTGCGTAATCTGCCGCAAAGGTAGGCTCCCAGAACGCGATGTGGCACATTCTGCCAATGCCGTAAACCAGCACCAGCTTTGCGCCCTCTGCCTTCAGAGCCGCGATCTTTTCGGGATAGGTGGGAAGATTTTCCTTGGTGGCAAAGTTTCTCTGGTTCTTGGGAACCGTCAATTCTCCCAGCGGGTTGAAAAGTGCCTGCTCCATGGCGTACTGGAAGGCACCGTGATTGTCGGGGGCCAGCGTATTGCCCTCGCTGTCGGCCCACTCGTCCATGTTGAAGGTGTATACGTGCTCGCAGGAGACCTTCCACTCTTTGAGGAAGTAAACCACCCACTTATACATTCCCATCGGGCCTACGGGAAGAATAAACGCGATCTTCTCGCCTCTTTCCTTGGCGAGACGGATCTGCATGGCGATCTCGTGGCCCATGTAGGTTTCAAATTCTCCCAGCGTTGCGCAAGGCACGGGGGTGAATCCGTCATTCCAGAACGCCTGTCTCTCGGTGACGGTTTCGGGTGCATCAATGCACGCGTCGATCTTATCAAAATCCCAGCCTGCGGGATAGAATCCCTCCAGGCAGCTTCCTTTTACCGTGGAATTAAAATTCATGTTCTTTCTCCTTTCCAAACGTCAGGGCAACAGTCTCTTCGTGGTGCCCTTTAAGTAGACCTGGCACTGGCGGAAGCCCTCGGCGTACTCCGCGCCGCACTGATAGCCTCTGTAACGCGAGCAGGTGCGAACCATATCGGCAAAATCAATGCCGTCATGCTCGCGCATCCATACCAGCTGGCTCTCGTGGCATTCGAGCATATTGATCTTCAGATCGATCTCCTCGGAAATATCCACGAACTCGGTGGGGTTGAAATTAACGCCTGCCAGGGTGCCCATGTAATAGATCGGAACCAGCTTTGCGGGCTCCTTGTATTTGCTTTCGTAGTTGGGAAGCGTGGCCGTAAAGCTGGCATCAAACACCAGGCGCGAAACGGCCGTGTGGTCGGGCATATAGTCGTCGGGGTTGTGCGTGATGATGAAATCGGGATTTGCGTATTTGATGATGTCCACCAGCTTGTCTCTGGCCTCTTTGTTGTTGTCAAAGATCTCCAGATCGTCAAAGCCTGCCGAAATCACCTCAATCCCTGCCATCGCGCCGGCCTTTTTGGCCTCGTTGGCGCGGATCACGCGCAATTCGTCCGGCGGAATGACCACATGCCCCAGATTGCCGCTCGAAACGTGGCAGACGATCACGGTGTCTCCGCGTTTTACACATTTTGCAAGCGTTCCCGAGCAAGCGATCTCAATATCGTCGGGATGCGCTCCAATTGCCAATACTCTCATAGCGTTTCCTCTCCGTTCTTTCGTTTTGAATCGGCTTCAGGCGCCGAAATGCAGCTCTTTCATCAAAAATTTCAGCGAAGCAACACCGTCGGCCAGGGTGGCGTTTTCGATCGCCTCGCCCTTTTCGGCTCTCTCGCAGAAATAGACCAGCTCATTGTAATAGCCGCCGAGGTCAGAGACGTTTCCGCCCTTGTAGCCCTCTCCCACAAGCTCCTTTTTCTCGATCGCGATCTCATGCGCGCCGTCCTTGTCATAGAGCAAGAACTTGCCGCCGGCATTCTCCACAACGGCCTTTTCGAATACCACGCGGAAGGTGGCCTCGAAGGGATGCGTGCCGGGAAGATCCCAGGTTCCCTCCACACCGATCACGCAATCATCGTAAAGCATCAGCGTGTTGACGTAGGAATTGGGCTCGCCGCAGGGGTTCTTGGCCGAATAGAAGGTCTTGGGCTCTCCAAAGATCGACAGCACATAGTCCACGTCATGGATGTGCAGATCCTGTCCGGCGCCGCCCGAAAGCGACTGATCGAGCAGCCAGTTGTTCCATCCCCACTCGGGGCGCGGGCTGATGCGGCGGAAGTTGGCGTTGATCACCTTTCCGTATACACCGCTCTCGATCATCTTTTTCAGCTCGACGTATTCATCCCAGAAACGGATCACCTGTCCAACCTGTACGCGGCACCCCGTCTGCTTGCTCTTTTCGAGAAGCGCCTCGCCCTCCTCTACCGTGAGGGTCACCGGCTTTTCAACGAACACGTACTTCACTTTGTCCATTGCCGCCAGCGCGTACTCCGCGTGCAGATAGGTGGGCAAGCAAATGTCGATGATATCCACGTCTGCCTGCGCGATCAGATCCTTGCCCTCGCCGTACAGGACCGCGTTGGTTCCAACGGCAAGCTCCTCGGCCTTTTCGCGGCGCAGATCGGCCAGCGCCACGATCTCCACGCCCTCAATATTCTTGTAGCAGTTTGCGTGCATCGCGCCCATAAAACCGCATCCGATCAGTCCAACCTTCAACATCTCTTATTTCCTCCCCAAAATCTTGTCCATCGCATTGGACGTGTTGTAAATAATCGTTTCGGTATAGAAGCGGTAAGCAGGTATCATCTCTGCCGTCACCCAACCGTCATATCCGATCTCGGCAAACGCCTTCATCACCTCGGGATAGTCAATATCTCCCGCCAACAGATCCACAAAGCCGTGCAGTCCGCCAGCCGCCTTGCGGTAGTCCTTGAAATGCACCTTTTTGATCTTCTTTCCGAGAATGCGGATCCAGTGCTCGGGAAAGCCGTTGAACGCCACGTTTCCAACGTCGAAGTAGCTACCCACGAAATTGCTTCCCACCTTATCGAGGAAATCGTTCATTTCCATGGGAGAGGTGAGGAACTTGTTCCATACGTTTTCCACGCCGATCGCCACACCAAGCTGCTCGGCGTAGCCCTTGAGCTCACGGAGTGCCTCCAGGCTTCTTTCGTACGCGGTTTTGTAGTCCACCACCTTGCTCGGGTCCTCAAAATCCACGTTTACGCTTCCGGGAACCACCAGAATGGTGTCGCAGCCCAAAGTCTTTGCCACCTCCAGGTGACGGCGCACGATTGCCTTTGCCTTTTCGCGCTCCTCTTCGCAGTCGGCGGTCAGCCAATATTTCCAATACAAGCCGCTTGCCACGCTGTACAGCTCGATCCCGCATTCCTCCGCCGCCCGACGGATCTCGGCAAGCTCTGCATCGGTGGTGGTCAGAGAAAGCTCTCCAACCTCGTCAAGCGCAACCTCCACACCCTCAAATCCGGCATCCTTTGCCAAAACGAAGCTCTCGCGAAGCGATTGCGCCGGAAAAGACCAAATACTGATACCTTTTTTCATCGTCAAACTCCTTGCATTTTGATGTATTTTGTGTTATACTTAATTATAAAATATACAACCCCAAAATAACAGTTATTTTTTTACCTTATATGTTCAATTTCGTATACAAGAAAAACGAAAAGCGAGGATAAATATGAAAGCGACATACATCAAAACCCAACCGAAATGCGTGATCAACGTCTCCAAGATCGTTACCATCCACGACTACGAATTTGATAAGACCTTTACCTTTGCCGGTGAAAGCCATGATTTTTGGGAGCTGGTTTACATCGACCGCGGGCAGGTGCTTGTGCAACGCGACCAAGAGGAGATCACGCTGGGGCAAGGAGAGATCCTGTTTCACGCGCCCAACGAGTTTCACTCGATCCGCGCGCTGGATTCCTCGCCCAACTTTTTCGTGCTTTCCTTCGTTTCCAATTCGCCCTCCATGCAGTATTTTGAAAAGTACCACACGCCGCTGGACAGTACGCTCCGATCCTTTCTCTCTTCGATCATCAAGGAATCCGAGCGCACCTACGAGCTCCAAAAAAACAATCCGCATCTGAAAAAGCTGGTGAAGCGACAGCACGCCCCCATCGGCGGCGAACAGCTGATCAAGACCTATCTCGAGCAGCTCCTGATCTTTCTGATGCGCCGCATCACCAAGGAACAGGAGAGCGACGTCTTTCCCACCAAGGAGACGATGGAAAATCACCTGGTAACCGAGATCCGCGACCTGATCCGCACACACACGGAGGAAGGGCTGCGGATCAGCGACATCTGCGCCTCGCTCGGATACAGCAAAAGCTATCTGAGCCGCCTTTTCAAGGAGCAGACCGGGGAGACCATTGCCGGCTACGCCACCCGCGAAAAGATCAAGCGTGCCAAGCTGATGATCCGCGAGGGTGAATGGAACTTTACCCAGATCTCCGACCGCCTCTCCTTTGACAATCCTCAGTATTTTTCCCGCGTGTTCAAGCGCGTTACCGGTATGTCTCCCACCGAATTCAAGCAGTCGCTCAAATACCACAACACGGGAAACGAATAAAAAAAGAATCCGGACATCAAATATACCCGGAAGGTTGCATTTCCTTCCGGGTTTTCTGTTGATTAGTCGGGATCGCCCGTTTTATTCAAAAAGCATCTTTTGAATCCGTGCAATGTAAGCCGCCCGTTTTTCCTCCGGATCCTCTCCTTCTAGGATGATCTGCCATTCGCCTAAATAGCTGGAAACCGGATTGTGCCAGGGAATGATATAGATGTCCTCTTCATCCAAGTCGTAAGTGGATAAAATGATCCGCATCTCTTCCGCGTACGTACCTCCAAGCGCCCACACCTCACGAAAATCGTGTTCCTGTTCTGAATGCGGCAATAAACCAAACGAATAATGTCCGGGAGCCATTTGCGAAACGAAAACGTCAAGCCCGGCCGAAGCATCCAGCCCAAAAAACTCAGGGTATTGCTCCATCAGAGCGATTGCCGCATCACTCAGCTGATCAGGATCGGTCTCTCCCAAATTTGGAGTGGGTTTGACCGGATCGGTTAAAAAGCAGACGGAAAGAACGATACCGGCCACAACCGCAACGAGAAGGATCCAAAAGGCGGGCTTTTTATAGTGGAGAACCGACTTGACACGGTGCTTCACGTCCACCTCGCCAAAAGCCAGCGGGCAGGCCGCTATCCTTCGGCGCTTTGCGCTACACGAAAGAAGCGCTTGCGAATAGTCGGCTCTTGCATTGCGGTCAAGATCCTTTATCACTTTTTCATCACACGCCAGCTCGATGTCGCGGCAAAACAGAACGTAGCCGATCCACAGAAGAGGATTGAACCAATGGAGTGTCAGCAAGAAAAAGCCGAGAGGCTTCCAAAGGTGGTCTTTGCGTCGGATGTGCGCCAGCTCGTGCGCGATAACGTGCTCTCTATCTCCCTCACTCATTTGGAACGGAAGATAGATGTTCGGCTTGAAAATTCCAAGCACAAAGGGAGACGTAACGTTCTCGCTCTGATACATATTCTCATGAAGCAACACCGCAGTTGCAACCGTTCGCTTTACGCGTACATAACCGATCACGGCATAAGCAAGAAGCGCCGCCATACCAACGGTCCACAGCAGCGCAACCGTTGGAATCCATACTTGCAAGGGGTTGGCACTGGTGGCAGGATCGGGCGCAAACGAGCTACCAATCATGGGGTTTACCACTTGATTGACGATTGGAATTCCCGTGTGTATTTCGGGCGTTTGATCCATCATGATGTCGGGGCTTACCGTTTCCGCGCTGGGAATCAGGCTAAACACGCTGGGAATCGAAAACGGGCAGATCAAACGGATCGCCACGGTACCCCAAAGCGCAACCGTACACCATTTGGGCGCACGCCGGAAAAGCAAGCGAAGCAAGAGCACCGCAAGGATCAGGTAACTCGCGGAAATACTCCTGTTGAGGATCTGTAAAAAGACGTGCGTCATCGTTACTCTCCTTTCCGATAGCGATCGATCATCGCTTGAATCGCATCCAATTCCTTTTCCGAAAGATTTTGATGCTTGGTAAAGGCAGCAATAAATGCGGGAAGCGAGCCTTCAAAGGTCTTCTCCACCATTTCATTGAGTTCGGCGGCTTGCACCTCGTCCTTACTGACAAGAGCCGAAACCGTAGAGTTCTCGTTTTTGAGTACGCCCCTTTCGGATAACCGCTTGATCACCGTATAGGTTGTGGTAGGCTTCCATCCCAGCTGCTCTCTGCACAGCCGTACAAGCTCCCCGCTCTTGATGGGCTCATGCTCCCATAAAATCAGGCAAAAACGGTATTCACTTTCAAAGATCTTTGGCGTTTCCATGTTTTATCCTCCTTTCTCTACTCCGTTAGAGCAATTATAGTCTAACACATTAGAGTGGCTTTGTCAATAGGTTTTTCAAAAAAAGCTGAAATTTTTGTTTTTCCCGATTCATGTGATATGGACATCAAAAAACGAGCCCTCCGTCAACGGCGTTTCGTCCGTAACGGAGGGCTCGTTTTCTGTGTCGATCGGTAATTCCGTCACCCAAACAGGCGATATACGATCTTGCGAAGCATCACAAAGGGAAAGCGCAACGGCCCATACTTGCGGATCGCGCGGCGCAAGCGGAACCAAAACGTGGGCTGTGGCATCACGTACGGCTCCTGCGTGTCCCCCGCCGTGATCGGCCAGGAGCCACACCCCGCGGTCACATACGGAATGGCTTGCAGCTTTTCCATGATATAGGCGCGGTTTTTGAGCCACTCATCGTTTTGATGCAGCGTGTGCGAGGTTTCGGCATTCTGCCACAGGCGATACAGAAAGGTGATCTCCCCCGTGTCAAACACCCCGCAAAGCAAGGCACATTGCATCAGAAAATCCCAGTCCTCCGCCGTGGTAAGCGCTTCGTCAAAGGAGATCCCAAACACCGCGTAACAAGCACGCGGGATCGCCATACAGGAGATTGGCGTATAGTTCTCCGAAAGATGCTTTTGCAGGTCAAAGGGCGTACAATAGGTGGGCTCGGGCGTGGCAACGGCCTGCAAACAGACCTGCCCGTTTGGCCCGGGATTCGATTTCCAGAACTGCGTCATGGCGTAGCAACGGATCGCGCGCCCCTCGTGCGCCAACGCGCCCTTGTGAAAATTCTCGATCCAGTCCTCAAATACCAAATCGTCATCATCCAGCATCGTGATATAACGTCCGCGCGCCAGGGACAGCGCCAGGTTGAGCGGCGCGGCGCGCGTTCCGCTCTCCAATGCGCGCACGGTGACCTTTTCCCGCATGGAAGGCGACAGCGACGCCACCAACGCTTCGGTGGTCTGCCGATCTTGCTCCGCGGCGCGGTGCAGAATCAGGATCACCTCAAAATCTCCGTCGGTTTGCGCTTCTAAAGACAGCAACGCCTCCTTGAGCGCCTCGAAGCGTTTTCCTTGGGTCCGCATGAGGACCGACAAAAAGGGGGCGTCGGGTTCCTCGGTCAGCTCACGCCCCTGCGCGCGCTCCTCTACCCATTGCAGATACCGCGTTGCCGCCGCGTCACGTCCCAACGCGGAAAGATACGTAGGTTGATTCATCGGATCGCTCCTTTCCCGGTTTCGTCTCACATCAAAAACCGATGTTGATCCATTTGCTTCTTAAACGTCGAGGTATCCCCCGCGATCTGCCGAAGCTTGCCGCCGTGAAGCCGTTTCTCAAAGGATTCCAGCGCGGCGCGCTGATACTCGTTGCCGTCGCGGCAAAGTCCCTTGACGTAGCGGAGCATCGAACCGAATTTCCATTTGTAGGCAAACACCATCTGCGCCTCCGCCGAATGGCGAAGCTCGGTGGCGGTGTGCATCAGAGAGCCATCCTTTGTGTCAAATTTTCGACTGTGATACACAGGAGCCGTGGGGCGGTAGATCAACCGCTTCCCCGTTTGGCGGATGCGGAAGGAAAGATCCACGTCCTCGCAATACATGAAAAAGCTCTCGTCGTCAAACCCGCCAAGTGTACGGTAAAGAGCGGCGGGCATCACAAAGCAGGCCCCCGATGACCAATAAGTCTCTCCTGTCCGCTCGTCGTAGTACTTCGGGTGCTCCACCGGGGTTTGACGCGCTTCAGTAAGTCCCACCGTTTCGTCGGCAAACGGAGCGAGCATTTCTTTAAAGAAATCGTGGCACACCACGATTTCGGGGTTCAGGATCAGCAAAAAATCGCAGGTTGCATTGGAAAAAAGGCGGTTGTGCCCCTTGCCGTAGCCCGTGTTTTCATCAAAAAAGACGTAGCGCAACGTCGGCGCAGACTCGCCAAACGTGCGTGAGAGCTCCGCGGACCACGCCGCGATCTCCTCTTCCCCAAAAAGCGGATTCGGAGAGGCATCGCCCCAAAGGAGCGTCACATCCCCCAAAATTCCCCGCCCCCGGGCAACCAGCACCGCG
Organism: Clostridia bacterium; assembly: GCA_017505745.1. Lineage (GTDB taxonomy): Bacteria > Bacillota > Clostridia > Oscillospirales > CAG-272 > UMGS1865. The sequence continues at coordinate 30,830 of JAFVOP010000035.1, forward strand.
TTTGCCAATGAGTGGAGCGAGCGTTTGAGACTTTCCCGCGAGTTGCCGTAAAGCACCGCCTGTATTTGCAAAGATAGGTTCTTGTTCATAACATCCTCAATTCCATTCGCAATGTTCCCGTTCGATCCGTATGCCTTATCATACCACAGTTTTCCCACTTTGTCAAGCCGATAGACGGAACAGACCCGTTTGGAAAGAAACTTCTTTTCCATACGCTTCGTTTTCGTAAAATAGGATGTTTCCATATCAAAACGAACTGTTTGGACCGTTTTGCGGTCGAAGGCTTCTCTGCAAGAAGCTGTCCCAAAACGCTAGCGGGAGCTATTGTTTATCCACCGCGCACGAAAGTAGCCAATTTCGCAATAAAAATATGTGTAAAGTTCTTGAAAGGGGTCTGGGGAAAACTTCTTTCAAGAAGTTTTCCCCAGAAAAAAATTCATCTCTATCAATCCAATTCCCGCCCGTCTTCGGCCTTGGGCTCGCAGAGGACGGTAAGCTTGGTTACGCGCTCCTCCTCCATTTGTGCCACGATCACAAACAGGTTTTTGTAGCGGAAGCTGTCGCCCACGTGCGGATCCGCCGCCAGCATTTCGATGGCCCAGCCGCACATGGTGGAGTATTCGCAGGTAAAGGATGCCGGCTTGGCGAAATCGATCTCCTCAAAGAAGTCGTCGATGTTCATTTCCCCCAATACCTCGTAGGTGTTTTCTCCGGTTGCCATACATTCGGTCACGATCACGTCGGTGTCATCCCAGATGTCGCCCACCAACTCTTCGAGAATATCCTCCATCGTTACCACACCCAGCGTGCCGCCAAATTCATCAATAACGATCGCCAGATGCATCTTGGCTTCGCGAAGCTTTGCAAGAGCGGCAGGAAGCTTCATGGTCTTATGGAGCTTGCAGGGCTTGAGCAACAGCGAACGCAGATCGGGAGACTCGGTCTCCAGACCCGCCTTATAATACCGTGTTAGCGACAGAATTCCGATGATATTATCAATGCTGTCCTCATACACCGGCAAACGCGAGAACTGTGCCGTATCCGAAAGCAATGCCAGGATCTTTTCGGGCTCATCATCAATGTCGATCGCCGTCATATCGATGCGGGGCGTCATGATCTTTTCGATCGTGGTGTCGCTGAATTCCAGCGTAGACTGCAAGAGCTCACCTTGCTCCTCGTTGATCACGCCCTCTTCCTCAACCGTATCGATGATCGAAACCAATTCCTCTTCGGTAACGGTGGGATCGTCATCCTTTCGGTCGCTTCCCCAAAGCTTGCGCAAAACAAAGAGGAGCGCCATTACAAGAAAAACGAACGGGCAGAGCAACACCGTCAGTACACGTGTGGGGACTGCCACCCAGCGCACCACCGTATCGGCGTTTTGCTTGGCAAGGATCTTCGGCATGATCTCTCCAAAGATCAGAATGATCACGGTTACCAGGATCGTTGCCACTGTGGACGCAAGTGCCACGTTGTCGGCAAACAGATCCATCACGATCAGTGTGCTGCAAGTGGAAACCGCGATGTTGGCAAGGTTGTTTCCGATCAGGATCGCCGAAAGCGACACCGTGAATTTTTCGGCAATGCGATGCGCGATCGCGGCCGTTTTGCTTCCGCTCTCCGCGGCACGCCGCAGGCGCATCTTGTTAGCAGAATTAAAGGCGATCTCGGAGGCCGAGAAGTATGCGGAAAAGCAGATCATGACGAAGATCACTACGTACGCCCACCACATATGGGCAAAATGCGCTTGAAACGTCATACCGTCACCGCCTCTCCGAGCTCACGCGCCTGTCTGGCCGCAAGATCCTCTGCATCCAGGATGTGAACGATCACCTCGGTCACGCGCCCTTCCACAACGGTTTTTGCCGTGATTTCCAGATTGCCGTAAACGAAGGACTCGTCCTCCTCTGGCAGATGCCCCAGCGTTTCCAAAATAAAGGAAAGCAACGGCTTGAACGCAATGCTTCGCGGGGCTTTTTCGATCCCCATACGCTCGTAAGCACTTGATACCAGCATGTGCGTGTTGATCATATATTTATTTCCGCCGAGAGCCTGGAAGTTCTGATCCACCACGTCTTCTTCGTCAAAGATCTCACCCACCAGCTCCTCCAGAATGTCTTCAATGGTCACGATGCCCACCATGTTGCGGTTGTCGTCCTGCACGATCGCGATCTGCAATTTGTGCTGACGCATATCGGTGAGCAGATCGTCGATCTTGGCTTTTTCGCGAACGATGTAAGGCTTGGTCAGAAGCGAGCGAAGCGACACCGACGGATTCCGCTTATGCGCGGCAAGGTAGGCGCGCGTGCGCAAAATACCTACGATACGGTTGGAATTTGACGCCTTTACGGGCAACCGCGAATGATTGGACAAACGGATGGCTTCCAAGATCTCCTCGGTAGTGGCTTGCATACTGATCAGGTCGACGTCCTTTTCCATCGTCATGATCTCATCCACCGTGGTTTTGGAAAATTCCAACGCGGATTTGAGCATGTCACTCTGCTCCTCATCCACAACGCCCTCTTCCTCGGCCGTGGCAATGATCTCGGTCAGCTCATCCTCCGTGATCGAAGGCTCGGCCTCGCCTTTGGAAAAGAGCTTGGACACCGCCGCGGAAATCAGATTGAAAAAGGCCGCGATCGGCGCCAACGCCTTCATCAGAAAGCGCAGAGATCCTTGGAAAAAGAGCGATACGGTCTCGCTGCGGTCATTTGCAAAGCTCTTGGGGATCATCTCGCTGAACAGGAAAATGATCACAGTACTCATGACGGAGCAGATCATCGAAAAGGCAAAGGAATTGAGAAAGGTTTCGTCCTTGCCAAGCGCCTCCCGAAAAATATCGGTGGCCAAAAGCGTGAACACCGATGCTCCCGCGATCTTGGTGACGTTATTTCCGATCAGGAGCGTGGTAAGGGCCTTGTCAAATTTGCCAAGGATCCACATCACACCCTTTGCCCGTTTATTGCCGTCGTCGGCAAGCGTTTTGATCTTGATTTTGTTAGCCGCCGAAAACGAGCTTTCCGTGGCGGCAAAATACGCGCCGCCCACAACACAAACCACGAACAGAATCCATAACGGTATACTGTCACTACCCACGAACAAACCACTCCTTCTCACGTTTCTACCATTTCAAAATAGTGTTATGTACCATTGTACCACCAAAACACACTTTTGTCAAGTCATACAAGAATAAAAAGTATAAAAACCCCAAAAAAGAAAAAACTGCACAAAAAATCCGGACGGCTTACGGAAGTCGTCCGGAAATTTCGCTTTTCCCGTTTGTGGCCGGATTATCGATCAGATCCCCATTCTCCTCGAAGCGTGAGCCGTGGCAGGGACAATCCCAGGAATGCTCTTGCGCGTTATATTTGAGCGCACATCCAAGGTGCGGACAGCGCGGCACCGTTGGCGTCAAAAGCCCCCTCACGGATTCCACCGTATTGATCGCCAATTGCGGGCGCAACATGCTCCGCATGGGCGAGAAAACGGCGTCTGCCTGCGTCTGTTTTCCCAGGATCTGATCTCGCAATCGCATGGCGGCTACCATCGACGAGCTCATCCCCCATTTTGAAAAACCCGTGGCCACATACCAATTGGGCGTGTAGTGCGCGTATTGCCCGATATAGGGGATCCCGTCGAGTGACATGCAGTCCTGGGTAGCCCAGCGGAAAACCGCCTCGGATCCGGGATAATACCTCTGCGCCACGCTCTCCAATGCACGCCATCCGCCCCCTTTCTTTCCGGTGCGGTGAGAGCCGCCGCCAAGCAACAGCTTTTCCCCGTAGCTTCGAAAGGAAAGTCCTTTGAGATCGGCGTCCACGTACATCCCGTCAAGCCTTGGGGCATGATCGAGAGCTAACACGTAGGAACGGTGCTGATACAGTTTGAGAACGTACATTCCGTGCGTATTGATAAACGGAAAATGGGTGGCAACGATTGCTTTTCGAAAAAAGACGCTCCCCTGTGCGGTCTTTGCGGTGTTGGCGTCAAGTTTTAAAACCTTTGATTTCTCATAAACGGGAAGCTCCTTTGCAATGCCGTAGGCAAATTTCAGAGGATGAAACTGCGCCTGCCGTTCGACACACACCGCCCCCGCGACTGCAAACGGCAGCGGAAGGTCAAGCGTAAAACGAGCCGATACGCCAAGCGCCTGTAAGGCCTCCATTTCCCGTTCTACCGAGCGTCGGTCCTTACAAGAATAGACGTAAGAAGCCTGTTCCTCATAGTCGCAGGAAATCGTCTGACAGAGCGCGCGGTACTCGTTCAAAGCGTCCTGTTGCGCCTGCACGTATGTTCGCGCCGCTTGGCGACCGAACCGGCGGATCATCTTGTCATAGCAAAGCCCGTGCTGAAGCGTAATTTTTGCCGTGGTATTCTTCGTGATCCCACCGCATATGCGCTCGGCCTCCAATAGCACGCAGTCTACTCCTGCGCGCCGCAAAAGATAGGCGCATAACAGCCCCGCCATTCCGCCGCCAATGATCAAAACGTCGCAGTCCCGTTTGCCCTCCAAGTGCGGAAAGCAGGGGCGTTCTTCCGTTTCCACCCAAATGGAATTCTGATTTGACATGGTTGCCCCCTCGTTTCAAATTTTCAGTCACCAAAATCCACCCGTGCCGTGACCTCTGTTAGTATGCTCCGTTTTGCAACGATTCATGAAAAAAACATAGGCAGTGCAACGCCTGCCTATGATCGTTTTTCGCCGAATCGAACCGTTCTCATTCCGTCAATCTGCTTTCTTTACCGTAACATCGCCTTCCACCTTATCACATTTGAAGGAATTGCAAACAATATTCCCTTTTATTCTTACGGCTTCCACGTTCCCCTTCACGGTCAGTTCCCCTCCGCAGTGAATATCGCCCGAAAGATTGCCTCCACAGAGGATATCACCGCCGGTATTGCATCCTCCGGACAAATGACCGCGCACCGTGATATCTCCGCCGGTATTGCAACCGCCGGACAATGGCCCTGCAATCACAACGTCAGCGCCGGAATTGCAGCCCCCCGAAACCGATCCGGTAACGGCGATATTGGCCCCCGCTTCGCAGCCACCGGATACGTTTCCGTTTACCTCAATATTGCATTCACTCTGTACGTTCTTTGCCTCGCCGATGATCTCAAAGGTAAATCTGTCAACCAAAGATTCGCATTGCAATATTTTTCTTCCTTCACAAACCACTCCGCGGATCACGTCGTCATCTGCCCAAGGGAAGGACGCACAGTGATCGTAATGAATTTCACGCTTGACCTCGCGCGAGAACAAATCGTCGATGCAGCAGCCAAAAATGTCGGCCATCTTCGGCAGAAATGCAATATCGGGTGCGGCTTTTGCGTTTTCCCATTTGGAAACCGCTTGGAAGGTAACACCCAATTTTTGTGCAAGCTCGTCCTGGCTGAATCCGCTTTTCTTTCGATACTTTAATATGTTTGCTGCCAAATCAACGTTTACGTTTTCCATATCGTCAGCTCCTTTCGTTGATTATATTATAACACACATAATCTTTCAACACAATAAATCAACGGTTTAATTTTTTCAACCTGAGGTTGAGGTTGCTGATTCAAGTCCAAAAGGTCATAGAAAAGGTACAATGGTGAAAAGGGGGGTTACCCCTAAAAACACAAAAAGCCCTTGAAATTCAAGGACTTTTGTGTTAGGTTGCAAAATTGTTGCACCGTTATGGCTAGCCGGCATCAAACCAAGCGAAAGGCTACGAATGCCTTGGTCATTCGTAGCCTTTTCACGCTTCGTGCGAGCAGGGTGTCATAGGCAAGTACAGTAGGGGAAAAGATCCAAAACAAAACCCGAGGCTATCGCCTCGGGTTTTGTTTTGGGCACATAATACAAAAATGCAAATCTATAAATCAGTAAAGCTTTAGCTATAAATAGATTGGCAATCTTTTCTACAATAAAAGCTATTTTTTGTCCTATTCAATTCTCGTTCTTTTATTGCTAACGATTCTTTTGCTTCTTTAACTTCTTTTACTGTATTATTTTCGTCAGCAATAAGTACTTTTAATTTTTGAATTTCTAATATTATTCTCTCGATTTTTTCATTTTTCTCTGTATTGAAGTCTGCTTCAGCGATATCCTCTTTTTGTTTGATTACGTACTTTTCTAAAACCTCTTGAGATACATAAAATTCTACATGTCCACATTTATCACAAACGAAAGGAACAAAATCCACCGAATTCCAGTATCCGTCATCAGTGGGTCCTTCAAGCTTAGTTCTGAATAATTTATCATTCCCGCACTGAGTACATTTCATAATATATTCTCCTTCCAATTCTTTATTGTCATATAATTTTTGGGGATTTTTATTTTATTATATCACAAAGTACTATGAAAGTCAAGAATTATAGAGAGCATTGAAGATTTTTAAAAGGTGCAATTGTGAAAGAGGAGATTTTTACCCCTAAAAACACGAAAAGCCATTGAAATTCAAGGGCTTTTGTGTTGGAGTGGAAATTTGTTTCCCAATTATAGCTAGCAGGACTCGAACTCAGCTAAACTTCGAGCCGCAAGCGGCTCTCGTCGAATGAATTCCTTCAGAATTCATTCCCCTGTTCCTCCCTTCGCTCGGAGCAGTCTGTTGCTACGCCTCAAGCCTAACAAAAGGAGCCAAAACAAAAACCACCCGATTGGGTGGTCAGATTACTGACAAAGGGCTCAGAACCGTAGTCCTGAACCCTTTGTCAGTAATCTGAGACTCCCACGCAATATTGCGTGGGAGTCTGTTTGGCTTGGCTTCGGCATTAAAAATCTGCCTCATGCCCATGGTCGTATTGGTTTTCCCAGGAGGTTCTTAAAACGTCTTCCTCGGGAAGCGCAATGTACTCTGCCTCAGGAGCGCGGTATTCTGCTTTTTTCATCATCATAGTCCCCTCCCCTCTCAGTTGTTTCCTGCAAAGGTGTTCAAAACGTCCAGATATTTGGTGTAATCCACGTTACCGGCTTTGTGATCCTCCAAAGCGCGCTCGGCAACGGTCTTGGCACTTCTCGCGTGATCCTTTGCATCGTAGGCGGTGTAAATACGCGCGGTCCAATCGCCCTTCGAGATCTCCAAATACGCGGTGCAGGTATATTCGGTCTCGTACGAGGTGATGTTATAGAGTGCCACTGTATATCCGTGGCAATAGCCGTCCTGTGTCAGATTGGGAACGGTACTTCGCAGATTTGCGTTGCCCTTTTCATAATTCTTATCCGAATAATCGGTGTCGGTTGCATCCAGAGCGGCCTTGGTAAAGGCACCGCTGATATAGGATTTACGCGTCACCAACGATCCGTAGCGGACGTCAAAGCCGGCATTTTCCAGCTCGGAGATCATCGCCTCATCCAGCTCCACGTCAAAGCGGATGCCGCTCTGTTGCAACGCATTCGTTCCCGAAGCCACGCGGATCCGGGCACCGGGAAGTACACGGAAGGTGTTGTCGGAGAGATCCAAACAGTTGGTCGTTGTCGCGGAACCGCTGCCAACGAAGGCGTCGGTGGTGGAGCCGGTAAGAGATACCAGATTTACAAAGTTGGAAATCGTCACTGTTCCCGCCGTGATACTTGCAACGGCACCTGCGGCTTTCCCTGTTCCAACTGAGATAGAACCCGTTGCCATACAGTTTTGTATCGTCACATTAGCGCCTGCATTCGTAACCGCGCCGATAAACGCCCCCAAAGAGCCTTTTCCGCTACTGTTTAAAACCTTGACGGTACAATTTTCGATTGTCAGTTTTTGTGCACTGTTCATCTTGCCAATGAATGCACCAACATTTACGTTCTCCGTATTGATATTGCTTTTGGTATATGCAATTTCGATCGTGACGTTGGAGATCTTCGTTTCTGCTCCAATCGCATGCGCAAGCACACAGTGCTGGGAGCCGCCGTCGGGAGCCGCATTGATGCTCACGCCTGTAATGTTCAGATCCTTTACGGTCCCACCAAGCGTTTTGAAGAACACGGACTGGGTACCGGTATAATTAAGCGTTGCATTGCTGAAATCAACGGTATATCCATCACCGTCAAGCGTTCCGTAAAAATTAAGAGCACCAAAGAGCAAGGATTCACCGGCCGTTGTCTCGGTACATGTGCCCTTTACGGAAATATCATTCGCTAAACGATAATTTGCATTCGGATTCTCTGCAATTTTTTGGAATTGCGCCAGATTGGAGATCAGATAGTATCCATCCGTGTCCTTCTCCAATTCAATCGTTGTATTTTCCGTCTTGGTATAATTGGTTCCGGTAAACGGCAGTTCAAACACAAACGTATCAAAGCCCGCTACGAAATGATGCTTGGAAGGTGTATACTTGCTGCTGAACAAGTATGCATTGTGATCAAAATCCGTGGTATCCACAGCCTGCACCGCTTCATACCGTGCGACATCACAGGGCCAAAGTACCCAGGTGGGATCTACCAACCCGGCCAACGTGTTGGTGTTTCCGCCGTGTCCGTGGTGCGGGGTCTGGTAGAAATCGGATTTCAGCGAGGAGCCGTACATTGCCTCCATACGGGTATTGGCGTTGGTGGTGGTATCGCCCGTGATCAGGAAGGTCTGCCCTTCCACCGTCACCTGAGCCACGATCGAAAGGGAGTTTCCGGATCCCGACTGTTTGTTAACTCCAATTCTTGCCTCGTGGGTGTAGATGACCTCCATCTGCGCGTCTCCGAAGAGCATTTTCTGTCCGAGGTGCGTTTGATGGATCCTTGTTCCGTTTGCTGCCAGCTTGGCGAGTTGAGTTTTATAACTGTTCATTTTGGTAACCAAGGAATCGCCGTTGGTTACTTCACTTTTAATAAACGAATCCGAATATCCGTTCCACAAAACGTTTTCCACCGTAATCGTGGAATCGTTAGCATAATTCTTGCAGAAATATTGGATCGCACCGTAGTGGTCGATATGAGGATGCGTGATCAGCCATGCCGCCACACGAACGTTGTTGGGATCGGGGGCATAGTCCTTGAGGATCTTTACAATGCGCTGGCAGTTTTGATACGACGAACTCGAATCGTCAAATCCACCGTCCGCGATCAAAAACTCTCCGTTCGCAAAGCGGAAGATATAGCACATTCCCGAAGCGGCTCCGGTTCCCACCTGGAAAAAGAGCGGCTCACAAATCTCGGCGGTATTGTTTGCAACCCGTAGGTCGTCGTAATATCCGTTGCCCTGCACCGGTTCAAAGAAAACGCGCAGCTGGCTGTTATCACCGGTGTAAAACATCGTTGCAAACAGCTTTTCATCGGCATACGAAGCGTATAGATTGTTGGAATTGTTCAGCACCGAGCGCTTGGGTTCCACAACCGTCATGCCGTAATTGGTTAATACCGTTTGATAAGACGTAAACGTGCTTGCCGATGCATTATTAAACAGCAGCATATCACAGCCGGTTCCGTCATCATAGATCGAGGCAGTATTACTGCCCACCTTTAAAAGAGTCTCACTCAAATTGTTTTGGGAGGAATCCACCGGGTCTACTGCCGCAGCCGAAAGGCAAAAAGACGACAGTATCATCAAAGTCGCTAACAAAAAGCTGATGAATCTTTTCACGGGTAATCTCCTTTTTTATTTAATATGAGAAATTATACACGAAAAAAGAAGAAAAGTCAAGCCTTTATTTGAAAATCATCCACAAAAAGATCCGATTTCACGCGCGTTGCGCGCCGAAAGAAACAAGTCTCTGCGCCGAAATCTCGCAAGCCCTCGGGCACAATCGAATCGAGGTCGCGGTCAATTCCTGTTTAAGATAATTTATGAATCAAGCTTGGCAAACTTCTGTTTCTTATAATGAAACAGAACGGCGGTTCTAATCTTATTCTTCATAGGAAAACAAAAATGAAAGAGTCTGCCAAAATAGATCTTGAAATCTCAAAGGAACAAATCCAATCGTTGGCACGCGTCCTGCTCCCCTGCCTGCAAGAATACCTATCCTCTGAGCAGGGGCAAAAGGATTTTGCCGAATGGAAGCAAAAGGAAAAGACAGATCGCACCTGATGCGGTCTGTCTTCCTTTCTATAAAAGATCAACGTAGAAAACGCTCAAACTCCTCAAAAAGACAAAATAGCCCGAACGATCTTTTCACAGAAAAGAGGTTCCAGCTATTGAGTCTTGGGTTCATAGTACAAAAATGCAACTTGTTATTTTATGAAATATTTAACGTTAAAAATGCGAATTAGCACAATACAACTCTTAAGGTAGGAGATTATTCTCCACCAACACATTCAAAAAAGCTTCCGACAGGGCAAACGCCTCATCGTACTCAATATAATACCACTTTTCATTTATTTTACAAATTCTCAATTCCACAATTAGTCTCGGGTAATCTTTCACATAAAAGTAAAGGTTTGTACCATGATACGCCTTACCCTCAAGGTGTTTTTTATAACTAACATCTTCCGTTTTAATAAAGGCAGACGAAAAATCAAATTCATAATCCGTGTCTTGTAACACATAGCATAAGGGCGCTTGATACAGATCCTCTCTTAAATATACACAAGTCATTATTACGCTTCCGCTTGCTATATATTCAGCATTTTCTGCCGCGTTTGCGTAATAGCCGATATTCGGGAAAAACGGGAAATTGCTTGTTTGTCCCAAAAGCAAATCTTCCTCTGTAATATTAAAATTAAAATCCCCGTTAAACTCTTCAATTAAAATGTAATTATTTCCCCCAAAAACAAACTTACCTTTATCATTTCCGCGAGAAAAATCTCCAACCGGATCAATAATATCCCCGGAGATAGAATATGACAAAGCATTAAAAACACTACAAGAAAAAAGATTTATACAAACAAGAAATAATGTTACAATTAAAACAAATCTTTTCATCATATCACCGCCTTTCTTAAGTTGTATTATATCAAAAAAGTTCTTTAATGTCAATATGTCCTTATAAAGCCACTGGTTCAAGTCCATAAGGTTCTGGAAAAGGTGCAACGGTGAAATAGAGGTATTTTTATCCCTAAAAACACAAAAAGCCCTTGAAAATCAAGGACTTTTGTGTTGGAGTGGAAAATTGTTTCCCAATTATAGCTAGATGGGCTCGAACTCAGCTAAACTTCGAGCCGCAAGCGGCTCTCGTCGAATGAATTCCTTCAGAATTCATTCCCCTGTTCCTCGCTTCGCTCGAAGCAGTCTGTTGCTACGCCTCAAGCCTAACAAAAGGAGCCAAAACAAAAACCACCCGATTGGGTGGTTTCTGTTTTGGCTCCCCCCAACAATTTCGAACCTTTGACGATTCGGACGATTTTGGAGGGCTTTTTCTTAACAAATAGATTATAGCACAATCAAGCAGCTAAGTCAATAGAATTTTGAAATGTTTAAAAAGAATTCACACTTTTTCTTTGCCGTGGATTCCACCTTTCAGAATGATCTCAATCGTTCTGTCCGGAGAAACTTTGATGCACTCCACCAAACGTCTCACAACCGTATCATCATACTCAGTAAAACTATCTCCACTATACTCTTGGATAGTTTTCATAAACCTTTCGATTTCAGATTGGATGCTTTCGTTTGTTGCAGCTTGCTCTTTAGCCAAACGCAGTTGCTCACGAAGGACTCCGATTTTTTCATATAAGCCGACAATAGCCTTTTCGTATCTTTCGGGATCTCCCTGCGTTGTTTCTTCTTTCTCCATCAATAGGTCGATTTCATCTTGGTGTGTGCGGATCTGATTTTCGATTGCATAGGCATCAAGAACCTTTGTATCTCCCGTAAGTGCATACTGCAAGTTGGTACGACACAAATTGATGACTTCTTCCCTGCTATCCATCATATCCGAAAGGCATCTACAAATAGCAGAATGAAGTTTCTTTTCTTCTAAGCCTACTCGTCGTAATGCGGAGAAACAATAAGCAATCCGGGGCATTTCTGTTTGGCTTGCCAAATGGCTTCACCCGTGCTGACTCCTTTTGCCTTCGCCTTGTAATTCTTTGCGAGGACAATACCGTGTCGTTCTTCCACATC
>JAFVOP010000036.1 GCA_017505745.1 Clostridia bacterium
CAAATCATGCAATAGGCATGACTCTCTTGTGGTTCTTCGTCGATTAGTGCAAGCTGTGTCAAAACAGCATCCTTATATGTAGGAAGCAAACCAAACTCTGTAAGTTTATCATATGGAACAGAGGTAAATAGCTCTCCGCAGTTCGTAATAGCGCTGATTGAGGTAGCCTCCTCCACAAGGTCGTATCCGCAGAAAGTAAAACCGCATCGCTCCATATGCTCCATAGGCTCAATATTTGGTCGAAAAATCACGGCCATGATCTGCTGTGTATCGGGAGGCAAAGGAGAGTCAAGAGATTCAATCTCATTCATTTCATGAAGACCGCAATCAAAGGACACGATTTCCTTGCAGTTAATCTTCCCTCTGCTGAATTTATCATTTGAAAAAAAACGATCAGCAGCAAAATATCGAATGTTAACCCATAGAGGACGAAGCAATTCAATACTCATAGCAATAACTTACACGTTCTTATTTACAATTCTGGTCTCGGTCTCGCCGCTGGCAATGTCGATGTAGCGAACAAACAAGGAAACCTTGTTATCTTGATTCAGGTTGGTCCAGATCAGGTCGGTCAAGGTATCAATATCCACATCGGGTAACTCGAGCGTTTTGGGCTCGCCCTCGTAGGAGGGCAACGGATTTCCGTCGCCGTTGTAGGTATGAATGAATTTTGCCTTGCCCGCAATGGGGTTGGAGTAGGCGTAAGTGAAGCGCTCACAGGAAGAGTCGTCGCCCTCGGCGCTCTTGAGGATCGACATCGCGTAGTTCATGCCGTCCTTTTCCAAACGGATGATACCCGAAATTCTGGGAGTGAAGTTGGGCTTATCGTCCTCAAACTCCCGGGTGCGGAGCGCCTGCTCAAAGGTCATCTGCTTGTCCATCAAATCGTAGATGGTATCGGTCTGGTCGCCGTTGGTGACGATGGTCTTATTCCCCAGCACTCTCACGGGGTAATAGATGATGAGATGCGGGTCGACCATTTTGGATTCATCGTACGCCTTGGTGCGCATCGCGTCACCCTCGGCAACGAATACGCGGTTGCGGCTGTTCTCGCTTCTGCCCATGATAAAGTAAGCGGTAACCGCCTTTTCGCCGTCGGCGCTTTTGCCGATGATAATTCCTCTGCCGTGGTAAGCCAAGGAATTGAGCTCGTTTTGGATCGTAGATACCTTCATGCCTGTTCTCCTTTTATATACACTTTGTTTTCTTTCACAGTAATTCTGTCCTCACAGAAGAGCTTTACCGCCTCGGGAAGGATCTTCCACTCGGCCTCCTCCATGATTCTCTTTTGCAGGATCTCGGGGGTATCGTCCTGCTTGACCTCCACAGCCTTTTGCAACACGATAGGACCTGCATCACATTCGGGAGTGACGATATGCACGGTAGCGCCCGACACGCGAACGCCCTTTTCCAGTGCCGCCTCATGGACGTGCAATCCGTAAAAGCCCTTTCCGCAGAAGGACGGGATCAGCGCGGGATGCACGTTGAGAATGCGGTTCGGAAACCGCTCGTACACCTGCTCGTCGATGATCGTAAGGAAGCCCGCGAGCACCACGAGGTCGATCTCCGCGGCCTCCAGTGCATCGGCAAGTGCCTTGGAATACGCCGCAATGCTGTCGTATTCCCTGCGTGCCAGCACCTTGGATGCAATTCCGTGATTCTTGGCGCGCTCCAACGCATAAACACCGGGCTTGGAGGCAATCACCAGGGTGATTTTTCCATTTCCAAGCTCTCCGCGTTCCTCGGCATCGATCAACGCCTGTAAATTCGTTCCGCCGCCCGAAACCAGAACGGCGATTTTTTTCGTGTTCGTGTTCATCAGCAGAACACCACCCCGTCGTCACCCTTGACGATCTCACCAATCACGTAAGCATCCTCGCCGTGTGCCTTGAGCACCTCCAACGCGGTGTCCACCTCGTTTGCAGGAACCACAATGCTCATACCAACGCCCATATTATAGGTGTTGTACATATCTCTTTCGGGGATGTTGCCAGTCTTTGCGATCAGATCGAAGATCGGAAGCACCTTGACCGCCGACTTCGTGATCTTTGCGGAGAGCCCCTTCGGGATCGAGCGCGGGATATTTTCATAGAATCCGCCGCCCGTGATGTGGCTGATGCCCTTGACGTCTACCTTTTCAAGAAGCGCCAACACACTCTTAACGTAAATACGGGTAGGAGTGAGAAGCGTTTCGGCAACCGTTTTGCCGCCCAGCTCCTCACGCGCCTCGTACAGCGCAGGATTGTTGTGATCAATATCAAACACCTTTCGGATCAACGAAAATCCGTTGGAGTGAATGCCGCTGGATGCCAATGCGATCACAACGTCCCCCTCGGCCATACGGGTGTTGTCAAGGATCTTTTTCTTATCCACAATACCCACCGCAAAGCCTGCCAGATCGTAGTCCTCCACGGGCATCATACCGGGATGCTCCGCGGTTTCTCCGCCGATGAGCGCCGCGCCCGATTGCACACAGCCCTCGGCAACGCCGCTCACGATCGACGCGATCTTTTCGGGAATATTCTTTCCGCAAGCAATGTAGTCCAGGAAGAACAACGGCTTGGCTCCGCAACAAATGATATCGTTAACACACATGGCTACCGCATCAATTCCGATGGTATCGTGCTTGTCCATCAAAATCGCCATCTTGACCTTCGTTCCGCAACCGTCCGTTCCCGAAACGAGAACCGGCTCCTCCATTCCGGCAAGCCCCAGGCCAAAGCATCCGCCAAATCCGCCCACGTCATCCAGGCATCCCTCGTTTTTCGTGCGCGCAATGTGCTGCTTCATCAGTTCAACGGCCTTATACCCCGCTGTAATATCTACGCCCGCTGCAGCGTAGCTTTCGGATCTCGAATTTTTCATTTGTCTATGTCTCCCTTTATTTATTATTCATTCTTTTCCGTTCCAGCAATACGTACAAAGCTTACACGGATCCAACCCAATCGCCTTGACGATTCCCTCCAGCGACTGGAACTCCAGTGACGCAAACTGGAATTTTTCACAAATGGTCTTGCGCAGATTCTTTCCGCGCTCGGTAGAGGAATCGCTGTATTCCTCGATATGGTTAAACCCTTCTTCCCCTTCCAGCTCCATAATGGTACGTCTTGCAATCAGCTCCATATCGCTGGTTGCACGGGAGAAGTTGAGATATTTACATCCGTACATGATCGGCGGACACGCGGAGCGCATGTGCACCTCCTTGGCGCCGTTGGAATACAGAAAATCGACGGTCTCCTTGAGTTGGGTACCGCGCACAATGGAATCATCCACAAAGAGCAGCTTTTTTCCTTCGATCAGATCGTGGATCGGGATCTGCTTCATCTTGGCAACCTTATTGCGCTCCGATTGCTTTTGCGGCGTAAAGCTGCGCGCCCACGTTGGAGTGTATTTGATATAGGGACGAGCAAACGGAAACTGGCTGGCATTGGCATATCCGATCGCATGCGGAGTTCCCGAGTCGGGCACGCCGCTTACCGAATCCAGATCCTGCGCCACGCCGCACTCTTTGTCGTGCTCCGCCATGATCTCCCCGTTGCGATAGCGCATGGTCTCCACGTTCACGCCCTCGTAGGTGGAGGTCGGATACCCGTAATAGGACCACAGGAAGGAGCACATCCGCATTTTCTTTCCCGGCTCTGCCAGCTGCTTCACGCCTTCCGACGAGATCTCTACGATCTCACCCGGTCCCAGCTCCTTTTCGTAGGAATAGCCGAGCTTCTGATACGCGAAGGACTCAAACGAAACGCAGTAGTCTCCGTCTCGCCTTCCGATCAACACGGGGATCCGCCCAAGTCGGTCCCGCGCGGCAATGATCGTGCCGCCGTCGCGCAGGATCAGGATATTGGCCGTTCCTTCAATCGCCTCCTGCGCAAATCGGATCCCTTCGGCAAAGGACTCCTTTTGGCTGATCATCGCGGCAACCAACTCATTGGAGTTGACACGCCCACCTGTCATCGCGTCGAAATGTCCGCCATTATCGCGGAAGTACCGCTCGATCAGCTCGTTGGCATTGTTGATCACACCAACCGTACAGATCGCATACGTTCCAAGCTTGGAACGGATCAGGATCGGCTGCGGGTCGGAATCACTGATACACCCGATCGCCGACTTCCCTTTCATTTCCTCGAAAATATGCTCAAACTTGGTTCGGAACGGAGAATTTTGGATATTGTGAATATCCCTTTGCAATCCAACCGTTTCGTCGTACGCCGCCATTCCGCCCCGATGGGTTCCCAGATGGGAATGATAGTCGGTTCCGAAAAACACGTCGCTTATCGCATCTTGCTTACAAACAGCTCCAAAAAAGCCACCCATATAAAACCTCCACAGAAAATTGCACCGTGTGCAAGAAAGGGACCTTTCCCTCAGTGATTGAATTTTGCCTCAATTTCGGCATTTTTTGCCAGCACCTTTTCCGCACCCGCACGGCGCGCGGCATCCAATTTCGACGCCAGATCCGCATCCTCAATGGCCAGCATCTGAATAGAAAGCAAAGCGGCATTGGCGGCCCCGTCGATGGCAACAGTGGCAACCGGAATACCGCTTGGCATCTGTACCGTGGACAACAGAGCGTCAATGCCGTCCAGATATTTGGACTTTACAGGGATCCCAATAACGGGAAGTGTGGTGTTTGCGGCGATAGCGCCGGCAAGATGAGCCGCCATGCCGGCAGCCGCGATCAGAACGCCAAATCCGTTTTTACGCGCGGAAGAAGCAAACTCCCTTGCCTCCTCGGGAGTGCGATGCGCGGAAAACACGTGCACCTCGAAAGGTACACCGTACTCGGTCAGCGTAGAGATAGCTTTTTCCACCACAGGCAGATCGCTGTCGCTTCCCATAATGATTGCAACTTTTTTCATGATTAGAACCAGACCTTTCCCAAAAGATTCCGTCATACAAAACAAGGCAGAACTACCCCGGTAAGATAGTTCTGCCCAGACGGTCGACGGTGATTATTTTCTGCTTCCCTGTGGTTCCCCACTTCCGTCAGTTACAGAAAATCTTTTTACTATAACAATATTATACTATACTGTACTTTATTTGTCAACCCCATAAAGCAACAGTTTTCACCCGTTTTCTTCTCTTTTTTTCGTAAAAAAAGCAAGAATTGCAATCAAAGAGGACAACTTTTCCAGCCGGCCTCCGAAAGTGTCCACACAGAGCCCAGTCCCGCGGCACGCGCAATACGGACCGAATCCAAAAAGCCGGCCAATAAATTCTCGGCGCGGTGCGCGTCGGAGGACAGAAGCACCCTGCCTCGCCGCTCGGCAATCCGATGCAAAAACAAGGGTGCGGGATAAGGAATTTTCCTGAGTCCCGCAACGGCGTCCGAGGAATTGATCTCAAGCAGTACGTTTTGCTCCAGCAAGGCATCCAGCGCATCCATGGCGGCGCGCAGATAGCGCGGATCGTTCTCATCAAAGAAAGACCCGTTCTTGTTGAATTTGGCAATCAGATCGAAATGCCCGATAATGTCGCATCCCGTACGGGATGGAAGCCCGGCAACCAGTTGATAGTAATGCGACGCCAGGCGGTATACGTCCCCACCGAAATAGCGCTTGACAGCCTCCCGCAGTTCTTCTGCGGAGCGATCGAGAAATACGTATTCGTCCCCCATACGCAGGCAGTGAACCGAACCGATGAGGTAATCGTAACCGATCGCCGGATCCACCGCGTAATAATCCTGCTCCAAGCCCAAAAGCACCGTGATCTGCTCCCGGTGTTTCTCGCGTAGGCGCAAAATTTCTTCGCGGTACCGCGCCACCGAACCGGTTGACATCGCTCCCTCTGCTTCAAACGGCATAGGGGAATGCGCAGAAAACCCGATCACGTTCATCCCCTTTTCAATTGCGGACAAAACAAACGCTTCGGGAGCATCCTCTCCATCACAAAAAGAGGAATGCGTATGCAGATCACACTTTGGAATCCGTGTGAAATCCATTCAGCATCCCTCTCTTTCCATATCCTTATTTTTGAAGCGCGGCTTCTATGATCTCCCGTGTACGATTAAGGAGCTCCTCACGCGAAAGCGCCATCACGGTTTCTCGGTCCAGGACCTCCTGCACCTCCAGCTCCACACGCATGGGACGAAGTGAGAATTTTTTAAAGAGACGATCGCTTCCTTTGGTTGTCATAACCGCGATCGGAGACTGTGCCTTCTGCGCAAGAACAAACGCGCCGGGCTTAAACCGAAGCAGCTCTCCGGTTTTGCTCCTTGTCCCCTCCGGATAGATCCCAACGTCCACACCGCGTTCCCGCATCAGCGTTCCTGCATGCTCCAGGGTGCGCATAGCACGGAGCCCGTTGGAACGGTCGATGGCAAGAAATCCGGCGTGATAAATGAAATTTCCCGCGATCGGGATCTTGAAATTTGATTCCTTGGAGATATATACGAGATTTCTTCCGCGCATCACGGCAAGCATCGTCATCGGGTCAAACGCCGAAAGGTGGTTGCTCACGATCACACACGGCTCCTCGGGCAGCTTTTCTTTTCCCTTCAGCACCACGCGGATCCCAAACAGACGCATCAGGCAATCCATCGTAATACGGATCATAAAGGCGCACGAGGCCTTGGGGCTTTTGATCGGCTTTTTCTTTGGCAAAAAGAGCGTCCATACCGACAGAAAGAGCAAATACAGTACGATACTTGCCAAAAAGCCACCCAAAAAGATCGGCAAAAGCCACCAAAGACTAACACTCGGGAAGGCCAGATAGACCGTGGCAGTAAATGCCACCGACAGGATCAGAAATAGGATACTCAGCAACATAACAGGTTCTCCTTTCCCACATT
Organism: Clostridia bacterium; assembly: GCA_017505745.1. Taxonomy (GTDB): domain Bacteria; phylum Bacillota; class Clostridia; order Oscillospirales; family CAG-272; genus UMGS1865. The sequence continues at coordinate 6,794 of JAFVOP010000036.1, forward strand.
CGTCAACAAACGGGAACTACGCCTGTTATTTTACCACATTTTGCTTTGAAAGTCAAGAGAACGGAGCAATCTGCCCTCGGCTTTTTTCGGATTTTACGATTTTTCAATTCTTTCAGCAAAATTCGTTCAAAATCTTGACAGAATCGTTTTTTGTGATATGATATAGGGGAGGAAAAATCGGCATCGAACGCCCGAACGTCCGAAAAGCAAGGAGTTATCCATGAATTTTATCAATCCCGCCCCCTCCATCCTTCAATCGAAAAAACTCTATATTTTTGATATGGACGGAACCATTTATCTCGGAAACTGCGTGTTCCCGTTTGCCGTCCGTTTCATTCAAAATCTGCGCAAAAACGGAAAGCAGGTCCTGTTTTTTACCAATAACGCCTCGCACGATCCTGCGTTTTACCTGGAAAAACTGAACCGACTGGGGTTTGCAGCAACCGCGCAGGAGATCATGACCTCGGGAGACGTCACAGCGGAATTTCTGCTCCGTCACCGCGCCCAAAAAAGCGTATATCTCGTGGGCACCAACGAGCTGGTGAACAATTTCCGTGAAAAAGGAATCCCGTTGCTGAACGGAAAGGAAGAGAGCGCCGATATCGTTGTCACCAGCTTTGACACCACCCTCACCTACGAAAAGCTGGACAATGCCTGCCGTTTCGTGCGTAACGGAGCCGAATATCTCTCCACACACCCCGATTTCAACTGTCCCACCGAAACGGGATTTCTTCCCGACAGCGGCGCGATCGCGGCATTTGTAACGGCATCTACCGGGGTTACCCCCACCTATTTTGGCAAGCCCTATCGGGAAACCTTGGATATGATCTGTGAAGCCACGGGGCACGCCAAAGAAGAAATGTGCGTGTTTGGAGACCGTCTGTACACCGACATTGCGCTTGGACGCCGCCACGGAGTTACGTCGGTACTGGTTCTTTCGGGAGAAACAAAACCCTCCGACGTGGATGCCGCCGCACCCGAGGACCGCCCCGATTTTGTTTACGAGGATCTGGACGGTGTGGATCGGGATTTGTTTTGAAATGAGTTTTTATATTTTTCCGGGGGAAACTTCTTACAAGAAGTTTCCCCCGGACCCCTTTCAAGAACTTTTGACGCATTCTCAATTGCTAAATTATTTGCTTTTGTGCGCGTTTCGCTTCGGGTTTCAATTTTCAGTACTTTAACAGATAAAAAAGATTAAAAAAGACAACAAAAGCAGGAAGAAAGCAAGCAAAAAGATCCACGATCGACGAATCATACCCTCCATAGCCATGCTTCCGTCGCCGCAACAAAACAAACCCCTCCCCATACTCCGCTCTGTTACAGTTTAGAAAGCCAAAAACATACATTGGAATCAGGCAAGCACTCAACAATCCAATCAATCCGGCTATGAAATATTCCATGAAGGAAAGATAGCCCAAGCAAAGGGTAAGTGCAAACGTCAAGCACCATCCGATAAAAAAGAATTTGTTCACATAATAGAGCTTGCCGATGGCGCCAATTTGGTGATGCTTTTCGAAAAGCCAAAAGTTTTTAAAACCTTTCCGCCTTTTCTTTCTTGAAATCGTACAAACATAAAAAATACCTTCACGAAATCGCAGATACATCAGCGCATAAATCAATAAAACTGCTATTTGAAAGAAATAAAACATACCAAATCCTCTTTATGCCAACTCCGAAATCGCGGCACCGATCTGCGCCACGGTGTCGGAGGCAATCATGCTGACAGGATTCAGGCGTTCCTGTGCCAATTCGCCTGCCCGCCCCGCAATATACGCACCGCAAGCAACGGTCAAAGGAGTGGGATCCGCGTATCCAAGCAATCCTGCTAAAATCCCCGACAAAACGTCCCCGCTCCCCGCCGTTGCCATACCCGCACAGCCGCGGTTGACCAGATAGGTCTCTTCCCCGTCGGTCACCACCGTACAGCTGCCTTTGAGCAACAGGCAAACACCGTATTCCTTGGCAAAGGCTTGCGCAATTCCAACGGGATCCCGACGGATCTCGGCAATCGGACAACCCGAAAGCCGCTCCATTTCCTTCAAATGCGGGGTCAGGATGATCTTACATTTGGTTTCTTTCAGAAGCTTTTTGTCCATTTCGGCAAGCGTATTGAGGCCGTCGGCGTCGATAACGAGCGGAACAGAGTGATTCGTCAGAAGATGCCCGAGGATCGCGGCATTCTGCGCAGAACGTCCCCATCCCATACCAACGGCCAGCGCGCGCTGCCCCTTCAGAGCAGCGTCCAGCGCATCGGGATCAAACAGGAGATGGCCGTTTTCATCGGGCAGGGGCGCAAGAGTGCTTTCCAAAAGATACGGGGCCACACCGGAGGCGATGGAAGCGGGGACGATCAATTTTGCAACGCCGCAACCCGCGCGCAACGCCGCGCAGCTGAGATTGGCAAGCTTAACGGCTCCCGCATACTCGGTGCAACCGCCAAGGATCGATACGTATCCATACATCCCTTTGTGCGAATCCTGCCGGCGCGGCGGCAACACCGAAGCCATATCCGCGGCCTCGGCAAGCATGACCGCCGAACCGAACAGTCCGATTCCGATATCGATACAGGCAAGATTTTTGATCACATCCTTGGCCTGCCCAAGAAAATGTCCGTATTTATAAAATCCGATCGCAACCGTGAGATCCGATTTCACGCAAAGCTCGGAAAGTCCGTTGTCCCCATCAAGTCCACTGTTGATGTCCGCTGAGATCACGGTTTTACCGCTTTGGTTGATCGCCTCGATCGCCGTGTGGGCAATCCCCTCCACGCGTCCGTGAACACCGGTCCCAAAGATGCAATCCACGATCTCGGCATACGAAGAAAAGTCGGTTTTTTCGGTAAAATATTCGGTTTTTACGCCAATTTCCTTGCATTTTCCATAATAATAGGCGCCATCCTCGGAAAAAAGATCGGATAGCAGTACCAGGGTGCAAGGGATCCTCGCGCGTTGCAAAAGCGCCGCCAGCACGTAGCCGTCGCCCGCATTATTGCCACTTCCCGCCACGATGGCAACGGGTCCATGCCACGCATAGCTATGGAAGATCCCCTCCCCCGCGCGACGCATCAGCTCCCTGCCTGAGGTTCCGCGCCGAATCGTTTCGGCGTCACTGTTCCGCATGGTTTTTGTATCAACGATCGGTTGCACCGTCTCTTCCCTCCTCGGCTTTTGTTATCTCAATTGTATCACACCGCCCCTTCGTTGTCAAGAAAATTACCATATTTTTAGGGGTTCCATTTTCGCGGATTTTGACTATAATATAATAAGAGACCGTTGCAAGATCCGTTTGAATCGCGAAAGGAGTGACTCTGTTATGGAACTGATCCGAATCAGCGACCGTAAGCTGAAAATCATGCTGACTCCGGGGGATATGTGTCACTTTGAACTCAATTCAGACAGCTTTGGCGAAGACAGTGAGCAAATGCACCGCTCGTTCCGACTGTTACTGGACGAGGTGAGAAAACAAACCGACTTTGACGCCGATGACCGTCATCTTTCGGTGCAATACTTTCCCTCGCGCGAGGGAGGCTGTGAAATGTTCATCAGTCAATTGCAACAGGACGGCGCAGAGCAGGAGCACGCCGCCCCCGTTGCCCGCCTCCCCGGTGCTAAGCACTCTGCGCCGTTACATCCTCTTCCTAAGGGAACCGACCGATTTCGCAAGGACTGCGCCTATCGCTTTGAAGCACTCGCGCATCTGCTTTGTGTGTGCAAACGACTTATGAACGCCCAATCGCTTTGCGAAAGCACGGCATATCGTGACGAGAAAGGCTCTTATTTTCTCTTTCTTACTGTTTTTTCTGCCACCCCGTTTACCGCGCCGGAGGAATTGGACTTCATCTCGGAATACGGAACCGTGGAAAACGCCTCGGTTCTACGGCTCTACATACGCGAGCACGCCACGCTGATCTCCACCCCCGATGCCGTCCGTCAGTTGAGTATTTTGGGCTAATAAAGACATCTGCCCCGACGTTGTGTTTTATAAAACACAACGTCGAGACAGACGTTTTTAATTTCGGCCGCATATTTCGGAAACAGCCTTGGCAAATGCCTCGATGTGCGCGTGGGTGTTATAAAAGCCGGGGCTGACCCGCACGGCACCTCCAACGGGAGTGCGGAGTGTGGCATGGCCAAGCGCTGAGCAATGATAGCCCGCGCGCACGCAAAATCCGCGTTGATCAAGCTCATATCCCATGCGATCGGCCGAGATCCCGTCGGCATGAAACAGGAGGATCGACCCCCGATGCATCGGCGCGTAGAGCGTGATTTCCGGAATTTGCGAAAGCATGCTCGCAAGATACCGATTGATCTCGCGCTCGTGACGTTCCATATTGGAAAGCCCCAGCCGCCGCACCGTGCGGATGCCCTCGCAGAGTCCCGCAATTGCGGGGGTTGGAAGCGTTCCGGCCTCGTATCGCTCGGGGGCCTCATCCGGCATCGTGCCTTCGAGAGAGCGGAATCCGCTCCCGCCCTCCAGCAGCGTATCGGCCACCACGTCCTCGCCCCATAGCAGAAATCCACTTCCCTGCGGTCCCAAAAGCCCCTTATGACCGGGCGCGCAGAGTGCGTCAATTCCCATTTGCCCCACGTGGATCGGCAAATGCCCCGCCGATTGTGCGGCGTCTACCACAAAAAATATCCCGTGCTTGCGGCAGAGCGCACCGATCGCCTCGATGGGAAGCACGGCAGAGCAGATATTGGACGCGTGTGCGCAGATCAGCATACGGGTATTGGGCCGGATCCGCGCCTCGATCCCGCGGCAGATCGTCTCCGCAGAACGGCAGGGATCGAGTGTCATGGTGGGAAAGACATCGTAGGTGATCAGCCCTTCCCTTGCCAATTTATAAATCGGACGGAACACCGCGTTGTGCTCCATATCCGAGATCAACACGTGATCGCCGCGGTGTAACAATCCTTTGATCGCCATGTTGAGCGCCATGGTGGTATTCATGGTAAACACCACGTTCTCCGCGCCGGCTCCGCCGAAAAAGTCCGCGATCTCCGTGCGGCATTCGTAGATCTTTTCTGCCGCCGCAAGCGCCAAGGCATGGGAGCCGCGCCCGGGATTTCCGCAATAGTCGCGCATGCAACGCTCCTGCTCGTAGAGCACCGCCGAGGGCTTTGGAAAGCTGGTGGCGGCATTGTCCAGATAGACCATTAGCGCCAGCCTCCTTTGGAAAAGGAGCGGACGCGAACGCCCGCATGCTGCAAAATGCTCCGTACGTTGGCTTCCTGTGCGCACGGATAGGAAACGGCGTAGGCACACCCTTGGGTCTCGTCGAAGGAATCCGCCTTAATGACCTTTGCACGGACGGCCGCCGATGCCAGCGCTTTCTGCGCCCGCATGGCCTGCGTCATCGAACCGATCACGGCAATGCATTCCCGATCGTTTGTCTCATTGCGCATCATTCGCACCTCCTTCAATGACAGGATATGTCGAAAAAGTGCGAGGGGTGCATAAAGACGGAGCGCCTTGCTTTTTGAATATTCCTTGATAGAGCAGTCCATACTATCCATACCGGCAAAAAATATCCAAAAAAGGAATGGTATCTCATATGAACAAACCGCAAATTGTACGTTGCTGCGCGCGAGAGATCCTGGATTCGCGCGGAAATCCTACTGTGGAAGCCACCGTCTTTCTCTCCGACGGCACCGTTGGCGTGGCAAGCGTCCCCTCGGGTGCCTCCACCGGGATCTACGAGGCCTGCGAGCTGCGGGACGGCGAACGCCGCCGCTATCTCGGGAAAGGAGTGCAAAACGCAGTTTCCAACGTTGGCAAGATCATCTCTCCTGCGATCTCGGGCGTCTACGCCTCCGAACAAGCCGAGATCGACCGCATCCTCTGCGATCTGGACGGCACCGAAAACAAGAGTCGCCTGGGGGCCAACGCCATCCTTGCCGTTTCACTCGCCACAGCACGCGCGGCGGCAAACTGGTATCACTTACCCCTCTACCGTTATCTCGGCGGAGCCGCGGCAGAACGGCTTCCCATCCCCATGATGAACATTCTCAACGGCGGTGCCCATGCCTCCAACAACGTGGAAATTCAAGAGTTTATGATCGCTCCCGTAGGCGCCGGATCCTTCTCCGAAGCGTTGCGGATCGGCAGCGAGATCTACCATCGGCTCGGAAAGATCCTGCACAACGAGGGCTATTCCACCACAGTGGGCGATGAGGGCGGCTTTGCTCCCAACCTCAACGACGACGAAGCGGCGCTGGAGCTGATCTGCCGCGCCATAGAGGAAAGCGGATACGATACCGAGCGAGTAAAAATTGCGCTCGACTGTGCCGCAAGCGAGTGGTTCCACGAGGACGGCGGCTATCACATGCCCAAGCGCTCCAAGAATTTCAGCCGTGCTGGGCTGATTGAAAACTGGTGTCATCTGGTAAATAAATATCCCCTCTTCTCAATCGAAGACGGGTTGGATCAGCGCGATTATGACGGTTGGAGCGAGCTGACGGCGCAGCTTGGCGATCGCGTGATGCTGGTTGGCGACGATCTGTTTGTTACCAACGAAAAGCGCTTGAAGGAAGGGATCCGCCGCGGCGCGGGAAATACGATCCTGATCAAGCCCAATCAGATCGGTACCCTGACCGAGGTGATCACCGTCATCGGCATCGCGCGCAACGCAGGTTATAAATTCATCCCCTCCCACCGAAGCGGGGAGACCGAGGACACCACCCTCGCCGATCTTGCAGTGGCCATGAACGCCCCCTTTATCAAATCCGGCGCTCCCTGCCGAAGTGAACGCGTGGCAAAATACAATCGTCTGCTCCGCATAGAGGCATCGCTTGGAGCCTCGGCACGCTACGGATTGGATTGAGCTTTGCATCAGCTCCCATAAATTTTTTGGCGGCTTCTCGTTGAGAAGCCGCCAAAAATGCTCTGTTTTACTGTTTTTCTTGCTCTTCAAGCTCTTCCAGGCCGGGAAATTGCACTGCAACCCGGTATTCTCCGGTTTCCGATCCCTCGTAAAAATGCTCAAAAAACGGAACGTCATATTTTTGTGAAATGGGAGACACCCGAAAGGCGCCGTACTCCTTTCTCAGGATCGAAACGTATTTCTGGTCGGCAAACACCAAGTGATCCAGCAGTTGAACGCCCATATTTTCCACCTGTGTACGCAGCATCTCGGTATTCTCCCGATCCGATTGCGACGGGATCGCCATTCCGTTCGGATGGTTATGCGCCAACAGGATCAGCGATGCATTTCGGTGAATGATTTGCTCGGAGATCTTTCGCATCATCACTTCCGAGCAATTGATCACACCTTCCGAAATCTGCACACAGTCCAACAAATTGAGACGGTTGTTGAACATCATCATATAGAGCTGCTCCCGATCCACACCTACAAATTTGCGATACAGATATTCGCCAATCTTTCCAATCGTATCGTAGCGATAAACCTTATCGGACTCATCCGTTAAATACCGCCGTAAAATTTCAGGAAACATTTTCAGCATAAAAGCGGTTTTGGGACCAATCCCGCGAACCGCCATCAGGGCCTTTTCATCTGCATCCAAAACACCCTTGAGAGATCCGAATTTTTCGATCAAGGCATGCGCAATTTCGTTGGTATTGATTCGCGGGATCGAAAAAAACAATGCCACCTCCAATATCTCATGTTCGGATAAGGATTCCCAACCGTGTTTTTCAATGCGTTCCAGCATCCGTTCTCTGTGTCCCTTATGTGTGTTTTTTGCCATATTGGTTTCTCCTATTAATTAATTTAAATAATGAAACGTCTTTGAATAACTTCCTCGATCAATCGAGGCTGAATCTGCGGATACGTCCAGGCTTGCGGCATTCCGTCCAGAAGGCAAATTTGCTCTATTTCATATTGCAGATCGGAAGAAAATTCAAAGATCTCCGCAAAATAAAGCATACCGAACGATTCGGTTCCGTCGTCTCCGATCACAGAATATACGCAAACGGGAAAAAGCGAAAAGGCAACCGCTCCTGTTTCCTCACGTAATTCGCGTGCCGCCGTTTCCGAAATTGCCTCGTTTACCTCCCGACGCCCGCCCGGGACCTCCAGTGTTTTTCGGTCCCGATGCTTGCAAAATACCCATTTCCCATTGGATCGGGATACGATCACGGCATACCGCAGACGGTTGTCCGATACCGAATTGTAAAATCGGACCTCCATGTTATTTTCTCTTCAGGCGTCCGACTACGCGCCCCTTGCACTGAATCTCCGAGAAATCCTTGAGCAAAATGGGAGCATAGTCCCCGTTGAGGGACAGCAAACGGTCTCCACCGTATTTTTTAAAGAAGCCGCAGCCGTCGAGCAAAAAGATACCAAGCTCCCCTTCCTCTACACTGTCGCAAGCGTGCACCAGCAGAATGTCGCCGTCATGATACTTCGGCTCCATACTGTTTCCGCTGATGCGAAGTGCATAGTCGGCCTCGGCGGTTTTCTCAGTGCTCGGCACGCTGATCGTTTCGGCATGCTCCTCCTCCAGATACACGCCAACACCGGCCGAAACAGGCAGGTCGAAGAGCTTGATCTTCCGTTTGGCGGTACGTACCGCTTCGCCGGCATATCGGCTGACCGATGCAACGGGACGCAGAATCTTGCCGGCCGGAGCAGACAGTTTCTCAGCCCCCTCATCCACAGAAGCAGTTGCTCCTATGCGCTCCAATTCCTTTGCAATCACGGTATCTACCAGAGACCGCCCCCATTTGTCCAGCGTACGGTATTGCTCCATCAAACGGATCTCGTCGCCGCTCAAGGTATAATTATTGGTATTCTCCGGTGTTCCGTTCACCACGTATTCTACCGAGCAGCCCAGTGCCCCGCAGATCGCTACCAAATTCGAAAGCTTGGGAGAATCACTCATGCCGGCCAGGATCTTGCTCAACGTTCCCAGCGGAATACCGGAACGCTCTGCCAATTGCTCGTTGGTCAGCTTTTGCTCATTCTTTAAAAGCTTGATTCTATCCAGATAGGTTTCCATGTTTTCCTCCTGTTTTTCCGATTACGGCATTATTATACCATCAAAAACAGGATTTGTAAAGAGGTTTTTGAAAATATTTTTCTTTTTTTGGAAAAAAACTATTGACAAATGCAAATAAATCTGTTATAATACGCTTGCAGTGATTCCAAATATGGTATTTTTGAGGTGTATTATGAACGCTTATTATCATCATAACGAGGATTTTGTTTCCAATAAAGGAATTATCGATGCGTATTTCGGCGCATCGGCCACTCGTGTCAGCGTTGGAGAAAAGCTACTCTCCATGCTGCTTGCGCTTGTCCGTTTTCTCACCTGCGCAACCGTTCGCCGCATCACAAAAGCGACCGCCGTAGCGGTCACTCTCGTGGCGTTTATCGGTGTGATCGGAGCCATGGAAAGCGGTGCCCTGGGCCTTGGAGCAGGCCTTTTCATCGGTGCGATTTTGCTCGGTATCGAGTATCTTTGTCTGCGCCCTCACCGTGCCTGAAGCAGCTCGGCCAGTGTCTCTCCTACCAATGTGGCGGCTCGATTTGCTTCCTCTACGGAATTGGCAGCAGTACCGATTTCGAGAAGAAGCGCGTATCGGGCAAGCTCCTGATTATAGGAAGAATTCCGTAAGGAGACCGGACGGCAGATCGACGCGCCCTTTTGGTTGAGCGCCTCTCGCAGCTGCAGTGCCAGCGCAAGATTGTCACTCCAATTCTCGTGCGATGTTCCGTTGCAATCGGTACCGATCACGCTCAGCACCTGGGCAATCGGTTCCCCGTTGTATTCGGCAACGGCTCGTACGAGCTCTCCTTCCGAGGTGGTAACCGCGTCACGGTGCAGATCGATGACGTATGCAATGCTCGGATATTGCTTCAGATAGCGTGTGACGGTTTCCGCAGAGCGCAGATAGGAACCGCTCAGGGTAGGATCATCATGCATCACCGTACAGTGAATGGCGGTGATGCCTTTTTTGTTCAGTGTTTCACACAGCACCCTCCCCACGCTCAAAACATTTTTTTCCGTATCACGGGAATAGGTCGCATCGCCCAACGGCCCCTCCACGTACCGGCTCCCCTGCGGAAGATAGGCTTCCCCCGTATGCGTATGTAAGATCAATACCAGAGGAGCACCGTCCGGGGACGGTACCGAAACCTCCCGCCCGAGCAATGTTTCAACCTCAGGTGCATACGGCGTTTCATTATGTATATAGGAAGCGCCAAGCGACGGTGCGGAAAGATCCCGCTCCACGATCGGCGTCGCCCCCTCCGGGATCAATGGGACCGCGTCCTCCTTTGTGCTCTCCTCCTCAGAATCGGTTGGAGAGGAATCCGATTCCGTATTGCTTTCCGAATCCTCAAAC
>JAFVOP010000037.1 GCA_017505745.1 Clostridia bacterium
CCCACCCCGTGTCGCAATCTACGGGTGGAGGAGCTCCCTGCCTCCAGCCGCCGCTACCCCTTCATCGGCTTTGATATGGATCGCATTGCCGGCAAGGATATTCTGTTTGTAAACGGTCTTTCCAAGAATGTGGACGGAGTGAAGCTGTTTGAAAACCTCTCCTTCACGGTAAATAAGGAGGACAAAATTGCACTAATCGGAAACGAAATGGCGATCACCGCGCTCTTTAAGATTTTGATGGAAGAGGATACCCCTGATGCGGGAGACTTCAAGTGGGGCGTCAGCATCACCAAATCCTACTTTCCTCACGATAATACCTCCTATTTCAAGGATTGCGACCTCAGCATCATCGACTGGCTGGCGCAAGACGCCAAGGAAACCACCGAAACCTATCTGCGCGGATTTCTTGGCAGAATGCTCTTCTCCAACGATAGCGTATTCAAGCCGGTAAAGGTGCTTTCGGGTGGTGAAAAGGTGCGATGCATGTTTGCACGCATGATGCTGTTCGGTTCCAATTTCCTGCTACTCGACCAACCCACCGACCACCTGGACCTCGAATCGATCAGCGCGGTCAACCACGGTCTGGCAAACTTTAAAGGCAACGTGATCTTCACTTCTCACGACTACGAGCTGGTCAACACCGTAGCCAACCGCATCATTGAGATCACTCCCGAGGGGATCCGCGATTTCTCAGGAACATACGAGGAATTCTTAGCAAGAAACAAAGAATAAAAAAACGCTCGCAAGTGGCAAAATGCAACTTGCGAGCGTTCTTTATCAATCCTTTAGTTTGCAGCGCCAAGCGTTACCGAAACGGTAACCTCTCCGTCGCCACGCCAAACCGTGATCTCCACGGTGTCTCCTACCCTGTAAGAATACAACCGCTCGATCAACTCCTCCATATTCTGAACCGTTTTTCCGTCAAAGCCAATGATGATATCGGCCACCTGCAATTTGCCCTTTGCGGCGCCGTTGGACTCCACACTGCTCACCAGCACGCCGTCACGCGCAGCGGTATACTCCTGACCCATGTAGGTATAGGTATCTCCCTGTTGGATCGTTCCGCCCTTGATGCCGATCGTGGGGCGCGTTTTGGAAACCGAGGAGTGCACGCCGTCGGCGTTTCCGTCCTTGATGATGGCGTTCAATATCTCCATTGCACCGTTGATCGGGATGGCAAACGAAATGCCCTCGTTATCGGTCAGCTTGCGCGCTACAATGCCGATCACCTCGGCGCGGTCATTGCACAAAGGGCCGCCCGAATTTCCGGGGTTGAGCGCCGCATCGGTCTGGATCATGGTCAGAGATTCAATCGAGGTAGAGCCCTCTACCGTAACCTCGCGATTGAGCGCAGAAATGATGCCTTGCGTGGTTGTCCAGGGAGCATCCTCCCCAGAAGGGTTCCCGACCGCAATGGCGATGTCTCCCACACGAAGCGCATCGGAATCCCCGATGTCAAGCGCGGGATAGCCTCTGCCCGAAACCTTCAGGACTGCCAGATCGTCCGGTGCGCTGTATCCAACCAGCTCAGCATCCAGCTCTTTGCCGCTGTAAAGGGTCACCTTATAATACGTATGGCCCTCCAAAACGTGATAATTCGTGGCTATATAGCCGTCTTCCCGAAGGAAGAATCCGGTTCCGTAGGCATAGGAGGTTTGATCCGCCGCATAGATCAGGACGGTGGAAGGGATTACAATCTCCGCAACATCCCCGGTCGACATGCCGCCCTCTCCCGCTTCGGCTCCTCCGCTCAACAGCGGGTTTCCTCCGGCAGGCGGCTCATAGCCGTACAGGATCAGAGTTCCTGCCAGCATCGCAAAGCAAAGCAAGAAAACCGCCGTCATCACAACCGCGTAGATCACCACTCCGTTCCGACGCTTTTTTTGTTTCTGCCAAGCATCGTAGGCAGCCTGCTCCCCGTAATTCCAACGGTAAGCGTAGGAAGGGTCCTGTATATCCTTTTGATTGTTTTCTGTCATCCCGAATATCCTTTCTCCGGCCAATGGAATATAAATTAGTGTACGAGCAACGGGGGGCTATTATTCACGGAAGAACAAGGACTGCGCGGTTGCTTTTTGCAGCGTAAAGGAAAATTCACACCATTTTCCGCTTTCGCTCTCCACCCAGATCTTCTCTCCGTGCGCCGAAATAATCGTTTTGGCAATATAAAGTCCAAGCCCAACACCCGTTTTGTCGAGTCCGCGGCTCTTGTCGCTCTTGTAAAAGCGCTCAAAAACCTGCGGCAGCTCCTCCTGTGGGATTCCCTGCCCCTCATTGTAGACCGATACCTGTACGCGCTTTTCCTTGGTGTAGAGGATCCGCAAGCGCAGTCTTCCTCCCTCACGCGAAAACTTCAGCGCATTGTGACAAATGTTGTAGAAAATTTGATAGATCGCATCGTGATCGGCAAGCACCTGCATACGGTCCTCCTCACACTCAAATACAACGTCCAGCTTCTTTTCTTCAATTTGCTGTTCGAAGGAGATCAAAATTACCCTTGCCATTTCGCAAATATCAAAGGGCTTCATCACGAATTTGCGATCTCCTGCCTGGATCCGCGAGAGATCGAGCAGAGATGCAACCAACCGGGACAGGCGATGCACCTCCTTGGAAACAACCTCCAAATAATACTCGTGCTCCTCGGGCGGAATCACACCGTCGCGAATTCCATCGATAAACCCTGCGATCGTGGTCATCGGAGTACGAAGATCGTGAGAAATATTTGCCACAAAGGAGTTTCGCATCTGCTCCAGATTTTCCAGTGAATCTGCCATTTGATTAAAGGCCTCTGCAAGGTCTGCAACCTCATCGCGTCCCCGTACCTTCACACGCTGATGAAAATTACCGGAGGAAAAATCCCGCACCGCGTTACGCATATCGTGAAGCGGAGAAACAGTCCGTTCGGTGATAAAGTATGCCGCGATCAGGGCTGCAAGCAACACGAGAAAGCCCGAGGAAAGAACCGTTTTGGTCAGTCCCTCCACCGTATCTCCCCAACGGATCCCCGTGGAGCCAATGGCAACCACACCGCAGAGCTTCCCCTCGGGATCAAATATCCCCACGGCACGGATCCATAAGCGTTCCTCATAAAAATCAACATTCAAGACGTCAAAAAAGACGTCTCCGCCGGAAACTGCGTTGCAAAGAGCACTCGGAAGCACACCGGAGGCGGCAGAATTTACCACCGCTTCCTGCCCAAGGGCATGAAGCACGCGACCGTCCTGATCCGCCAGAAGAAGCGTGAGATCCGAATCGTAATCCATAAACGATCCCAGCGCCGTGTAGAAGGGCTCCTGATGGAGCGACTCTACCAATGTCTCAAACGATTCGCCCGTCGCATCTTGAAGCTGCTCTTCCAAAAAAATTTTGGTCACTTCTGCGGAGTTTTCCATCAGCTTGGACTTAGACTCCATCGAGTAGCTTCCAACCACCGCCGTAATGATCACGAGAAGCAATGCAAAGCCCACCGTGATAATTGCCATAAAGGCGGTGACGTATTTTGCAAAAATGCTTTTGAACATAAACGGATCGGTTAATTCAACAGTTCAAACTTGTATCCAACACCCCAAACGGTTTTGAGAATCCACTTATCCGAAACGCCCTCCAGCTTTTCGCGCAGGCGCTTGACGTGCACGTCGACCGTACGGGAGTCGCCAAGATAATCAAAGCCCCAAACCTTATCCAAAAGCTGATCGCGCGTAAATACGCGGTTGTAATTGGACGCCAGAAAATAAAGCAGCTCCAATTCCTTGGGCGGAATGTCCACCGATTTTCCGCGCAGCTTCAGCTCATATTTTTGCAGGCTGATCTCAATGTTTTCAAATTTGATTACCTCGTCATCACTCTGGCGGGTATGCGATTGATAGCGGCGCAACACCGCCTTCACACGCGCGGAAAGCTCCTTCATATCAAAGGGCTTCACCACAAAATCGTCGGCGCCCAGCTCCAGGCCCAATACCTTATCAAATACCTCGCCCTTGGCCGTAACCATGATGATGGGCTTGGATGACATTTCACGAATCTCGCGGCAAACCTGCCAACCGTCCTTTTTGGGCAGCATGATGTCAAGAAGAACTAAGTCGGGCTCAAAAATCTTAAAATAACTCAGTCCCTCCACACCGTCACTCGCAAGCTTTACGTCGTACCCTTCGTTTTCAAAGTACATTTTCAAAAGCTCACTGATATTGGAATCATCATCTACCACCAAAATTTTGGTATCCGTCATACTTGACCTTCCTCCTGTGTTTTGTCAAATAATTTCCCACTTGCACAATAAAATCATAAATTGATTATAAATGGAAAATGGGGTCGGAATGTGACGAATTTATGAATTTTCGAGAAATCCACCGATTTGTCAGCAATCCGATACACGATCGTGTCTATTATATCACATAATTGAACAAATTGCAAATGGTTTTGAAACATTTTTTTGATTATTTATAGATTTTTTTTGTTCCATTTGTGAAATTCTATCGTTTCCCCATAAATATAGCCTATGATTACGAACTGTATATGAACAAATCGCGAAAAAAGAGACCGCAATTCTTCTCCTTCCAAAAACGGGAGAGAAAAATTGCGGACTTTTCATAAAGCGATGCCTCAGAGCGTTACGGTTACGCAAAAATATCCTTCGTTGCGATATGGCAAAAGTACCCCTTCGATCGGAGCTCCGTCCACCGACAGTTGGATGCTTCCGTCCTGCTTTTCTTGACGGTATGTAATCTCATATATACAGTTACGGAACGTTTTCGTGATTCGGCAATCCTTCCAATCAGGCGGCAGACAGGGATCGATGCGAAGTCCTTCCATACAGGGCTTCAGACCAAATACAAACTGAATCAACGCCTTTGCCACCCATTGCGTGGTGGCCGTACGCCAGCTCTGCCCCGGAGTGCCGTAGCGATATTCGGTCTCGGGACCGTGATAAAAGTTATACAGGATATACGGCTCGCCGCAAGTGGGAGCGTGTTTGTGATTCCATGGTAAGATCTTTTCCAGCGTCATCTGCAGCTTTTCGGGACGTTTCATCATCCCCTCTGCCGCCAGCTTCCACGCCATAGGATGTAGATAAACCGCGCGGTTGATCAAGGTTCCTATGGGTTGAGATGTCATACTGCCAATATAGGGATCAAATGCGGTATACCCCGGATTGTTGACAAGCGTACCCAGCGGAGTTTCCAGGTTGCGATCAACCTCTTCCAGAATCGCTTGCAGTCTCTCTTTGGGAGCGAGCTCTGAGAAAACCGCCCAAAGTTGTGGATTGAGGTACATATTGCCCTCCTTGCTTTCCTTGGAGCCAATCTTCTCACCCTTGTCATTGATGGCGGTGATGTAATAAGCTCCATCCCACCCGTAGGTATCGATCTTCTCACGCATATCCTCGCCCATTTGGCGGTGTACGGGGAGAAGTTCTTTTCTTCCGATCAGCTCAGCAAGCTCCATCAGTTGCTTGTTTGCGCGGTACCATGCAATCGAAAGCCATATGCTCACGCCTTTTCCTTCGAGCCCCGCGCCGTTCATTCCATCGTTCAAATCGCCGCCCCAGATCTTGATCAATCCGTGCATACCTTGGAAGTTGTACAGATAATCCACCGCGCGGCGCAGATGCTCAAATACGCTCGCTCTTGTTCCGTCATTAAAGACAATCTCTTCGTCCAATAGTTCTTTCTTTCCAAGCTCCATAACCAGCGAGTACGCCGTAAAGATGATCCAAACCGCGCAATCCGAGAAATTATTCGGCTTGATTGCTCCATCGATAAAGGTGCGCGGACAGTAGCCGCTCGAATACTGATACGTCAGGATCCGCTTGAAGCGCTCCCATGCCATTGTAGGATTGAAAGAGCCAAAGCACTCGGTGTCACTCGCCATATCGCGGTATCCGTTGTGTCGCACCCGCGCCCAGCGGGAACCCATATTGGCGGCATATTTATAGAAGCCGTTAAAGGCAAGATTGAGATTTTGATCGGGCGTCTCAATTGTCACGCCGTCCATGTCCGACCACCGTTTTGCCTGAATCTTGGCAAGCAACGCCTGTGCATGCTCTGCGGTAAAGATCGCGCTCAAGGCTGCAATATCCTCATGCTTTACCGAATGACCGACGGAGAAAGAAAGGGTTTTGCTCTCCCCCGCCGAAAGCACACAATCGGCCTCCAAGGCGAAGCAAGCCTTTTCCGTACAGGAGGAAGAATTGGTACATCCATTGTGCATAAGGAGCGCCTCGGGGGTATCCTTGGAACCATAGGTACCGATAAAAGCGCTTTTTCGCGTATCGTATCCGATCGGTGTCTCACTGCAAATCATATAGTTAAACTGCATCTGCTTTTTTCCACTTTCAAACGCGCTCGTCGCACGGATACAGACCGCGCGGCTCTCCGGCTCGTATCCCGACAAAAAGCTGTTATACCCTTGCGGGGTGTATTTGCCATCGCAATCAGTTGCTGCATACGCGATTGCCGAAAGTTTGGCGCAAACAGGACGCAGATTGGTAACGCGCAGAATCCAGACCTCAAAATCGCCTTTCGTGGGCACGAAAACCGTGTATTCACTTCGAATCCCATTCTTTTCACAAAGGATCGTGGAGTATCCAATCCCGTGGTGACATTCATACCGATCGAACACCTCACTCATGGGTAACCCGCAAGCCGTGTGCCACGTTCCCTGCTCTTTATCGCAAAGATACACCGATCGATCGGTGACCAGCGGCACCCTCCTGCCCATATCATCCTGACAAAAGCCTTCTCCAAAGCCAACCTGCGAGGCAAACGAAATGTAGGTATCGTTGAAGAAATAGTTGTACCAATGCCGCGGAGTTTTTCGCTCGGTGATGACGTATTCCTTCCCGTCCGCTGACCAATGTCCGTATTCCTTATATTCCATGTCAGCTCTCCTTATAGCGCCGTCTGCGTATCATTCGGGTCGCCGTTGCGGGCGAGATCATATTCCTTCGACCAATCCAGATCGCGGTATTCCTCTCCTCTTGGATCGTTCTTTATCCAATCAAGAAGCATATCCAGCATCTCCTCAGACCAAGTATTTCTGTCGATCTGCGCCGTGGTAAATTTGCCTTGGCAGATCATTTCAAAGCCGAAATCATCCTTGACGTGCGTTTTCGCTGCTCCCTCCACCACATCGGCAACCAAATGCGACGGAATGAAGAGCACGCCTCCGCCCGCGCCGAATACCACGTCGCCGGGAAGGCAGACTGCGCCTCCAAAGGAGGTGATATCGTTCCAATCCTTCATCACGAACTCACGGATGGGGGTGGGATCAATGCCTCTGTAATACACCTGCACGTCGGGCACCTTTTTCATCTGCTCCACGTCGCGGATACCGCCCCAGATGACGGCTCCGCCCGTTTTGGTACGGTTCTGTAACGCGGTAGTAAGATTGCCGCCCAGAAACGTACCTTTGTAGATTTTATCGTACATATCGCAGACTACAACGTCTCTCTCTACAAGGCTGTCAATGACACACTGATTATAGTTGCCCTTGAGTCCGTCCTCTGCACCACGGTTGAACTGAACCTCATGCAAATCGGGGCGGGTGGGGGCATATGTACAGGTCACGGCACGTCCGACAAGCTTTCTGCCGTCATCATGGAGCGTATGCAGAGGCGCAACACCTCCGCCCACGAACTGATGCTCGTAGCCCAAAACGAAAATCGGCTTCCAAACCTCCTCCAACGTCATTCCGTAAAGCGCATCCAGATATTTGTCGGCAACCTTGGGGCGGCCGTCGGGAAAGCGCTCGCCCTTCCACAAGGGGGTCAGCGCGATTATTTTTTCTCTATCGTTGAAATTCATTTCATTTCTCCTTTATTTCGTCACTGTAATCAGATACGTGCAGTTTGGTGTTAAGCTCAAAGCAAGAGGCTCATCTCCCTTTTGAACCTTCACGGGTTTCAATATTCCTTCCTCGCGCAGAGCCTTCAGCATCTCCTCGGTCATCTCGGGCTTGCCCGCGCGCTCCCACATACGGTAAGGATTGTTATTATTTTTATCGATGCAATAAACGGTAACGGTCTTGCCCGAAATATCATCTGCAAAGATCATGTAATCTTAATCATACCTATACTTCTCCTTAAAATTTCACATCTTTGTAGTTGGTTATTTTATTCACCTTCCGTTGCAGAAGTCCGACGTCAATGCGCCTCACGTCGCTACCGCAACGGGAAAACGCTTGTTCACAAAAAAACGCCCGATCCATAAATTCAACGTCCGAGACACCGATGACCACTTCCGGATCGATCAGAAAAAAAACGTTTATACGAGCCTGCTTTATCTGCAAGAATCCAAAATTCCTTTCAGATATCCGATGGCAAACAGTCTGCCAAGCGCGTCGTAGCCCGCCAAGGTAGAGGTCTCTCCCCTCATGGTTGGAACGTGATCCACGCGTATCGGCACGTTGACGCCGTTTTTGATATACGCCTTCATGACCCTTGCCATATCAATGTCGCCGTTGTCGTGATAGGTTTCGCGGAAATGCTCGGGCGTACCCTTCGTATTGCGGAAATGAACCATAAATATCTTATCGGCAAATTCCTCGATGGTTTTTTCGATATCCTCTCCCATGATAAAATAAGTAGCTTGACACATGGTAATACCGAGGCTCTCGCTCCGTACGAAGCCGTACACAGCCTTTTTGATATTTTCCTTAGAGATCATAATTCTTTCTACATCTCCAAGGCGAGGAACGGGCGGATCGTCGGGGTGAAGTCCCAGCTTGATGCCGTATTTTTCGGCATCGGGAATGACAGCCTTTACGAAATATTCGTAATTTGCCCAAAGCTTGTCTGCGGTGATCTTCGCGCCCGTAGGCTTGAAATCCGCCATGTTGAACTCGGTCACACGCGCGCCTCCGCGTTCGGGATAATCCGAGCTTGTACGCAGCCAGCCGATGTGCGCCATAAAGTTAAAGCAGATGGTGTCAATACCGTGGGCACGCATATTCGGAAACATGGAAATAACTTTCTCAATACACTCGTCACGCAAGGAGTCTCCCGCCTTGATATGCTCGTGAAGCTCGTTTGGCATCGGCTCAATGGCAACGGGCGTTACGCCGAAATCGATAAATTTTTTGACGAGCGCGTCCCAATGGGCTTTGTCTGCATAATCAAATTTTCCGTCCTCGGGCAGACGGATGATGCCGTGCTTCACGCCCGAAGCCAGCGCGAAATCCCACGCCGTATCGTGCTCGGGACGAAAATAGTCCGCAAGTATCATGCCATCACCTCATCAAACGCCGGAAAGCGTAAGAAAGCCGCCGTCTACGGGAACGGTGATACCCGTCACAAAGCCCGCCGCGCGGTCGTCGATCAGCCAGCGGATCGCGCCGCACATATCGTTCGCTGAGCCGAATTTGCCCATCGGCGTATGATCGATCACGTCTTGTCCGCGCTTGGTCAATCCCTCCTCAACGGTGCCGAGAATCAGCTTGCTTCTGGGATTGAGAATGAATCCGGGGGCAACGGCGTTGATGCGGATTCCCGTTTTAGCAAAGTACGCAGCAAACGCCTGCGTAAAGTTTGCGACGGCAGCCTTACTCATCGCGTAAGCGAAATTTCTGGTGAGAGGGCAATAGGTGTTCATGGAAGCAAAGTTGACGATACTTCCGCCGCCCTGCTTGATCATGTACTTCGCGAAGGCGAGCAGGGGATATACCGTTCCCATCGTGTTGAGCTTGATGATATTCTCAAAAACGTTCATGTCGACGTTGTAAATGCCGACGATCTCCTCAGGACGGTTTTCCTCCAGCTCACGGGGATCGAATTCTACGATCTTCGGCTGACACTTCGCGTTGTTACCGCCTGCACCGTTGATCAGAAAATCGCATTTGCCAAAATCCTTGACGATCTCGTCCGCAAGGGCGTTAACGGCAGCCTGATCCATGACGTTGCAAGCGTATGCCTTACAGCTTCCTCCGTTAGCGCGAATCTCCTCTGCCACCTTTTCCGCGTTTTCCAATGAAAGGTCAACGAGGGCGACGGCGCATCCGAGCGATGCAAGGTCTTTCGCCACCTCCGAACAAATAACGCCTGCCGCGCCGGTAACGACGGCAACCTTTCCCTGATAATACTGATCCATGATTGTTTCTCCTTTTTTATCTTTGAATTTTTAATTTTGCGTTTTGATAACAGATTTTTCGGACAATCTCTCCCTGCACTTCCACTGGAAGATCCCATTCGCCCGTTCTATTTTTTCCGTCAAGCCACGAGCAAAGCAACCGCCTGAAATAGTCATGGCGAACAAAGGAAAGAATACTGCGGGAATCGGTTGTCATTCCAAGGAATTGTGAAACCACTCCGAAGGAAGCAATGCAATTCAGCGTATTTTCAATACCGAGAGCGTGATCGCACCACCACCAGGCCGGTCCCAGCTGCACCTTAGAAGCAATTCCATCCTCAGAAAAGGAGCCCTGCATCACGGCAAGCGGTACTTGATCGTTCATATTGAGCGGGAATAATACCGTATCGGGCAGTCCTCCTCGCTCCTCCATTTGGTTTAACAGATCACAAACGGAGGCAATGGAAAAGGATCCCCCAACGACCGCGTATCCGCCTGCCGGTCCGGCAACCCGTGCCAACCGCGTACTGGTTTTGCGCTTTGCATCCAGATGCAAAAGAAGCGTCCAGCCTCGCTTTGCATATTCAATACCGAGCCATGTGAGGATCTCTCTTTTCTTTCCGTCGGCATCCCTCTCAAAAAATCCCGCGTCCAGCGCATGGTCGGCAAACCGACATCCCGCCGTCGCAAAACGATCCAACAACACACCGATTGCCTCGATATAGGAATCTTGATTGGTAATCTCCCTGTTGCATACCCGCTTCAATTCCGCAAGAAACCCCGCGGTAGGCTCCAACAAATTGTCTCCCCGCAACGAGGGGGCAACCGTTTGCCCGTCAAAGAGAGAAAGATCATCCAACAGGGACGCCACGGGAGATTGATATTCCACGCCAAAGCGAGAAAGGATCGCGTTGGTAGAATACTCCGGAGACCGCAGCATTTCCCCACAACGGTCATAAATCCTTTTTGCAGTTTCTTTGCAAGGCATGTCCCGGATCCCAAATATGCGTGAAAGCTCCATTCTAGACCAATCGTAAACGGGATTTCCGGCCAAAAGCGGAAAGATTTCGCAAAATGCTTCCATTTTCTCGTAGGGAGAGGCGTCTCCCGTGATGAAATGCTCTGCCCCCCCGCAAATCCGCATCAGGCGGTGCTTGTAGGGGTCGGGAGCGAGCCAAAGCTCGGTCAAATTTTCATATCGGCGATTTTCGGCAATGTCAGCTACTGAAACGTGATTGTGAAAATCAATAATAGGCAGATCTCTCGCGTATGTTTCATAAAGGCATCGCGAGCCGTCGGTTCTCAGTAAATACGTCTCCTTCATTTTCGATCCTTTCCCAGCTTTTCGTACGTTTCCTCAGTTAGGGTGAGCAGATTCGAAATACCGATCTTTTTCTCTCCGTCATGCCAGCCCTTCCAATTTCCAAGCTCCAGTATTTTTCGTTCCTCCAAAATAGCACGCAGCGCCAATACCGCCTCAGTGCAGGCCTGTGTGCGATCGGGAGCGAGGTCGGTTTTCATCATTCTTCGAACCGCCAACCGCCAGCACGTAAGATGCATCATATAGCGGATTTCAAACTGCAAAAACTGTGCAAAATACAGCTTTTTTTCCTCGGGAAGCGCATGAGAAACGGTCTCCGTTTCTTGCGAGAGCCTTTCCCATTTACCCAGGCTTTCCACCAATGCCTCTTGGTAATCGTCATCCTCATCAAATCGGAACTCGTCTCCCAGCATATGAAAGCGTCCGGTATAGCGAAGCGTTCCGTCGGTTGCCGGAAAAAGCGGAAACGGCAGCTTGCCGTATTCGTGATAGTAAAAATTCCATTTGTTGCAACGCTTCTTCAACTCCCCGGGGCCAAGATCCACAACGGTATCGTAGTAGTCTTGCAAAAGCGGTTTGACGGTCTCCCACGCCTCTCCAAACAGTGCCTTTAAAAGGTTATTCAACGTTTCTTCTTGGTCAAATCCGGAAGGATTTTTAAGTAACTCTGCGTTATACCAAGCCGAAAAATGCAAAGGCCGAACGTTGGATACGTTTAAGATTGAGTAAAAGAGCGAGTTTTGTTCAGTTGCTTTTTGGTAGGAAAAAACCATTTTGCGCAGATCACACCCCTCACACAGGTGCGGCCCCTCACCCATATAGCCAACGTGATAATAGATGCCGTAACGGTCGCGATCATTGCGTGCCGTGGTGTAAAAATCGTCGCCGAACATTTGTGAAAAACCAATGTCGCTGAAGATCACAACCGTATTTTTCGGAATCTGAATATGTCCCTTGCCGTATAGCTCCGCACCCTCCATCCACAGGGTTGCAGTGGAATAAAAATCGGAGTTTCCCAGCGTTTCGCAAATGATGCGGTGCTGGGTGGCAATGGCATCCGAAATAATTGCTCCGCGCACGGCGGCAGAATCGGGCACGTTGGGATCGTTCTGCCAAACGGCGCGGTCAGCTTTTCCGCGAAGCCCCAGCTGCCAGATCACGCGATCGCCGTATTTGGCCCATTTTTGTGCATAAAAGCGCCAAAGCTCCTCCATGCGCGCACGGTTTGCAACAAAGGAAACAGACTCGCCTTCTGCTCCCACTTTTTTCAAATAGTTCTCTGCTGCAAAAAAGGAAACTCCCATCGGTTCAACGTGATGCTGCGTAATGTACATTCCGCGCCGCACCACGGCATCGGCCAAGGCTTCCTCGGGAGGATTGTCCACGTCCACAAAGGAGGATGGAATGATCAGATTGATCTCCAAGCGCAACGCCGTTTCCAGGATCATATCCAATACGTCCAGACACATCACGCGATTGTAAAACTTGTAATCGATGTGCCGCTCACCGCCTCCGCCGCGAAACTCGGTGAGCAGATCCTCGTCGTTGAGAAACCATCCGCGAAAGCGAACGGCACGGGGCTGAGAAGAAAATGTCTGCGAAGGGAGCTCCATTTCCTCCCTCGTTTTTGGAAAAAGGTCGACAAGCCGATACACGGGCAAAATTCCAAGGTAGTTGGTAGCAAAGGCATAAATGCCGAATACCGTTCCCAAAACGTCCGATCCCGTGATCCGCACCTGTTCGTCTTCCACTCGAACGGTATATGCCTCGGGCTCCCCGTTGAAACGCGTTTCGATCAAAATCGCGGGGCCGGGAGTTTTCATCTCTTGAATGGAAAAGCCCTCCTGCTTCCCTGATAAATCTCGCAAATTGCGTTGCAGATCAAAGGCGGCTGATCGGATCGCTTCGTCGCAGTTCTCCGGTAAAATGATCATACTGTCGGTTTTGGTGTCAAAAAATTTCATACCAAACACGCTCCTTCTTCGGTTATGGAAAAAGTATACCATATTTTTTTTGCATCCACAATTACAAATACGATATTTTTTAACACAATTCGATCTTTTCGTGTTGACAATTCAAGAACTTTATGATATCATGTCCCCGAGGTGATAGTATGCGATACGAATACAATCTGCAGCAGCCAAATTTTACGGTTGAGAATATTGACATTTTGAATGTCTCCCGCGCCAAAAATTATAAGCATTCCTATCGAAACGGCCGTGTAAAGCACGGATTTATCTACACTGTGCACGGCACGATGTGCGATACGTTCTTTTTGGGAGAGGCCGAGGAACCGATCTACGTTCACGCGGGAGAATTGATCTTTATTCCCAAGAACAGCTCCTATTACGGCACGTATCTGGAGGAGAATACCGAGATCCGAATTGTACAATTCGACCTATCCGAGGGCGAGCTTCCCTCCTACCTCTCCAAACCGCAAAAGATCCGTCTACCGAACGCAGGAGAATTGATCAACGCCTTTTTCAATCCCGTGGACAACCGCACGTTTGCTCCTCCTTTTTATTACTTATCCTGCTTTTACCGTCTGCTTTGGCAAATCGACGAATCCTATTCAAAGATTCCCGTTAAGTATAAAAAGCTGCAAGCCGCGCTCTCCGAGATCTCCGAGCGATACGCAGAAAATGAAAAAATTGAATATTACGCCGAGCTTTGCGGCATGAGTGAGGTAAATTTCCGACGGCTCTTTCGCGAATACACCGGGCAATCCCCCGTGGACTACCGCAATGAGCTTCGCCTGAATCATGCGCGTATCAAGCTCCAAAGCGGCGAATACAACGTTTCCGAAGCCGCCGTCACCTCGGGATTTTCCAACCTCTCCTTTTTCATTCGTCTCTACAAGAAAAAATACGGGCACACCCCTAAAAAAGAGTAAACGAGCAAAAATGCCGATTTCTTCTTTGAAATCGATGAAAAAATCAAGAAATTGAAATTCACCTATTGAAAAAATATCACCGATATGCTATAATGATATGAATAGTTGCAAGGCCGACAGGCGGCCGCCGGAATATAAAGGAGAGAGACAATTATGAAACTTGGTATCGGTGATGACCGACCAAATTTCAGCACTAAAATATATCTCCATAAAAGTCGATAAAGCCTTATGGCACAAGGGATCTTCGGACGTTCAAAAATTTTACTCGATCATAAAACTCCATAAAAATTTATGCAAGTAAATGCGGTTTTGGTGGAGGATTTGGTGGAGCAGGCGAAAAAACGCCTAAAAACACGGCAAAATGGTGTGCCGAAAAAAACATCCGAAAAAGGAACGATGCAACAAAAACAGTCTTGTCTCAAAACTCAATAGATCTGTATAAGACGCTAAAAGCGTGTATCAGAGCTTAACACATTACGTGTTTTGCTTTTGATGCACGCTTTTCTTTTACCATTTTTTGATTTAGAAAGGAGAAAATTTATGAAACAAACAAAAACAACACATCCGTTTATGGATCATCTTAGAAAAGCAAAGAAACAAAATGCCGAGTTTATAAACTGGCTTTCGATGGCAGAGGATGCGTTTAATAATGGAAATGCGGAACGTGCCTACGAGTACGCTCTGCGAGCTTATGAGAAAACCGAGCGCACCACACTCATCTGCCGTATGATGCCCGCCTACTTCGGAAGACTAAACGCATTCCAAATGATTGAGGACACGATGCTTGAGGTCGTACCTGTGAAAATTGGTTTTACCAAGGAAGGATGGTTCTGTATCCAGATTCCCGCGTTGCTCCCCAAAAAGCAAAAGGGCTCTGTGGATTACATACGCGGAATTCTCTATTCCGCGCTTGAACGGTTCTTCCGAGGAAAGCCAATCGTCCGTTACCGTGATTGCGTGCTGATCTACCGCCACATTTACAATCGGGATTTCAAGGAACGTCAGCGACGCGATCATGATAACATCGAAATCAATTTGACCACAGATGCCATTGCGATGTACGTTCTGCCTGACGATAGTCCTCGAGTTTGCGAGCATTTCTATTGTACTGCGGCAGGCGACGAGGATCGCACAGAGGTCTATATTGTACCGAAATCGGACTTTCAAACGTGGCAGAATGCAGAGCCTACGTTCCCCGAAAATGGCGTTTTCCTGCTCGAAAATCCGCCCGAAAGCATAATCTGACAGATGTAAAAACAACCGATTTTCGCTAAAAATTTCTTACACCTCCCGAAAGCTCGAAAAAGCCTTATAAAATCTGACTTTTCGGGAGATTTTCGTGGGAGCGTTGCGACATTGAGAGCAGTCATCATGTCGCAATTCTCCCGATGACACAATTCTAAAAAATTCTTACATATAAGGAGGAAAACTATATGATGAAAACAATGAAACCGGGCAGTCAACTCTATCGTTTGATGTGCCTATTATCCGTTGCGGGTGAATATCCCGTCAAATCTCTGCATCTTCTCGGCAATAAACGAATGTATCGCGAGCTGGTAAAGGAGGGGCTGTCGCCGCTGACGGTGCGGAACAGCGTGACGGGCGAAACCATATCGCTCCCGCGCTTATTCAATCTCTGCGGTAGAGGAAGAACGAAAACCATCCGCCTCTATGCTGGGGCGCTCCCCATACTCACTTGGTTTGGCGAGGGTGAGTATTACGAAAGCATCACTCACGGTTACAGCTTACCGATGAACGCATCACACCTTGACCGAAACCACCGAGTCGGTGAAGCCCTGGCAGTCTGTATGGACGCGGAGATCGAAGTATTGCCGCACAATCTGCCCAAACTCAAAATCGGCAGACGTGCATACCTGATCGCCCCGGGCAGTCCTTTCTTTCTCACAAGTCGCGCGATCAAGCAGATCGGCGGAGAGGACAGCGAGGCAAACAAAACGAATTTCACGCGAATGGTTGGAGGGCTATTTGCCGGTAACGATTGTTATTGCGTATTCAATACACGCGATTCCGTGATGAAATGGTCGGGCGAGGGTGAGATGAAGGCGAGAATAAATCTTAAATTTATTTATGAGGCTAATGCGGCGTATAGCGTTGACCGTATCCATTCGGCAATCATTTTCGGGGTTTCACCAGAGATCGCAATGGGCTCGATTGAATCAACCAAGAAGATCAGCCGTAAGGAATATCGATTTGATAGTC
>JAFVOP010000038.1 GCA_017505745.1 Clostridia bacterium
CATCCGTAACGGCGCCGGTGTTGGTCACGTTGGAAACGTTGATCTTGGCCGATACCGACGAGCCGGTGGTTCCCACCGTTCCGATCACGGCGGATACACTTCCCGTTCCTGCGGTTGCCACCTCAATCGAGCCACTGTTGGCAAAGCCCTCCACGGTTACGGACGAGCTCCCCGTCACCGCGCCAACCATGCCGCCGGCATTGTAGCCCACAACGTCACCGCTGTTCGTACAGTCGGTCACCGTCATGTTCGGAGCGTTCTGTACCGTTCCGGCAATGCCGCCCGCGCATCCCGCGCTGCCTGCTTCCAAGGTTGCGTTGTTGGTACAGCCCTCCACGGTAAACGAGCCTGCCGACGAGGTGTTGACACTTCCCGCAAAGCCGCCTGCGTTGGTGACGTGCGAGATCGAACCGCTCACTTGGCAGTTGGTCAGGCTGACCTTGGTTGCCACCGCGGTATATTGACCGGCTCTTCCGAAGAAGCCGCCCGCCGATCCGGTGGTTCGGTCGGCATCGGTTCCAATGGTTCCGTCAAACGAGGAGTTGCTTACCGTAACGGTTGCCGCTCCCACGTCGCCGATAAAGCCGCCGATGTTGGTAACGATATTCGCGCCTGTGGCGGTGGTTGCGGTGTTGTCGGTGATCGTGGTATTTACGATATGCACGTTATCGATCGTAACAGTGCCGGATACGCTTTGCGCCAGAACGCCGCAGTTCTTTCCGGTTGTGGCCGCCACCGTTGCCGTAAAGCCGTCGATCGTAAGATTTTTCACCACCGCGCCGTCCCCCAACGTTGCAAACAGGAATGCGGGGGTGTTGGTCCAGTTTGCTGTTCCGCTGACGTAGATCGTATGTCCGTTTCCGTCAAAGGTTCCCGTAAACGCATTGGAATAGCAAAGCGCGTAGTTGCGATCCTCGGTGAAATAAATATCCTTGGCCAGCTTATATTTGCCTGCCGCATTATTGTTGATGGCCTTCAGGTCTGCCGCATCGTAGATCAGCGTATAGCCGCCGGTATCGGTAGCATCCGGTGTTTCCATATTTGCCGTAATGGTAGCCTTGGTTTGCTGGTTGGTTACGGTTCCGTCGGCATTGAGAATAAACGTGTTTACCAGATTGCGCGCCACGCGGATGTATCCGCCGTTATCCTCCACCTCTTCCTGCAAATGGAGCACCGGATTCCATGAGCTGCGGCGGCTATCACCTTCGGCTATGTTCACATATTCATCCACCGGATCGGCCGTATCGGTAAAGGTCTCGTCGGTGTAGTCGGCCGCATTCCAGTTATCGTCGCCGGGCTCCCCGTCGATATAGGTGCTGGCGTGCAGCAGGTCGGTGGGAATCAGAATATACTTGGCCTTCACATAGCCGTATCCGCTCGACGTATAAGAACTGTACGCCTTGACGTAGGCCTGCACCGTGGTGGTGGAGTCTGCATTGGGATACATGCTGTCCAGCTGCGCCTTGGTGGTGTTGTCTCCAAAGAAGAGATCCACCTGCAGCTCATGATAGTGCGGATCGGTGCAGGAAGAGGAGCCCTGGTTCATTTGTGGCAATCCGTGGTGCGGCACCTGCAAAAAGTCGCTCTTCATCTTGGATCCGTACATACGGTTCACCGTTTCAATGCTGAAGCAGCTGGCGTCTCCGGTCATCATCGCCTTGAAGGAGGTGTCGGCGTCCACGTTGAGCGTGACCTGGCTGATGATCGAAAAGGTATTGGTAAAATCGGTTTCGTTTCCGGCCTCTCCCGAGACCGCCTTTTGGTTGGAGAGCAGACGCTTGGTCTTCATTTTCGCGTAGGCATCGGTGCCCGTAAAGCAATAATCGGGAAGCGTGGGAGAAAGAAGATCAAAGGTAAAGAGGATCTCAATCGTAAGGTTATCAAAATAGTATTTCTGGCCGGCGTGCGCCTTGAACACCTCCACGCCCTGCGCCTTCAGCTCCTCCAGGCGCGTGTTGTAAAGCGCGATCTTAGAGTCGGTAAGACTTTGCGTGCGGCCTGTTTCCGTAAAGGTCTGGGTGGAGAGGTTGGGCAGATTACAGATCACACGCTCGAGCGTGACCTTGCAGTTTTTATTGGAATTCGGGGTTCCGACGTAGTTGTAGGTGGGGTTGTTGAGATAGTATTTGGTAAACGCCATAAAGCCGCCCATGTGGTCGGTATGCGGGTGGGTGATCACCCAGGCGGCAATCACGATTCCGTCGGTGCGTTTATTGTAAAATTTCAGGGTTTCGTAGATGCGCGCGGCGTGGTTGGCATCCAGCGAGTCGCCGTCTCCGCCGCCGTCGTAGACCACGTAGCGTCCGTCGGAGGTGCGGAAGGCATAGGACATACCGCCATGCATGCTGTTTTCATCGGTAATCGATTGGTCGCCCTTGGTGTATGCCGTAGTAACACCGTCCAGACCGATCTGAATGACCAGCGGAGAGCACAGCGTGCTGTCCTTTTTGCTCTTGGACAGGAACACGCTCAGATCCAGACCGTTGAGCGGCTCCACGGTGGCCTTGACCTCATTGGAGCTCGGAATCCAGATCGTATTTACCAGATAATCCGTGCCCCTTCGGTAGATGGCCGTGATGTTTGCCGAAGTGCCCGTCATCTCAAGCGGCTTGTGCCCGCGCAGCACCTTGGTGTAGCCGCTGCCATCGGATTCGAAGGCGTCCAAAAAGGCAGAATAGGCCGTTTTCGTGGTGCCCGTTACCGTCATCAAAATGCAATCGTTATAGGTATCGGTATAGGTGATACCGCTGTTTGTGCCCGTATAGGCAGGAAGAATATCCTTTGCCGTGGCCACGGTTGGGGGTGCAGCGGAGGAGGTTGCGGCAACTGCCGGAATACAAAGCGCGGACAGAAGAATCGTAATTACCAGAATAAAAGCGATCGGTTTCTTCATAATGTTCCATCCTTTCAAAAATTGGATTTTTGCGCAAACTGCAACTTGCTTCGAAGGGATCGCCAAACGCCTCCCGAAAGGAGTCTGTAAGGACAATACACGGTCTGATGCCGAATCCCATGCCTTAAATTGCGCCAACTTACTTATATTATGCCATAAAAACCGCGTTTTTGCAAGACCTTTTTTATAAAAAATGAATATTTTCTTGATAAAAAGAGGGGGAAGCTTTCAAAAAAGCTTCCCCCCAAGTGCATTGGGTTTAGTTTCCTGCAAAGGTATTGAGGATCGCGGTTTGCTCCGCGGTAAAGGTTACGGTACTGTCATCCAGCGCCGCATTTGCAACAAATGCTACGCTTCTTGCGTTTTCGGTTGCATTGTAATCGGTGTAGATGCAAGCCGAGAAGCCTTCGGCATTGGTCAGCTCCAGGTATCCCACGCACGCGTAGATGGTGTTGTAGGAGGTGATGTTGATGAGCGCCGCGGTGTAGCCGTAGGCGGTAGCATCGATCGAGTTCTTGAGCACGCGCAGGGCTGCATCGTCCTCTGCCACACTGACATCGCTGTACTTCTTGCCGGCTGCGTCCATGGCTTCCTTGGTAAACTCGCCGGTCACGTTGTCGGCCTTGGCCGCAAGAGAACCGAATTTTACGGTAAAGCCTGCGTCCTCAAGTGCCGTGATGAGCGCCTGATCCACCACGATATCAAAACGGAGTCCGCTGTCTGCCGCCGTATCGGAAAGACGGATGCGCGCGCCCGTGAGGGTGTCAAAGCGCTTGTCGGAGTGGTCGGTGACGTTGGGCTGGGTGACGTTGCCATTGCCCTGTCCGCCGGGAACCAACCCATTGCTCTTTACGGTTGCATTGAGGTTGACGGCGTTGGTAACCGTGTAGTTCTTTGCAGAGCCTGCATGGCCGATGTAAATACCCTCGAAAACAGCATCGGCTTCTACGTTGCCCGAGTTTACGGCACCGGTAATGTTGAGGGTGGGCGTTAAGCCACTGGCGCCAACTCTACCAATTACGGAACCGATTCTGGCGTTGTTCTTTTTAATTTCATCCGTACTTGTTGCGGCTCCGCCCTTTACCAAAATGTCTCCGCTGTTGTAGAACGAGGTAACGGTAACGGTAGCAGTGCTTGCGCAGGTGGCCTTTCCAATCGCGCCGCCTGCATTTCCTTCGCTTGCGCTCTTCGTTGTGTCTGCCGCATTCGAAGACGTGCACTCGATATCCCCGGTATTTACACAGTTGAGCAGCTTGGTGTGAACCGCGGTTCCATCGGCAAGATTTCCAACGATACCGCCCGCCAGAAGCGCAGCCACGTAGGCGTTGTTCTGGCAATTGTTCACTTCAAACGATCCGTCGGCCGTAATGTTGACGTTACCCACAATACCGCCGGCAATTTTGTTGTGCGAGATCGAACCGCCTACTTCGCAATTCTTTATAAGGATTTTCGTTGCCCCGGCCTCGCTTGCACCGGCTCTGCCAAAGATTCCGCCAACCGTGCTGGCAATCGTGCTGGTGCCGGCTTGGATGGTTCCGTGGAAGGAGGAGTTTTTCACCGTTACGTTGGCAGTTGCGGCCGTAGAGGGAATCATACCGCCGATATTGGTGTTGCGAGCAGAGCTATCGGTAACCGTTGCATTTTGGATGTGTACGTTGTCGATTACCACGGTACCGTTTACGTTGTAAGCAAGGAGACCGATATTCGCGGCAGTCGCGCTTGCGGTTACGTTTACGCCGTCCAGGGTGAGATCATGTACGTTTGCTCCGTCATTCAGGGTGCTGAACAGGAATCCTGCGGTTTTTGCAAAATTGGTGGTCTTGCCGTTGGTATAGGAAACATAAATGGTATGTCCGTCTCCGTCCAGCTCACCCTTAAAATCTTTGGCGCAAACGGTGGAGGTGGGATTTTGGATATAGATATCCTTTGCCAGCTTGCCCTTGCCGGTGGAGGAAAGAGCGGCAAGATCCTGCGCGGAATAGATCAGCTTGTAGTCGCCGTCCTCACCCTCCGGCAGCTCCATGCTGTTGGAGATCACGGAGGTATCGGTGGTGGACGAAGGCGTGCCGTCGTCATCCAACGTAATTACGGTCAGGAAGTTTCTTGCAACAAACACCTTGCCTCCAATCGCCTCCACTTCTTCCTGGAGATGGATGATAGGCGACCAAGTGCTGCAACGGGAATCGTTTGCGGTTCCATTCGTTGTGTAGCCGGTCAGAACCTCGTTTGTGTCCCGAACCTCATTTTCAGCCTCATCGTCTCCCGGCAATCCGTCTATCCAAGTTTGTGCTTGCTTTAAGCCGCAGGGCCACAGAACGTATTTTGCGCATACGTATCCGTAGGGATTTAACGTGGAGTTGGAGCCGGCTGAATAATAATTGGTGTGGGCCAATCCACTCATGTCTCCAAAGAAGAGGTCCACCTCTACCTGGTAGTCATAACGGTCGGCATCCGTAAGACCGCTTGCCTCTGCGGATGCACTCATCTGCGTACTGCCATGGTGCGGAACCTGCACGAAATCGCTCTTCATAGCGGCTCCGTACAGCTTGTTTACGGTTTCAATTCCAAACACGGTGGCATCACCCGTCATAATCACCTTGTAAGGCTCGCTCTTGCCGGCGATTTTCAGGGTTAACTGGCTGATCACCGAGAAGGAGTTGGTCAGGTCTTTTCCGCCGCCGGTGGCGTTGTGAACCTTGCCATAGTCTTTATAGCCGTAAGGATCGTGATCCTCTCCGCTTCGTGTTTCAAACAGGTACTCGGGCATGGTGGGTGAAAGCAGATCGTAGGTATACAGGATCTCAATGGTCATGTTGCCAATGTAATATTTCTGGCCCACGTGCGCCTTGTAAATGTGCACGCCCTGCGCATCCAGATCCTGCAAGCGCGCATTGTAGGTGGCAATCTTGTCGGAAGAGAGCGAATAATTCTCGCTCTCCAGCTTATAGGTCTGCTCCTCAATGTTGGGCATATAGGAAATCACACGCTCCAGCCTTACGTTTTCGTTATACGTGTTTCCCATGTAGCGGGCGGTAAACGCCATAAATGCGCCCATGTGGTCGGTGTGCGGGTGCGAGATGTACCAAGCGGCAATCACAATTTCTCCGCCCTTGCCGCCATTGGCCGTAGCGTTATATTTTTTCAGCGTATTGTAAATACGTGCCGCATGGTTGATGTCAAGCGCAGCGGAGCCCGTACAATTTCCTCCACCGCCATCAAAGATCACAAAGCGGCCGTCGGACAACCGATAAGCATAGGACATACCGCCGTTGAAGGAGCTGTCATCGGTCTGTCCCTCAACCAAAACCACCTCATTGTCATCCAAATGACCGTCCAAGCCGATCTGAATGATCAGGGAGGAGTAGCTGCCCGTGGTGGCATTGGTGGACTTGAACACGTTCAGATCGAGGCCGTTGAGCGGCTCGATGGTAACCTTTACTTCCTTGGTGGAAGGAACCCAAAGGGCGTTGATCAGATAGTCATTGCCCTTGGTATAAATCGAAGAGAGGTTGGAAGCATCCCCGGTCATGCCAAGGATCTTGTGCCCACGCAGAACCTTCGTATAGTTCTGCGATTCCAACGTGTCCAAATACGCAGTATACTCTGTCCGCGTGGTGTTGGTCACCGTCATTAAAATGCAATCATTATAAGTGTCGGTGTAGGTTTTCTTGGCACTGCTGCTTGCTGCCGTGTAAGCAGGCAACAGCGTTTGTGCCGTGGAGGTGGTGGGCGGCGTTGCGGACTTGTCTTCGGTTGCAACTGCGGGAATGCAGAGCGACGTCAACACGATCGCAAACGCCAGAAGAGCGGATAACAGTTTCTTCATGGGGGGTCCATCCTTTCCGTATGGTAGTTTTGCGGGAGCCCGAAAAAGCTCCCAAAGGCACTGCTTGAACCGCACATCCGCATTTTGCCGATCCACTGCCCCAAACGGCGCCAATTCATCTATATTATGCCATATTTTTTTGGTTTTTTCAATACATTTTTTATAAAAAATCATAATTTTTTCTTTTTTTGTGCAAAAAAGGGGCGGCAATACTCTGTTGCCGTCCCTTTTTTGGGGGATCAGATCTCCAAAAGCAGCTCCAACGCGCGGTTGGTGGCTGCGGTGCGAACGCCGCTTCGGGTGGCTCCCGCAGGGGCGCAAAAACGCTCGCTTCTTGTTCCCTGCGCCGTGCTGACGCCGATATACACCGTTCCCACGGGGTCGCGATCGGTCCCGCCTCCGGGGCCTGCAAAGCCGGTGGTGGAAACGCCAACGTCGGTTCCCAGCCGCCGTCTGGCCCCCTCGGCCATGGCCTCGGCGCAGGCGTGGCTGACCTCGGTGTCACGCGCGAAGATCGCGGGATCTACGCCGAGCAAGGCGGTTTTTGCCTCGTTGGTGTAGGTTACAAGTCCACCGCAAAGCACCGCGGAGCTCCCCGGCACGTCGGTGATGCGCTTGGCGATCAGTCCTCCCGTACAGGATTCGGCCGTTGCCAGCGTAAGCCCCTTTCGGGCGTATTCCTTTACCAGTGTCCGTTCGGGCTGCTTCATATCTCTTCCTCCGTGTGCCATTTGGGGCGGCCCTTGGAAAAAGGCCACCCCATTTGCATACAATGTCATTCAGTGAACAAAAACGAAGCCTCCCACTTTGGGGGAGGTGGCACGCGACAGCGTGACGGAGAGGGCTTTGGGAGCATAAGCTTCATTAACGTATTTTTTCTGGGGAAAACTTCTTGAAAGAAGTTTTCCCCAGACCCCTTTCAAGAACTTTACGCACATCTTTCTTGCTAAATTGGTTTGTTTCGTGCGC
>JAFVOP010000039.1 GCA_017505745.1 Clostridia bacterium
AGCGACGGTGCGGAAAGATCCCGCTCCACGATCGGCGTCGCCCCCTCCGGGATCAATGGGACCGCGTCCTCCTTTGTGCTCTCCTCCTCAGAATCGGTTGGAGAGGAATCCGATTCCGTATTGCTTTCCGAATCCTCAAACAGCCCGCCCCAGCTATCCCGCCAGTCATCCCCGTCCTTTTGCAGCCATACCGCGCTGATCGCAAATGCAGCAATCAGTAGTGCGGAAGCAATCAAAAAAACGGCAAAAACGCGGTATTTTCCATAAAAAGCGCTTTCAAAAACGATTGGTTGCCGATGCATGGGAAGCTGACCACTCACATCCTTCCGTTCCATAAGCCTTCACGCTCCTTTCCTTTCTGTGCTTCAACATATGCACCCAAAATACGGATTATGTCTCAGCGCAAGCTTTGATGCAATGCACCCATAAAAGCAATGGAAATGGATTCAGCCAACAGATCGGAAAAGCTCTCGGTAATCACGTCACTCTCCTTAGGAGATACAAAAAAGCTTTTTCCCGTTTCCAGCACCCGACGCAAGGACTCATCGATCCTCCCTTCCAGTCCGGCAGAGCAAAGTGCATCGTAAACCAGGGTTGCGGAATTGACAACGGTTGGAACCCCCAGAGCCAGTACGGGCAAGCCCAGCGTCTCCCGTGTGATCGCAGACCGATGATTCCCCACGCCCGATCCCGGTGCGATCCCCACATCCGAAAGCTGAACCGTGGTGGCCAAGCGCTCACAGCTCCGCGCCGCCAAAGCATCAATAACCAACACGACGTCAGGGCACACGTGGTCGACCGCGCCCCGCAAAAGCTCCAACGTTTCAATCCCCGTTTGCCCCAAGACTCCCGGGGCCAGCGCAGACAGCAAGCTACACCCAAGGCCTTGAAAAAGAACGCCCTCATGCTCGCACAGATGCCGGGTGGCCGTCAGCTTTTGCACTGTTTTCGGCCCGATGGCATCTGCAGTCAGCTCTGCATTTCCAAGGCCTGCAACAAACACACTGAAGTTAGGACCAACCGACTTCCCGCTCAGGCGCTCTGCCATGTGCTTCATTTCCTCGGCCAGAAGATCGGCCAACGCCTCCCGCTCCTCCCGGATCATAATCTGCAAATTGCCGCACTCCACGGTCAGGTAGGTTCCCTGAGGCTTTCCAAGCCGCTGCGAGGCCTGCTCGGTACAAACCTCGGTGCGATGCATCCGAAAGGAGCCCAACCGTTCCACACGGTGCTCCACACCTTCCTCGGATTTGAGAGAGCGCCCCATGCTTTCACATGCAAGATCGGTTCTGGTGTAAAATTCCATTTTTTCTCCTTCCTCTGCAAAAAATCGGCGTTTTATTTCCATTTTGCCAAGAAAATTAACAAAATATACATCAAAATATTTGAGAATCTATTGAAATTTGGTAAGAAATCGTTTATAATATAGAGGTACATATGGCGTTTTGCACGCCAATTCCGAATTTTCAATTAAAGAGGAGGATTTTTCACCACCATGTCAAAGCGGATTCTTGCACTTCTTCTGTGCGCCATCATGCTGATTCCCTGTTTTT
The DNA here is from genome assembly GCA_017505745.1 of Clostridia bacterium. Taxonomy (GTDB): domain Bacteria; phylum Bacillota; class Clostridia; order Oscillospirales; family CAG-272; genus UMGS1865. The sequence continues at coordinate 1,554 of JAFVOP010000039.1, forward strand.
CGGGTTGCTCCGAAAAACTGGAGCAGGGAGATCTCGGCGCATACATCACAATGTATTTAACCGACAAAATCTATGATTTTGATCCTGCCAACGCCTATTATAGCCAAGAGGCTCAAAACATCGTTGGCATGATGTTTGACACACTCTTCAAGCTCAGCGAAAACGGCAAGGTGGAAAAATCCTTGGTTTCGAAGTACTCCATCAACAAGGAGGAGTGCACCATGGAGCTGACGCTGAAGGATACCCGTTGGAGCAACGGTAACCCCGTGACCGCGGATGACGTTGTGTATGCTTGGAAGCGTCTGCTTCGCTCCGACAACAACTCCCCCGCGGCTTCCCTGCTCTACGATATCAAAAACGCCCGTGCCGTAAAGGAAGGCGATGAGTCGATCGATGACGTTGGTATCGAGGCACTCTCGATCGACGTAGTAAAGGTTACGTTTGAGGGCCCGATCGATTACGATCAGTTTATGCTCAACCTGACCAACGTAGCAACCGCTCCTTTGTATGAAAACTACGTGGAAAAGAACGCAGACTGGGCGAAAAAGCCTTCTTCTATGATCACCAGCGGCGCATACAAGCTCGGTAAGATCATATACGTGGAAACTTTGGGCGAAAACGGCGGAGCCCTGAAGGAAACCGACGATTACGCGCTTGACCAGTATAATCAGCAGCGCCTGGACAAAAAAGGCGAGGTTGTGGTTGACAATTACACCGCCAAGGAAATCAGCTACTTCTATCTGGAGCGCAACAGCTACTACTATCGCGAGGATGACGATGCCATCAACAAGCAGGTAAAGAACTACCGTATTCTTGTGGATTGCTCGAAATCGGCAGACGATCTCCTGCAGGACTACAAGGACGGCAAGATCTTCTACATGGGTGATATCCCGCTCTCAATTCGCAACGATGCATTCGTAAAAGAACACGCAGAGGTTTCCAACGCGCTTTCCACCTTTGTATGCTATTTCAATGAAAATGCTTTGATCAACGGCGAGGCCATTTTTGCAAATGCAGACGTGCGCAACGCCCTCTCGCTTGCCATTGACCGCGAAGCGATCCAGCAGGCCGTTGTGTTTGGAAAAGCCGCAACCGGCTTGGTTTGCCCCGGCATCTTTAACAAGGGGACCTCGGGCGACTTCCGCGAGGTTGGCGGAGATCTGATCAAAATCTCGGACGACGTACAGGCTGCAAAGGCTCTGCTTACCAAGGCAGGCATTGAAGCCGGCGATTACTCCTTTACCATTAAGGTTGCCGCTCACGATGACGTGCACATTCAGATCGTAGAAATGATTGCAGCTGCATGGACGGAGCTCGGCTTTGAGGTAAATATCCATAAGGTTCACCCCATTGAAAACAACGACTATCTGAAGGATCTGATCGGCCCCGGCGGAACCATCAGCAAGGACGATGAGCCCACTCCGAAAGATGTTTGCGACGATCTGCTGATCGAGTCGATTCAACGCGGCAACTATGAAGTGGTTGCATTTGACTACGTTGCTTATTCCGCAGATGCATATTCCATGCTCTCCAACTTTGCAAACTCCTTCTCCGGTATGAAGCTGATCCAGGGTGTGAACGAGGCAGGTGCTCCTACCTATGCACTCACGCCCCACGTTACCGGCTACACCAGCACGGAGTACAACGATCTGATCGAAGCCATCTACTACCTCCCCTACTTTGCAAGCATTACCGAGGAGCAGTTGGCCGACGAAACCTTTATCTTCCTTTCCATTTATAAGGAAGACAACGGTGATCTTACGAAGGATTCTCACGAGGAATTCCTCGCAACCTACAATAAGGTAAAAGCCATTTATGAGGCAAATGACATCACGCCCTCTAACAAGACCTCCGACTGGGCAGAGCAAAGAGCAAAGCTGCTGCACAAGGCTGAGGAGCTGTTGCTTGAGGATATGCCCGTGGTCCCCGTTCTCTTCAACGAGAATGCAGTGATGGTAAGAGACGAGATTTCCGACGTTTCGGCTACTTATTACATTCCCGCACAGTTTGCAAAGTCCAATTTGGAGGACTACGCAAAATACATTGAGGCCTTTGCAGAATTCCCGGAGGTAAACTGGAAGCTGGTAGAGGACTAAAAGCAAAAAGAGGAAAGCTTTTCAAAGGCTTTCCTCTTTCCTTTTGCAAAAACGATCGGCAAGGGTAAGCCTTGCCGATCGTTTTTGTTTTCATTAGGTTCCAAATTCCACAAGCTCCAGCCCCTCGTTATTATCCAAGGTGTGGCGGATGTGCCACTCGCTATTGAAGAGCAGAAAATCGTTGCCGCGGAAATCCTGTACCCATTTCACGTCAAACAGATGCAATTTCTTGGGATCTGTCCCGTTTGCAATGCGACGGATATATTGGTAGGATTGCGGATACTGCTTGTAGGTGACGCCGTATTCGGCCTTCATGCGAGACTCCAGAACATCGTACTGAAGCATGCCTACTACACCGACGTAAACACGCTCCAAGCCGCCGCCCGGCTCGATAAAGATCTGGATCGCGCCCTCCTGTGCAATCTGGTTCATTCCCTTTGCAAATTGCTTCCGCTTCATACTGTCAATCTGCTCCACCATGGCAAAGCATTCGGGCGGGAACGTGGGAATTCCTTCAAACTGCACCCTGTTCGTTTTTTCGCAGATCGTATCTCCAATCGAAAAGATACCGGGATCAAACACACCGATGATATCACCCGCATAGGCCTCCTCAATGATCGAACGCTCCTGCGCCATCATCTGTTGCGGTTGGGATAGGCGGAGCGCTTTGCCACCCTGCACGTGAAAATATTCTTTTTCATGATCAAACTTGCCCGATACGATGCGCAGAAAGGCGATGCGGTCGCGGTGCGCTTTGTTCATGTTGGCTTGGATCTTGAATACGAACGCCGAAAAGCCTTCGTCAAACGGTTCCACGGTAAGCTCTCCGGCCTTGCGCGCCAAGGGGGCTGTAGTCATTTTCAGAAAATGTTCCAGGAAGAACTCGACACCGAAATTGTTGAGCGCCGAGCCAAAGAACACGGGGCTGAGCTTGCCACAGCGTACCTGCTCGAGATCAAAATCAAAGCATGCGCCGTCGAGAAGCTCTACCTGCTCGGTCAGCTCTTCTCTTGCATACGGACCGATCAACTCGTCCATACGCGCGGTATCTGAAATATCGCAGTCGATCGAAGAAAGGCGGTCGCGTCCGCGGTGGGAATCTCCGAAGGCCAGGATCTTGCGTCCGTCGCGGTCATAAACGCCCTTAAAGCTGACACCGCAACCGATCGGCCAGTTCATGGGATAGGTACCGATGCCAAATTCCTTTTCCAACTCGTCCAAAAGATCAAACGGGTCACGCGCCTCGTGGTCAAGCTTATTGATAAAGGTAAAGATCGGAATGTGGCGCATGGCACAAACCTTGAACAGCTTTCGCGTTTGAGGCTCAATTCCCTTTGCTGCGTCGATCACCATCACCGCACTATCCGCCGCCATCAGGGTTCGGTAGGTATCCTCCGAGAAGTCCTGGTGTCCGGGGGTATCGAGAATATTGATGCAATAGCCATCGTATTCGAATTGCATAACCGACGACGTAATGGAAATTCCTCTTTTCTTTTCCATGTCCATCCAGTCGGATACGGCGTGACGGTCGGATTGCTTGCCCTTCACCGAGCCTGCGGTCTGGATCGCACCGCCGTAGAGCAGAAATTTTTCGGTCAGTGTGGTTTTTCCCGCGTCCGGGTGCGAGATAATCGCAAAGGTCCGTCGGCGGTTGATTTCCTGTTCGAGATGCTTCATATACTACCTTTCTTTTCGCAGTCTATCGTTTTTAACAAGATATTATACCATATTTGGGAGAGATATGCAAGACCTATCCCCGAACTTTTTCAAAAGAAAAGGAACCCCGTGTGAGATTCCTCCGATTATTTAAAGCAGACCTGCCACCCACTCGGTAAACGGAATGAGAAATGCCGGCAAAAGGATTGCGGGCATATAATTCATGATCTTTAGCTTGGTGATGCCGAGAACGTTGAGCGCGAGACCGATGATCAGGATCGATCCCACGCCGGACATGCAGGTGATCACCTCGGTGGAGAGAATCGGCGCCACCCATTGCGCCAGCAAGGTGATGCTTCCCTGAAACACCAGCACAAATGCCGCCGAAAACATAACACCGATACCAAGAGAGACCGAGAAAACGATGGAGGAGAAAAAATCGAGCGTGGATTTCGTATAGAGCATGGTGTGATCCCCCAGCAATCCGCTATTGAGAGATCCAACGATCGTCATAGAGCCCACACAAAACAGAAGCGAGGCCGTTACAAATCCCTCCGCCACGTTTCCAAAGCGCTCTCGCGCCAGGCGCTCCACCTTTTCTCCCAGCAGATTGATGCCGCGATCCAGATCCAACAGCTGCCCGACCAGTGCGCCGAGTACCATAGAAATGATAATGATCAACGTACGCTCCCCTGCCAACTCAGAAACCAATTGAAGCGGATGTTCTGTATTCCCGACGTAACTGCCATCCAATGCGCCGAGAATCTGATCGTTTACCGCCGCTTTAATGGTACCTGTGATACCGATAGCAAGCACACAAAGCGCCACGCCCTTGATCACCGTATCGGAAAGCTGCTCCATCCGTTGGCTTTTTTTCTTTCCAACGCCCCAAACGTGCTTGATCAGAAGCCCGATTGCCGAGCCACCGAGAACGGCAAACATATTGACAAGCGTTCCCCAAAGCTTCAAATTTTCCATACTTTCTGTATCCTTGCTCTTTGCTTAATTTTTTGTAAAATTGGACTCCCATCCTTCGGTGACCGTTACCGTTCCGTCCCGTTCGATCAGAATTGCCTCAAATGCATAGGTATCGGAGTGATAAAACTCGATCGCGCGGTCTTTTCCCATAACAAACAGCGCCGTGGATAAGGCATCGGCAAGGGCGCCATCAGAAGCAATGACCGCCACACAGGAAAGGCCGCTATTGGCGGGATAACCGGTAGAGGGATCGAGGATGTGATGATAGTTTTCCCCGCCGATCGTAACATATCGCTCATAATCTCCCGAAACCGAAAGAATTTGTCCTTGCGACAGGCGCATCGTTCCAACGCTTGCGCCGGCATCGCGCGGATCGCGCAGTCCAATGCGAAAGGGATCTCCGTTCGGCTTTTCCCCGAAAACGGCCACGTTACTGCCAAAGGTGAGAAGTCCTCCGTCCAGATCCAGGGTGGAAAGATGTTGCAAAAGAAGCTCAATGGCCGCACCCTTGCCAATCCCGCCCAGATCGATAGCAACCTCCGGATCGCTTTTGAAAAGCTTGGACTTTTGAACCGCTAACGCATGAAAATCGGTTTTGTTCAACGCCTTGGTCAGCTCTTCCTCGGTTGGAAGCTTGTCGCGCTCACCGCAGCGCTCCCAAAGATCCACCAGCGGCGCAACCGTAACGTCAAACGCGCCGTCTGTCTTTTGCGAGACGTCCAGGGCGGTGGACAGGAGCGCGACCGTGCGCGGATCGGCATCGGAAAGCTCAAACGTCGCCTCATTGAAGCGTGCGACGTCGCTTCCCTGCTTTTGCCTTGCCCAAAGCCCCTCCAAATCCGCAAGGATCGCGCGGCAATCGTCAAACGCCGAGGTAGCGGTTCCCTCTTCCGGGGTATACAGCGTTACACCGATCAGGGTGTCCATAAAATAAAAGGTCTCAGAGAACACCGTTTGCTTTGCGCACCCCGAAAAGCAGGACAAAAGTAGGCAAATCGCCAATAAAAAAGCTATTTTTCTCATGCGATCCGTCCTCCCAGCGCATTTCTCAGCTTGGGCTCACAGAGATTCAGCAAACATCCCACGATCCCACCGTATATCGCCGACGCGACCAGTAAAAGCGGCAAATACGAACGGATCAAAAAAGGTCCGAACAGAGTAACGGCCGCCAGGATCTGCCCACAGTTATGCACCGCCGCGCAAAGAACCGAAACGCCGAAAAAGCTGAGGCGTTTTCCCCATTTGGAAAGAAGAACCAACATACAGAAGGAGGCAAGCCCCCCCATTGCCGAAAAGTAAAAGGAAGTGACCGATCCAAAAAGCACCGCCGTTAGCGTAATGCGCACACCAGAAACGATGGCAGCATCGGTGGGGGAAAGCAGACAAAAAACCAGGGTGACCGCTAAATTTGCCAGTCCCAAACGGAACCCGGGAATAGGAAGAAGAGCCTGTAAAGGCAACAGAAATTCCAGATAGGAGAGTAGCATCGCAACCGCGATCATCATAGCGTCCAACGCCACGCGCCTCACACGCCTATCCCGCAATGAAGTCGACATTGTCTCCGCCCCCCTTCTGTACCGTGAGCGTGACCCCCGCAGGCGCGCAAAGGATGCTCTCCCCCGCGTAGTGAATCTCTCCGCTCGCCACACACACGCCGTCGGGGCAATCGCTCTCCCGCACGAACGCGGCGCCATCCGAAATCACGATCAAAAGTCTGTGTCCGTTCGAGGTCACCTCAATTTCCCGATCCTTGGAAAGCGCGTATTCACTTCGTCCGTCTGAGGCGGTAATGACCAACACATCCGCATCCCGGCGCCCGCCAAACGGAATCCACAAAAGACAGGCCGCCAGCAAAACGGTCGCAACCGCCAGCCAATCCAAGCTTGCAATCTTCGTTTGGAACATACCCGCTCTCCTTTCGAAAAATATTTCTTATATTATAACAAAAAACGCAGAGAAATGCAAGAGAAAAAAACAAATGGCATGCACTTTTTTCCCGTCCGCGCATAGGATGGTAGAGAACAAGATTCGGCAATGCAAAGGAGGAATGATCATGGATACGGAATCTCGCCCCAACGTTGGCGTTCCGAATACAGGGCAAGGAACGCTCATTGTTCACGTTACAACCGCGCGCGGCTCAATCCCCCTGGAGGGCGCATTGGTGCACGTTCGAAACGGTTATCCCGAGAGTGTTCCCGCAAAGGGGGATGTGCTCACCACTCGCACGACCAACCGCGACGGCAATACTCCGCGAATTCTGCTCTCCGCACCGCCGCGGCAAAATACGCTCACTCCCAACGCAGGAAACACCTATACGCCGTACAATATTGATGTTTATCTGGAGGGCTATTTTACGCAAAACTACCTACGGGTCCCCATCTTTGACGGCATTACTGCCATCCAACCCGTGGATATGATCCCCCTTCCCGAAAACGGAACCACCGATTCCCGCACCCCCGACAGTGAGAGGTTTTTAGAATCGACCGGTCCCGATCTCTGATTTTTTCACCCTATGAAAGGAGTTGTTTATGCCGCAGCTTCCAACCGTTCCGGAAAGCATCACGGTCCATCTGGGACCGCCCGACAGTGACGCCGAAAACGTCACCCTCCCCTTTCTGGACTACGTTGCAAACGTTGCCTCCAGCGAAATCTTTCCCACCTGGCCGGAAAATGCCATTCGCGCCAATATCTACGCGCAGGTCTCTTTTGCGCTCAATCGCGTGTTTACCGAATACTACCGCACGCGCGGCTACGATTTTGATATTACCAATTCCACCGCATTTGATCAGTATTTTGTGCAAGGACGCGATATTTTTGAAAACGTCCGTGAAATTGCAAGCGAGCTGTTTAACAATTACATTCGCCGAAGCGGAAGCGTGGAGCCCTTATTCGCGCAGTATTGCAACGGCACCACCGTAACCTGCAACGGGCTTTCGCAATGGGGTACGGTGGAGCTGGCCAACCAAGGCTATACCCCCTATGAGATCCTGACCTATTACTATGGCGACAACATCGAGTTGGTTCGGGATGCTCCCATTGCCAATATGGAAAGCGCCCCCACAGTCCCGTTACGGCTCGGCGCGGCTAACGATGACGTTCGCACCGTACAAATTCGTCTCAACCGCATCTCCTCCAACTTCCCTTCCATTCCCAAAATCGCGCAGATCGACGGCATTTTCGGCACCGATACCGAGGCAGCCGTACGAAGATTTCAGGAAGTATTTAATCTTACCCCCGACGGTGTGGTAGGAAACGCAACCTGGTATACCATTCAAAATATTTACATTGGAGTCAAGCGCCTGAACGATCTCAATTCCGAAGGTATCACCCTGGAAGAAGTGACCAAGCAGTATCCCGGAGTACTACAGGTTGGAAACTCGGGAAGCGCCGTGCTCAATCTGCAATTTTTCATTTCTTACGTTTCCCGGTTCTACGAAACGATTCCCGATGTTGCAATCGACGGTGTATTTGGAGAAACCACACGTGCGGCAGTGGAAGCGGTACAACGCACCTTCGGATTGCCGGTAGACGGCGTGGTGGGAGAACGCACCTGGAATGAGCTTTACCGCGCGTACATTGGCATTGTCAATACGATCCCTTTGGAATATGTGGAAGGCTACACGGTTCCCTACGGCGGCGTCCCTCTTCGCATCGGCGCCGACTCCGAATCGGTTCGCCTGCTTCAGCAATACCTCAATTATATTGCCGCCTCCTTCCCCGAAATCCCGCAGATCAATCCCACAGGATATTTTGGACCGCGCACCCAGGAGGCGGTGATCGCCTTTCAAAACCTGGCGGGGATCACTCCAACAGGTGTGGTAGCGGCAACCACGTGGACAGCAATCACTGAGTTATATGACGCTCTTTTCCGCGGAATGGAGTTGCAGAGCGGCCAATTTCCGGGCTTTGACGTTGGAAATCCTTGAGTGAAAGGAGAATAAAATGACCGAGCATCCAAATCATTCGTCGGCGGTAAGCAATCTCCAGCGCTATCTGCGACAGCTTTCTTATGAAGAACCCTCCATTTCTCCCGTCCCCCTTGACGGGATCTTTGCATCGCAAACCGAAGAGGCGCTCAGAGAATTTCAACGGCTGCGCGGGCTTTCCCCCACGGGAAAAGCCGACCGCGAAACCTGGGAGCGGCTTTACGAGGACTATCGCGCCTCGCTGGCGAAAAGCGCGCCTCCCCAACCGATTCTGATCTTTCCTCTCTCTCCGCCCGGCTACGTGATCCTTCCCGGAAGCCGCGGTGTCACCGTTTCCGTGATCCAGCAAATGCTACGGGAGCTGCATCATCACTATCTGGATTTGCAGGATGTAGAGGCCACAGGCACCTACGATCCACAAACACGGGATGCGATCCGCTTCTTTCAAGAAAAAAACACGCTCCCTGCAAACGGGAACGTGGACCTTTTGACCTGGAACGCGCTTGCCGATCAGTACAACACGCTTTTTTCCCGCGCCTCTGAAGAATAAACGAAACACGGCAAACAAACCGAAGCCTCGGTTGTTTGCCGTGTATAGTATACGTTATACATTGGCGGGAAGTCTGGTTGCATTTTCTCCTTGATGTCCGTCATAACCGTATTGGATCAGACGCCAGCTGCCGTCGCTTTCGTATTCCGCGATCGAGACCGAAGCGTTTCCGCAAAACGGGAGCTCGTTCGTTTTGGAAAGCGGAAGCTGATGCCAACGGCATCCCAGGACGCGCGCGGGGGTACCGTGTGTAAAGATCGCCACGCATTTTCCTTCGTTTTCCTGCACGATGCGGTCCACCGCAGCGTACACGCGCGCGGCCATCTCCGCCACACTCTCGCCGCCGTCCGGATGCGCGTTTCCGATATCGCGGATCCATTTGCCATAACTTTCGGGATATTTTTCAAGCAGTTCCGCGTAAAGTCCGCCCTCCCATTCTCCCGCATAAATTTCGCGGAGCTCCTCCATGGGATAGATCGGCAATCCGTGCATTTTTGCAACGGGGATTGCCGTTTGCATGGCGCGGCAAAGATCGCTGGAATAGATGCGGTCGATCCTCCACCCCTTCAGATAGTCCGCTGTGCACAGTGCCTGTGCGTGGCCGATCTCGGTCAGAGGAACGTCCCCGTGCCCTACAAAGCGCGTATCGCGATTGCCTTCGCTATATCCGTGTCTCACTACGATCAGAGTCGTTTTCATGATCACCTATCCTTTCGGGAATTAAAATCAGATGGGTTTGCAGGAAAAAGGCACTTGCGCAGCTATAACGGCAGGCGCAAATCCCGTGCTGTTCTCCACGGTCAGGTCCCCGTCCCCTCCCCAGGAACAAACTGCAACTCCGCTGACGTTTTGCGCCGTGACGCCCATCAGGGTAATCCGTTGATAATGCGCGGCACGGATCAGCTCCGTCTGCTCCTTTGCAAAGGAGATTTCACAATTTCTAAGAGTAAGCGAGATAGGATGCTCGGCACTTCCGTAGGCGTTGAGCGGGAGATTCAGCCCCGATGCCGTGACGTTTTCAAAGGAGATCTCCTCCAAGGGACGGTTGAGCTGCCATTGCTCGTTTCCCGAAAAGTTGAAATGCAGGAAGCGATCCACGTCTCCAAACGTGCAACTTTTCATCACGATGTTCTTCGGCGCATAGCGGACCTGCAGAGAAAAATCCGAGTAGTAGGTAAAGGCGGAGAGCGTGTTGGTCCGAATCTGCACAGAGGATTTTGTAACGCAGATTCCCTCCCTCTTCTCCTCCTCGGTCATCCGATAGCGCGCGGGATAGCGGGCAGGAGCAGTATGGTGACAATCCTCGATCGTGATGTTCTGCCCCCCCAAACGAAAGACGTTGCAGGAAGTATTGAGACGGCACCGTTTCACCGAAAGATCCAGAAGATCAAAGCCCGCCACGCAATCGTCTCCCGTGGCAAAGTCGCAATCCTCCACGGTGATGCGGTCAGAGGCCGCCACGTGCACGCCGTCGTGGCCTGCAAGGACCGTAAGATTGCGGAACGTGAGGTCTTGGCAAAAATACGCGCAATGCGCCCAGTTCCCCGTGTGTTGGATCGTATATCCGGAAAGCTCAACATTCTTGCAATGATGCAGACTGATTCCGTGCGCGCCTCGGTAATGCTCTTCTCCGAGCGCATCAAAGGTATTTTGCCCGTCGATCACAGCTCCCCGCTCGGCAAGGATCTTGGCGTTTTCGGCGTATGCCAGACGGATGATGGCGTTTGTCCAACGGCTTCCGCACTTGTTGATAAAATCATTGGAACGGTTTGGAGACGAACGCTCCCAGAGCACGTCGGTCTTCTCTGCCTCGGGAAGCGGCTCCACGGTGTCCTCCCAAAGAATCCGGTACGCTTCGACGTCACGTGTGGCAAGCAAACGCGCGCCGGAGCATAGATAGAGCGTGACGTTGCTGCGCACACGAATGGCTTTTTCCAGGGCATACTCACCGCTTTCCAGCACTACGGTCCCGCCGCCTGCCAGAAAACATGTGTCTATTGCGCCCTGAATCATTTGTGCCGGGCGTTCGGACCCCGAACTCAGTTGCAATTTCATTTTGTCTCTCCCTTTTTCTTTTTGTTTTGTAAAAACAATGCGATAAAATTGATCAGCGGAAAAGCAATGGCAAAGCAGAAGGCCCAGCGAAGCTCTCCGCCAAACAGATCGGCAATCGAGCCCGCGATTGAAGGCCCTGCAAGGCATCCGATATCCCCCGCCACGGCAAGCAGAGCAAACATGGAAATGCCGCCCTGCGGAAGCCTTACGGTGGCACGGCTGATCAATCCCGGCCAGAAAATTCCCACGCTGAAGCCGCACAGCGCACATCCGAAAAAGGCAACCGCGGGAATTGCAACAAACGCAGCAAGCAAATAGGACGCCATGCAAAGCAGACATCCCAGCAGCATCAGCGGCTCCAAGGCAATCCGATTGCTGAATTTTCCATACAAGGCTCGCGCAATCCCCATCATCACGGCAAACAGACAAGGCCCCGCAAGATCTCCCACGCTTTTGGGTACCCCCAGTGCCGATTCGGCAAAGCTGGAAGCCCACTGGCTCATCACCATTTCCGCAGCCCCCGCGCAAAACATCATTAGCAGAAAGCTCCAGAAGAGCGAATTTGAGAGTAAAGACGCCCCCTGCCCATCCTTCTTTTTATCAGCCGGCAAATAATAGACGGGAACGATGCAAAATGCAACGGTTCCCGCAAGCGGAACCAAAGCAAATAAGAATGGCAAGACGTACCAACTGTGCTCGGATGGAAAAAGTGCGAAAAACAGACTGGCAAGCAGCACTACACCCGCTTGCCCCCAGCAGTAAAAGGAATGCAGCAGGCTCATGTTTCCGGACTTTCCTTCGGTGGGACAAGCCTCCATCAAAGGGCTGATCATCACCTCGGTAAATCCCCCGCCGATTCCAAGGCAGGCCTCGGCCAAAATCAGGCCTGCAAACGGAGGAAGCAAATGCGGAAACACCGAAAGACCGCAAAGCCCGATCACCGACATCAGGTGCGCAAACACGGCGCAAAACCGAAGATTGATCTGTTTCGAAAAAAAGGATGCTATCAGATCGATGGCAAGCTGAACCAAAAAATTCGCGGCGATAAGTACGCTGATCTCCCCCAGAGACAGCGCAAACTGCCTCTGGAAAATGAGATATAAAAGCGGCGCCAAATTGATACAGATCGCTTGCGTGACGTAGCCGTTATAGCAAGCAAGCATGGTAGAACGGTAGGTAAGTTTCATAAAAAGGCCTTCTGAATCATAATAAAATCTTTGAATATTATAACACAAAAAGCAGAGCTTGTAAAGTCGGTTTTAAAAAAAGAAACTTTTTCCCCAAAAAAAGCAACGCCCACCGAATTGGAAGGCGTTGCTCGCATTTTTATTCAAAATCCACGACGTTGACCCAGTTGAGCAGGAACTGTCTTTCCTCGGGATTTCCCTTCACCGATTGCGAAGCCGCAACGATGGGAAGCCATTTCTGCACGTATTGCATCGCCGTATCGCTCTTTTTGCAGAAGGCCTTCATATAGGCATCGGCCAACTCCTTCTTTCCCTTCAGGGAGAAGAGCAAATAGGTTCTTGCCGCATCGGCAGCAGCGTTTCCTTGGGTAGCATGTGCCCAGTCGATGATGTAGGGCGTGCCATCCTCGGAGATAATGATATTGGACGGGTTGAAATCGCCGTGGCAGACCTTGTTATGCTTGGGCATGCCCTCCAGGCGGGTATGAAGCTCGTAGCGCGTGGTGGCATCCAGGTCGGTCTGCGAAATTTTGCGGTTCATTTTATCCTTCAGCTTGGTAAGCAACGGAGAGCGCGTTTTGTGAACACTAAGCTGCAGCTCCACCATCAGATCCAGGTATTCGTCGGTCTTTTCCGGATGCTCATTCATCAGCTGCTCCAGCGTTTTTCCGGAAATATACTCCGAGATGATTGCCCATTTTCCGTCGATCTTCACAACCTCATAAAGCTTGGGCATGCAGAGACCGGTCTCCTCCACTCTCGCATGGTTGAGCGCCTCGTTAAGAACGTCTGCCTTGGAGTAATCCTCATCAAAGAGCTTGATGCAACGGTTACCGTCGCGATACAGGGTCTTGTGCAAGCTTTTTGCAATGACTTGATCCAATTTCATGTTGCATTCCTCCTTCATCTGTTATACAGTTTCGTGTGTTCCGTAGTATGCGTTGAGATACATCTGCTTGATCTCGCTCATCAGCGGGTAGCGCGGGTTTGCGCCGGTGCACTGATCGTCGAATGCCTGCTCAACCATGTCGTCCAAGCGGGCCAGGAAGTCGGCCTCGTCAGCTACGTAATCACGGATCGTAGATTTCATACCAACCTTGGCCTTCAGCTCATCCAGAGCGCGGATCAGGCTCTCCACCTTTTCGGCATCGGTCTTACCCGCAAGGCCGAGATACTCGGCAACCTCGGCATAACGTGCCATAGTGTGCGGGTGATCATACTGCGAGAAGGTTCCCATCTTGGTGGGCACCTCTGCGGAGTTGAAGCGAATGACCTCGTCGATCATCAACGCGTTAGCCAGACCGTGCGGCAGGTGGTGGAAGGCGCCCAGCTTATGCGCCATCGAGTGGCAGACACCGAGGAAGGCGTTGGCAAATGCCATACCTGCCATGGTTGCCGCGTTTGCCATTTTTTCGCGTGCTTCGGGATCGTTGGGGCCGTTATCGTAGGCTCTGGGCAGGTATTCAAATACCATTTTCAGTGAACGAAGAGCCAGTCCGTCGGTATAGTCGGTAGCCATCATCGAAGCATATGCCTCCAGCGCGTGGGTCACGGCATCGATGCCCGATGCCGAGGTCAATCCCTTGGGAGCGCTCATATGCAGATCGGCATCCACGATTGCCATGTTGGGAAGAAGCTCGTAATCAGCCAGCGGATATTTCACGCCGCTCTGCTCGTCGGTGATCACCGCGAAGGGCGTTACCTCAGAGCCGGTACCTGCGGAGGTAGGAATGGCTACGAAGTATGCCTTCTCTCCCATCTTCGGGAAGGTATATACTCTCTTACGGATATCCATAAAGCGCATGGCCATATCCATAAAGTCTGCCTCGGGATGCTCGTAAAGCACCCACATGATCTTTGCCGCGTCCATCGCGGAGCCTCCTCCGATCGCAATGATCACGTCGGGCTTGAAGGCATGCATTTGTGCCGCGCCCTCCTTGGCGCACGCCAGTGTCGGATCGGGAGCCACGTTATAGAAGCAGGTGTGCATGATTCCCATGGAATCGAGCTTATCGGTGATCGGCTTGGTGTAACCGTTGTTATACAGGAACGAGTCGGTAACAACAAACGCCTTTTTCTTATGCATCACAGTGCCAAGCTCGTCAAGGGCGACGGGCAGACAGCCTTTTTTCATATAAACCTTTTCAGGTGCGCGGAACCAAAGCATGTTTTCCCTTCTTTCTGCAACGGTTTTAATGTTGATCAGGTGCTTGACACCTACGTTTTCGGAGACACTGTTGCCTCCCCAAGAGCCGCACCCCAGCGTGAGGGAGGGCGCAAGGTTAAAGTTGTAAATATCTCCGATACCGCCCTGCGAGGAAGGAGTGTTGACCAGAATGCGGCAGGTCTTCATGCGCGCCTGGAATTCGGCAAGCTTTTCCTGCTCGGTCAACTCGTTGAGATAAATGGAGGACGTGTGTCCGTAACCGCCGTCGGCCACCAGATGCTCGGCCTTGGAAAAGGCATCCTGAATATCCTTTGCGCGATACATCGCAAGCACGGGAGAAAGCTTTTCGTGTGCAAACTCCTCGGAAAGCTCCACGCTCTCCACTTCACCGATCAGGATCTTGGTAGAGGCCGGAACGGTCACACCCGCCAAGGCGGCGATGGTAACCGGCTTTTGGCCTACGATCTTGGCATTCAGCGCGCCGTTGATAATGATCGTTTTACGGACCTTTTCGGTCTCTTCCTCATTGAGAAAATAGCATCCTCTTGCGGCAAATTCGGCCTTGACCGCATCGTATACCGAATCGAGAACGATCACCGATTGCTCGGAAGCACAGATCATGCCGTTGTCAAATGTTTTGGAATGAATGATCGAGTTGACGGCAAGCAAAAGATCAGCGGTATCGTCAATGATGGCAGGGGTATTGCCGGCACCCACTCCGAGTGCGGGCTTGCCGCTGGAATATGCCGCCTTGACCATGCCGGGGCCACCCGTAGCGAGAATAATATCGGCTTCCTTCATCACGAGATTGGTCATTTCGAGACTGGGAACATCGATCCATGCAAAGATTCCCTCGGGAGCGCCTGCAGCAATTGCAGCCTCCAATACGATCTTCGCGGCCGCTATGGTCGAATTCTTTGCGCGCGGATGGGGGCTGATGATGATGCCGTTTCGGGTTTTGAGTGCGAGCATGGTTTTAAAGATTGCGGTAGAGGTAGGATTGGTCGTGGGGATCACGGCGGCAATCACACCGATCGGCTCGGCGATCCTGCGCGTGCCAAACGCCTTATTTTCCTCGATCACGCCGCAGGTCTTCGTATCCTTATATGCATTGTAGATGTACTCGGCGGCATAGTGATTTTTGATCACCTTATCCTCCACCACACCCATGCCGGTTTCTTCCACTGCCATTTTTGCCAGCGGAATACGTGCCTTATCTGCTGCGATTGCCGCTGCCAAAAAGATCTTGTCCACCTGCTCCTGTGTGTACGTAGCAAACTTCTTCTGCGCCGCACGAACCCGCGCGATCGCAGCCTCCAGCTTTTCCACGCCGTCTACGATCTCATAAACATTCTTTTCCATTATTTATACCCTTTCTTCCCGTTTTGGGAATCGGCCCAAATGAGAAAAAGCCCTCATTCGCCGAGCTTGTTAATATTTTAACAGACTTAAAAGGATTTGTCAAATGCAAAAAAAACATGGCATTATGCTTTTGAAAACATAACGCGGCATTCAAAGCAAGCATTGTCTGCGCCGATCACAGAGCTGCGTCCAAGCACTTCCCAGTCCCAAAGCCACCACCGTGCCGATGCACAATGAAACGAACAGATTTCCAACCTTTGTATATAACGTATCGGAATTGATCATCTGCACTTCCGCAACCGCATATCCATCCACAAGCGGATCGATCCATGCAAGGCACTCCCCCTTGGGAGAGATAACCGCGGAAACACCCGTATTTCCCGATCGCACCAGATAGCGTCCGCTTTCGATGGCGCGAAGCTGCGCCTGTACCTGATGCTGGTACACGGCAGCGGAATCGAAAAACCAGCTATCGTTACTGGAAAGGATCATCAGCTCAGCTCCGTTGCGTACACTATCAAGCGTCAGCTGCTCGTAGATCGAATCAAAGCAGATGAGCGATCCTACCCTTCCCCATTCCGAATCAAACAGGGCCGGATCGTTGCCGGGGGTCAGATCCTCATCCAACGCCGACACGTTAGCCAGCGGCGGAATCAACGTCATGATCAAATCCCGCATCGGAACGTATTCTCCAAACGGAACCAGATGGCGCTTGGCATACACCTCGTTACACACGGTTCCGTCCGGTTCCACCCAAAACAGCGCGTTATACAAATTTCCTTCTTCATCGTAGTGCAAAGCACCCACCACCAGAGCGATGTTGCACTCCCTTGCCAGAGAGGACACAAATCGACCGATGGAGGAGGCAGGGGTCAACACGAAGGGAAATGTCGTTTCGGGCCAGATCACCAGCTCTGCCCCATCCTCGGCCGCCCGGCGGGTATAGTCTCCGTATATTTGTCGGATCATGTCCATGGAATCGGGAGCCCACTTATCGTGCGAATTGATGTTCCCCTGCACCACGGCAACACGAACCGTTTCTCCGGTTGTGTCGGCAGGAGCCGAAACGGCAATGGCACCGTAAAGCAGATTCGCAAGAAACAGCGACGCCGCCAAAGCGGTGCATAGCAGGGTGCGTCCGTGATACAGAATGGCGTACGCCGCCAATCCGTTCACGGCAACAATCAACCAGGTCACAAAATACGAGCCCAGCAATGCCGAGCTTTGCAGAATCGGCAGCAGCTCGCTCTGACCCAGGCAAAGTCTTCCCCACGGCACTCCCGTCCATCCCAGCGTCGAGCTCCACTCAAAGATCACCCAAAGAGCGGCAAACAGAAACGGGCGAAGCAGTGGCTTTTGCGCAAACAGCCCGATTTTATGAAGCAACCGAAAAAGCAGGAACAGGAAGCCCCCTAAAAGAGCCTGCAACAGCGGCAGACCCAGCCATCCCGCTGCAATGATTGCCAGAGAAGAGCCCGCATCCATTCCGAGAAAATCCAACGGATACAGATAGGTGATCCAATGATAGATGATGAAATAAAAAACGTAAACCGTTACAAAGCCGTATCCGTAAGCCTTTTTGAGAGAGCAGGTCGAATCCTCACAAAGTCGATAGACGCCGATCATCAACGGAATCATCGTGATCCATTCCAAAAGCCCGATCTGCGGGAAAATCAACGTGAGTGCCGTAAAAGCTGCGCCAAGCAACAGATACGGCATGCGAAACCGCGTGCCAAGCCGCGACAGTACGGCAAGCTTCATTCCCTGTCTCCTTCCTTTACATAATCGCGGTAGAACCAGATCTCGCTCGGCTCCAGCGCAAAGGTCCTTCCGTTCAGATACTCGAGCACGCCGCTCTCCTCCCGGAAATCAAAGCGTAGCCGGTAGGCGTAAAGTGCCTGATATTTGTAGCCTTTGGCGCGATCGGCGCGGTTAACGCCGTATTTTCCATCCCCCACCAGCGGGTGTCCGATGTGCGACAGATGTGCGCGGATCTGATGAGTTCTTCCCGTAACCAGCTCCACCTCCAGCAGTGAGCTTGCGCGCCCCGCCGTGCGCAGTACACGGTATTTGGTGACGATCTCCTTGTACCCCGGACGCTTTTGATCCGAAATCTCCACCATGTTTTCCGCACTGTTTTTTCGCAACCACCCGTGCAGGGTGTCCTGTTGCTTTTTCGGGACGCCATGAACGGCGCAGAGATAGAATTTGCGCAATTCATCGTTGCGGATCTTCTCATTCATCACGCGCAGAGCCTCGGCATTTTTCGCCGCGATCACAATGCCGCCGGTATTTCGGTCGATACGGTTACAAAGTGCGGGCGCAAAGGATTGCTCCTCTTCGGGGCGGTATTCTCCCTTTTGCGCCAGGTAAGCCTTGACGTGCATGATCAGCGTATTCTCCGCCGCGGCGGTATCCTCGTGCACCAGTACCCCGGGGCGCTTGTTCAGAAGCATGATATTTTCATCCTCGTAAAGGATGTCCAGCTTGGGCTGAATGCGGAGCAACGCGCCCGCATCGCCTTCGGGAGAGGCAAAAAACTCCTCCCGAATAAAAAGCTGGATCTCGTCCCCCTCGCTCAAAACATAGTTCGGCTGGGTACGCGCACGGTTTACCTTGATCTTTTTGGTGCGAATATATTTATACATCAGCGACAGAGGCAGCCCCTTGACCGCTTTGGTCAGGAATTTATCCAGTCTCTGTCCCGCATCGTTTCGTTTGATCGTTAAAATCTGCATCTGGGAAACAAAGAGGAAGCCAAGTATGCCTCCCCGCACTCCTTCATCGGTTTGATCAACCCCTTCCAAAGGATCCTGCAACATAGAATCGCATTGCAGATCCTTCGTTCCGGTTTGGAATCTTTCTCCTTCATTATACAACCCCTTTTCCTTTTTTTCAATACTATTTTGTAAATTGCAAACGTTTTTTTACAAAATACCCATTTACAAAAGTGTGAAAGCATGATAAAATATATGGTGAATTCTACGGAAAGGAGGGCGCTTGGCAAATGAACTGCCGCGTTGGAATCTACACTCTTGGCTGTAAAGTCAATCAATATGAATCCGAAGCCATTGCCGAATTGTTTTCGGCAAACGGATACACCCTGTGCGCGCCCTCGGAGACCTGTGATCTTTACGTGATCAATACCTGTACCGTGACCGCAGAATCAGACCGCAAGGCCTGTCAGTTTATTCGTCGCGCCATCCACAAAAATCCAAAAGCGTTCGTGCTGGTAACCGGATGCCTTGCCCAAACGCAGCCCGACCGGGTAGCAGCTATTGAAGGGGTGGATTATATCTGCGGAAACGCCGACAAGACCTCGGTGGTTCGTGCTGCACAGGAGCTGCTCACGCTTGGGAAAAAGCCTGAAACGCCAAAGATCGCGGTGGTTTCTCCCGATGCATTTGGCTTTGAAAAAATGACGATCCAACGGTTTGACCGCACCCGTGCCTATATCAAGATCGAGGACGGCTGCGAGAGCAAATGCACCTATTGCATTATTCCAAAGGCCCGTGGATCCATCCGCTCCAAGTGCCCTGCGGACGTAATTGAGGAGGTTCGGGCACTGACCGAAAACGGATGCCGCGAGGTTGTTCTCACCGGGATTGAAACCGCCTCCTACGGGAAAGATCTGGACCGCTACTCGCTCGCTGATCTGCTCACCCAAATCGATCGGATCCCGGGCATTGGAAGAGTCCGTCTCGGTTCTCTGGATCCCTCTCTTATCAAGCCCGCCTTTGTGGAGCGCATTGCCGGTTTGAAATCCCTGGCGCCGCATTTTCACCTGTCGATGCAAAGCGGCGCGGATAGCGTTCTGGCGCGGATGAAGCGAAAATACAATACCAAAATGGCACTGGAGGGCATGGAGCTCCTCCGCCATGCGATCCCCGACGTACAGTTTACCACCGATATGATCGTGGGATTTCCCGGAGAGAGTGAGGAGGAATTTCAGCAGACCCTTGCGTTTGTCCGAGCCGCCGGATTCCTGATGATTCATGTTTTTCCCTATTCCCGCCGCGCGGGAACCGAGGCCGACCGCATGGAGGGACAGATCCCCGAAGCGGTCAAGCATCAGCGTGTAAAAATGCTTTCCCAAGAACAGGCGTCCATCCGTAAAAGGATCCTGCAGGAACAGATCGGAAAAACGGTAGAGGTCCTTTCGGAAACCTATCGCCCCGAGCTTGCTCGCGGACATACCCCCAATTTTATCGAGGTGCAATTTCCCGTTCCACACGGATGCCGCAACCCGATTTGCTCTGTAACCGTTACCGACACCGACGGAGAGTTTTGCTACGGCGAGCTTGCCAAAATTGATGAGAAAGGCTGACGTACGTATGATATTTCAAGGAAAAATACGAAATTTTGCCGCCTATACACCCGCCATGGCGGAGCAGATGCGAACCGATCTTTCGCTTTCCATGCGAACCGATCAGATCCTGTATTGTGCAGACTTTTATCGCTCCAATGAAAAACGCGATCCTTACATCGAAGAGCTTGTGATGCTGGACCGACTGATTTCGGAGCTTGCAATCTCGCCCGCAACCTATGCGCCGAACGAATTTCTTACCAATCACACACCCTCGGCACAAACCTACGCCGATCTACTGCAGAAGCGAAAGGTCCTCAAGCCAGATGCTTCTCACCCGATGACGCTCGCCGAAATTTTTGAAACAGCCGATGCTTATCTTGCGCGCGTGGGCAAATATTCCGCTCTCCGTCAAAGCTATCACCTGGAGGAGCCGTCCGCGCAGCCCTTTGCGAGCGATGACCGATGTGTATCCGCGGCGCCCGCAGTCCTCCGCTTGCACGCCGCCCCCAAGTCAGCAGCCTCTCCCGAGGAGGGTGACCTACTGTTACTGCTTCTTCCTCGCTCCAACTCCTATGCCAACCGTCAAGGACTGGCATTGGGAGAGTTTTTGAAGAGCGAGACAGCCCGTTGCCTTGTAAAAGAGCGCTTTTCGGTGGGCAAGGGCGGCCTTTTGGGGACCCTCCTTGGAATCACGGAGGGCGCGTGGATCGAGCCTGCGCGTCTTTCGGTACACGGAGAACCCGTGGCACTGTCCCTTCTTGCCGACGCTTATGCAGGAGAAACGCTGATCCGCATTGCAGCCAAGGACTATGAACGGATCTATCGAACTGCGGCCGAGCACGGTCTCTTTGCACGCGTGTTCGCATCCGTGACAAGAGGTAACCGCTACACCTTTGCGGATCAGAGCCACTCCTTCTCGCTTCCGTCGGATTTCATTCGCTCGTTGTTTCCGATCCTCCCCGTAACGGCAACCTTGGCAGACGAAACAGAGTTCCCCTCGCACCCCATTTCCCACACCCCTCTGCGCGGCAATCGATGTGCCTATCTGCGCCAAGATCGCCCCCTCCGTCAAACCGAGAGCATCGAAGAAGCTCTGTATGCCGCTTCCTGTGCCGAGATTCGAGAGTCCCTGTTCCAAAATACGGTCCGTACCCTGTTGGCACCGATTCTGACGCTGGCTGCCGCAGGACAGGACTATACAAAGCTTGGACTTGCCCTTGGAGTAGCACTTCCCACCGGAACCGATAGCAATACCGTTGGAAACGCACTTTCGCTATTGCTCGGAATCTATCGCGTACAAACCGAGCTGGCCATTCCCACGGTGGCAAAATCGATCGCCTACGAACCCGCGCTTTCATCCCCGAAGCTGACGGCGTTTGCCGTTTCGGAGCATGCAACGGCTCTTCCCTGCCAATTCACGGCACAGGGGAACGCGGTCTACTGCATCGCCCCCGATCGCTCTCCTGACGGAACGGTAGATTTTGCATCGCTTCGCAAGCTGTTGTCCTTTGTGGCATCCTTGCGCCAGGCCGGCGCTTTGCAAAGCGCGCGGATCCTCTGCGGCGAATCGGTGACCGACGGATTGCGCGCCATGAGCACCGATTCTCTATCCTGCTTTATGATCGAATCGCTCTTTGCCGGCGAAGGACCGCTTCCTCTCGCCATTCTTCTGGAAACCACCCAATCGATCAGCGCCAAAAAGGTAGGAACCGTGTTCCGTCGGCAAACGGTCCACGCAGCGCCGAAAGCTCCCGTATATACGCTTCCCGAAAGTCTGATCGCTTCCGAGCGTCCCCACGTTGTCATTCTTGCCCAAAAAACAGATACCGCGGCAAAGGCGCTGGCATCTGCCCTGAGCCGAGAAGGTGCGGAGGTCTTTCTCCCGAACGAGGAAGTTGATCCCGACGCGCAGCTCTCTCATGCACTTCTCAATGCGCAAACCCTGATCCTGTGCGGAAAGGTGACAATCGGTCAAGCAGACCGAACGCGCTTCGCGCTAGATACCTTTTTACGGGCAGGCGGAAGTACCCTCCTGGTAGGCGGCGCAGCCGCCACGGAAATCCCATCAGCCATTGCGTTTCCCAATGGAATTCCCGATGCTGTGATCGCCGCGATTTGCAAAAAGACAGAATAATTTCAAAAAATCTGCAAAAAATTCAAAAAAAGACTTGCATTTTGAAAAAAGATATGGTATAATAACTGATGTTGTACAGTATTTTGTATGCCGTGTATCAGATCGGTCGCGGTGAATGATCGTTTAGGAGGTGTCGAAATGGCAAAATGTTGTATCTGCGGCAAAGGCGTTGTGTTTGGTCAGAATGTTTCCCACTCTCACCGTAAAACCAACAGAACCTGGAAGCCCAATATTCGCAAGGTCAAATTGGAAGGCAGCAAAGCAATCAATGTTTGTTCTCGTTGCCTGCGCACGCTGAAAAAGGCTTGATTGATCCTTTTGTGCAAATAAAGATACGGCAGACACGGTGTTGTCTGCCCTTTATTTTTTCACGTAAGCTCCGGAGGTGCCTATGATCGCCGTTGTTTCCGAACAGATTCCGCAGTTGGCAGAAATTCGATTACGGGAGCTTGGATACCGAATTCAAAAGCTGCCGCCGCATCCCGCCCTTCCCGCACCTGTGGCCTCGCATCCTGATATGCTCCTGTTTTTTGCGCCGGACGCCATCCTTTGTACCGAGAGCTACCTGCGCATTGCTACACGCGAGCTGACAGCAATCGCGCGTGCCGTTGGACTCCCGATCCGTCCCGTTGCACAGGACTATGGCCCGAACTATCCGCACGATATCCTGCTCAACGCCGCATCGATAGGTAAGTATCTTTTCTGCTTGCCCTCGCACACGGCAAAGGAGATTCAAGCAATCCCGCAAATAACGCTTTGCGCGGTCCGCCAAGGATACGCGAAATGCTCTACGGTTCCGGTTGGAGATCGTGCGCTCATTACCGAGGATCCGTCAATCGCCACGGCCGCAAAAGCACACGGACTGGAGGTATTGCAGATTTCTCCCAACAACGTTCGTCTACCCGGCTATAACACCGGTTTTTTGGGTGGTGCTTGCAGTTATGCCCCTTATCATGATCCAAAGGAGCTGCTGATGTGCGGAAACCTTGCACTGCATAAGGAGGCTGACGCGATCCTTGCCTTTTTGTACCGAAACGGAAAAAAAGCCGTTCTTCTCACCGATTCCCCCTTAACCGACGTGGGAACCGTTTTTATTATTTAGAAAGGATCTGACAGAGATCATGGAAAAAGAGAAAATTGAACGCATCAACTTTTTGGCAAAGAAGAAAAAAGCCGAGGGACTGACCGAGGAGGAGCTTGCGGAGCAGGCCGCTCTGCGGGCCGAATATATCCGCGACTTCCGTGCGCAGTTCGGCACCGTTCTGGAGCATACGGTGATCCAATATCCCGACGGCAGCCGGGAAAGTCTCCCTGAGCGTAAAAAAGGCAACAAAAAATAACCCGAATTGCGGGAAAGAAATCCCGAAAACTCTTTACAAAGTCATCAAATTATGATATACTGTTGATAATAATGATTGGATAAAGCAGAGGGCTCTTGACTTGAAACCGATGGAAATCATACAAACCTCCTGCGTTGCCGAAACCGAGGCGTGCGGTGCCTATCTTGCGGATCTGATGCAAAAGGATCCCTCTCTTCCGCCATTCGTCGCGCTTTACGGCGATCTTGGAGTTGGTAAAACCGCATTCATCCGAGGCTTTGCCTCGGTCATCTCCCCAAACGCCGTTGTGCGCTCCCCTACCTTTGCGTTGGTAAATGAATATCGCGCAAAGCCACGCTCGCTCTTTCATTTCGATATGTATCGCATCGACTCCGAGGAAGATCTGTATTCCATCGGATTTTACGATTATCTCGACCGAAACGGCATCTGCCTTGTGGAATGGAGCGAAAAGATCCCGTTTGCGATGCCGGAGGAGCGAATTCGGGTCACGATCGAAAAGGACCGTCCCGATCACCCCGACAGCCGAACGGTCACAATAGAATCGGTGGAGGAATAACATGAAGATTTTAGCTTTGGACAGTACCGCCGTGATAGCCTCGGTGGCGTTGTGTGAGGATGAACGTCTGCTTGGTGAATATACCATTCAAAATGGAAACACGCATAGTGAAACCCTGCTTCCAATGGTAGAATCCATGCTTCGCTTTTTTGAACTTACTCCCGATGACGTGGATCTGTTTGCAGCATCTGCCGGCCCCGGCTCCTTTACCGGCGTGCGGATCGGCGCAGCAACGCTCAAGGGACTTGCCTTTGGCACTCAAAAGCCTTGCATCGGTGTCTCCACGTTGGAGGCACTGGCCTACAATCTCCGTCACGTCAACGGCTTGGTTGCCCCGGTGATGAACGCCCGACGGAAGCAGGTCTACACCGCCCTGTTCCGTATGAGAGACGGTGAAGCAGAGCGACTCCTTCCCGATTCGGCCATTGCGATTGCCGAGCTGGACAAGATCCTTTCGTCCTATGAAGAGCCGGTATGGCTCTGCGGAGACGGCTATGACGTCACCTGCGACAATCTCACGCACCCGATCTGCCACACCCCCGAGCGGTTGCGACATCAAAGTGCATTTTCAGTAGCTCAAACGGCATACGCAGCCTACCGAAGCGGTGTCCGTACCACCGATGCGGAAATGTTCCCTTCGTATCTGCGACTCTCTCAGGCTGAGCGCGAGCGCGCGGAACGCGAGAAAAATACCGGAATCAAATTCTAATACAAATAAACGAGGAAAACTGCTATGAACACGAAAAAAATTACCGTTGGCTGTGATCACGCCGCATACGATATGAAGCTGGAGGTGATCCGCCATCTCGAGGAGCGCGGCTACGAGGTGCTCGACGTTGGAACCAACTCCTCCCAAAGCTGTGACTTCCCCGTCTTTGCGCATGCGGTTTGCAAAAACGTGCAAGACGGTGTTACGGAGCTTGGTATCCTGATCTGCGGAACCGGCATTGGCATGTCCATGGCGGCAAATAAGCATCACGGCATCCGCGCAGCGGTTTGCTCGGACACCTTCAGCGCCAGACTGACGCGCATGCACAATAACGCCAACGTACTTTGCTTTGGCGCACGCGTGGTA
This sequence comes from Clostridia bacterium, assembly GCA_017505745.1. GTDB lineage: Bacteria > Bacillota > Clostridia > Oscillospirales > CAG-272 > UMGS1865. The sequence goes on from JAFVOP010000039.1 coordinate 26,945, forward strand.
GGAATCGGACTCGCCTTGGATCTCGTGGATAACTTCCTGGATGCCGAGTTTGAGGGTGGAAAGCACCAAAGACGAATCGATATGGTCAACGCGATCGATGCCCAAGAAGGAACTTGCTGATCAAGCGCAAATTCCTCCGATACATCTGAAATTGAAAGGGGTTTCGATATGATCGACAAAAAAAGAATTGCCGAGCTTTTCTTGCGCACGGCAACGAGAAACTATACGGCTGCGATCGTTTTGGCCGCCGGGAATTCTACGCGCATGGGCAAGAATATCAACAAGCAGCTTCAGCTTCTGGACGGTATCCCCGTTCTGGCGCACACGCTTCTTGCCTACCAAAGATGCGCTTTGATCCGCGAGATCGTGGTTGTCACACGTCCGCAGGATTTTGAAGAGGTTTATCGACTGCGCGAGGAATACGGCATCCGCAAAATGACCCATATCGTAGCAGGAGGCGCTTTCCGTCAGGAATCCGCAAAAAACGGCATGAGTAAGCTCAGCCAATTCGTTCGCTACGTTGCGATCGCGGACGGCGCGCGCTGCCTCATTACTCCCGAGCAGATCGCAAAGGTCTGCCTGCGCGCGTATCGCTATCGCGCGGCCAGCGCGGCACATCTGATCTGCGATACCGTTAAGCGCACGACCGCCTCGGGCATGAGTCGAGAAACGGTGGACCGAAACAATCTCTGGCAGGCGCAAACGCCGCAGGTCTTCCATCAATCGCTCTATATTGCCGCTCTCGCCCGCGCGCAAAGCGACGGATTTACGGGAACGGACGACAATTCCCTTGTGGAGCACCTTGGGTTCCAGGTGCGCATGGTAGAATGCGGACATGAAAATATCAAGATCACCACTCCCGCCGATCTTCCCTTGGCCGAGGCGATCTTGCAGTACAGGAGCAAATCAGAATGATTACGGATATGAGAGTTGGGCACGGCTATGACGTACACCGCCTGGTGGAAAACCGAAAGCTGATCCTCGGTGGCGTGGAGATCGCGCACGAGACCGGTCTGCTCGGCCACTCCGATGCGGATGTGCTTACACACGCCGTGATGGATGCTCTGCTCGGCGCTCTTGCGCTGGGAGACATCGGAAAGCATTTTCCGGATAACGATCCAACCTACAAGGGAGCAGATAGCTTAAAGCTTTGCGAAGCGGTACGCGATATCGTCTGCCGGGATGGCTGGACGATTGGCAACGTGGATGCAACCGTCATTGCGCAAGCGCCCAAGCTCGCTCCCCATATTCCCGCCATGCGCGAGAATTTGGCAAAGCGGCTTGGAATCCCCGTTGACCGTGTCAGTGTCAAAGCAACCACGGAGGAAAAGCTTGGATTTACGGGAGAAAAGTTGGGCATTTCCGCCCACGCCGTGTGTCTGCTGCTTCGGCAGGCCTGACACTGCTCCCTATTTATCAAAAGATACGCCGATACAGATGTAGCTCTCTCACGTCCGCTGCTTTTTCGTCGGTTCTGTATCTGCCGCACCGTGCTTTTCTATCAGTATATGCGGACCTCCTAAAAAAAGACTGTTTTTTACCCCATTCGACCTTGGTTGAGGGTCCTTCATTTTAACACCTCGCAGCATCGAGCAACCGATTTTCGGTGTTGCAGATTGGAGTTTTCTATGATTTACGTTGCCCCTTCCCTCCTGGCAGCCGATTTTGCCAACCTGAAAGCCGACGTCAAGCGAATTGCCGATGCCGGTGCCAATTATCTGCATTTGGACGTGATGGACGGCGCGTTTGTGCCTAACATCAGCTTTGGTGCGCCTGTGATCGCCTCGTTGCGTCCGCACAGCCGCTTGATCTTTGATGTTCACCTGATGATCATGGATCCGATCCGTTACATCGAGGACTTCGTGAAGGCCGGTGCCGATATCATCACCATCCACTTGGAAAGCTGTGCCGATCCGATGAAGGCGATTCAAGCCATCCGCGCACGCGAGGTTCGTTGCGCCATGGCCATCTCCCCCGCAACTCCGGTGGAAAAGCTGATCCCCTTCCTTCCACACCTCGACATGGCATTGATCATGACAGTGGTGCCCGGATTTGGCGGCCAGGCCTTGATTCCGGAAACACTGGAGAAGGTGCGCACGGTCAAGCGCTACGCCGATTCTCACGGACTCAATCTCGACATTGAGGTAGACGGAGGGATCAAACCCGAAAACGTGGGGCTGACTACCGCGGCCGGTGCAAACATCATCGTGGCAGGATCTGCCGTATTCGGCTCCAAGCAACCGCGCACGGTCATCGAGGACATGCGAAAATCGGCTGCAGAGCATCCTTACCAAGCCTGATAACATGAAAAAGCAAGCAAGGTTTTTAAAATCTCGGCTTGCTTTTTCTGTTTTTGGTTTCTGATTGCAAAAATATCCAATATCAAATATCTTTTATCTTTTTTTGGATTGCTTTTCTGCGTTTTCTGTTTTATAATGAAGGTATAATTGGGAGAACAAAAAGAAACATATCCCAACACTGTAAAAAAGGAGATTTTTGGACATGTTAAAGCTTGGTTTTATCGGATTTGGTCGCCGTGTGGCCTCCCTTTGGAGACGCTATTTTGAGCCTACAAAGCTTTGCACCGTAAAGGCAATCGCCGATCCCGCCCTGGACGAGCTCAAGGAAAAATGGGGCGAGGCGCTAACCGACTGTACCTGGTACACAACGGCAGAGGAAATGCTGGAAAAGGAACAGTTGGACGGTGTTTTCATCGGCACACGCTGCAATCTGCACACCAAATATGCCTTGCTCGTTGCCAAATACAACATCCCGCTGTTTCTGGAAAAGCCCGTTGCGATCTCCGAGGAGGAGTTGGCGCAGCTGGAAACCATTCTTCCTATCATGAATGAAAAAACGGTGGTCTCCTTCCCTCTGCGCCTGACCCAGTACGTTCAGACGGTTAAAGATATCGTGGATCGCGGATTGCTCGGTAAGGTGGCGCAGGTGCAGGCCTATAACAACGTCAACTATGCAAGAGTGTATTACCACGCTTGGTACCGCGACGACAGCATCACCGGCGGACTCTTTTTGCAGAAAGCAACCCATGACCTGGACTACATCAACTATCTGCTCGGGCTCGATAAGCCAAAAACCATTTGCGCCATGGAGGGCAAGGCCGTATTCAAGGGAGACAAGCCCGCAGGCGTAAAATGCGTGGACTGCCCCGAATACCTTACCTGCACCGAGTCCCCCTACCATCTCGCTATGTACGATCCCAAATATGCAAAGGATGACTATATGTGTTGCTTTGCAACGGACACGGGAAATCAAGACAATGCAACCGTGATGATGCAGTATGAGGACGGTACCAACGTGGTTTATACCCAAAACTTCATCACCAGAAAAACGGCCGGCAAGCGCGGTGCCCGTTTGATCGGCTATAAGGGCACGGTGGAATTTGACTTCGTGACCCAAACCGTAACCTATATCGATCACCTCTCCGATCGCGTGGATCATATCAAGATCGAATCGCAAAGCTCGCACGGCGGCGGAGATCTCCGTTTGGCGGAAAACTTTATTGCCGTAATGAAAGGAACCGACGTTTCGCACTCCCCCCTCGCCGAGGGCATCCTGAGCGCAAGAATGTGCTTGGCCGCCCGCAAATCGGCGCAAACCAAAACCTTTGTGGAGCTTGATTAAAACAAACAGAAAGTGCCGCCCCCTCTGTGGGGACGGCACTTTCTGTTTGTTATACATCTTCGGATTCGTCGTCTTCTCTTAATTCCTCGGCAAAATCATCTTTCGAGGCACCGCACAGCGGGCAAATCCAATCTTCGGGAAGGTCTTCAAAATCGGTATTTTCCTCAATTCCGTTTTCAACATCTCCAACCTTGGGGTTGTACTCATAGCCGCAAAGCTCGCAGACATGAATCAGCATATAAAAATACTCCTTTTTTTCTTAAAATGTAACCTCTAATATGATATAGCATATCATAAAATTTGTCAATATACCGAATACATGGTTTTTAAAATCCACAACATTTATTTTTTTTACATATTGCATAAAAAAACGAGCTAAAGGGAAACTCGGAAGAAAAAAATGCGGAAATAAGATATTTTCCATCTTTTTTTCATAAAATGAAAGAAAGATATCGAAAGGATCGGTCCAAAACATGAAAAAGCATGCCAAGCAGATCTTTTGGAACGCCAGCCTACTGACCGCCGCCTCCCTTTTGATGCGAACGGTTGGCGTATGGTTCCAGGTATACGTCTCTAACCGTGCGGGCGCGGAAGCAATGGGGTTGTTTTCACTCATATCCGGCGTATACGGATTTGCGCTCACCCTCGCAACTTCGGGTATCCAACTGGGAGTCACACGGGTCATTACCGAAGCCATTGGAAAAAATCGCCCCGAACGGGTCCCCTATGCCATGCGGCACGCCGTTGGCTACGCATTGTGCTTTGGTGTTGGAAGCGCATTGCTGATCCTTGGATTTGCACGACCGATCGGTTTATATTGGCTGAAGGATGAACGAACCGTTTCCTCTCTCCGTCTCTTTGGCATCTCGCTTCCACTCATTGCACTTTCCGCCGTTTTCAACGGATATTTTACCGCTGTACGGCGTCCCTATAAAAACGCCGCCTCACAGGTGTTTGAGCAATTGGTAAAGATTGGAGCCTCCATGTATTTGCTTGCGATCCTTCTCCCGGGAGGGATCGAGCGCACCTGTTGCGCGTTGGTATTAGGAGGAAGCCTTGCCGAAATTGCTTCCTTTTTGTTTGGTCTGCTCCTTTACCGAGCCGATCGCAAGAGATATAGACTACCAAAAATCGCCTGTAACGGAAGCGAAGAGAGAAAAAGTCTGATCCGCATCTCCCTTCCCATCGCCTTTACCGCATACCTCCGCTCGGGATTGTTGACACTCCAGCACATCCTCATCCCCGAGGGGCTGCGAAACAGCGGAGCCTCGCATGCAAGCGCACTGATCTCTTACGGAACCATCACGGGAATGGCATTGCCCGTGATTCTCTATCCCGCCGCTCTGATCGCCTCCTTTTCCGGACTGTTGATCCCCGAAATGGCAGAATGCCGTGTGCAGAATTCCCCACGCCGCATCTCCTATATGATTTCTCGCGTGTGGTCCCTGGCACTTCTTTTTTCGATTGGAACCGCCGGGATACTGATCTGCTTTTCCAATGAGATCGGTACGGCACTCTACCCCGGCACTGCGGCAGGTCATTACGTGCAGATCCTTGCTCCCCTGATTCCCATCATGTACGTGGACACCGCCACCGACGCGATGATGAAGGGACTTGGAGAGGAGGTGTTCTCGATGAACGTCAACGTGGCTGACGCCCTGCTCTCGGTCATTCTCGTTTGGATATTGGTTCCTCGATTCGGCATTTCGGGGTATCTTTTTTCGATCTACTTTTCGGAGCTTTTCAACACAGTGCTGAGCATTCATCATCTGCTCTTGATCAGTCATACCCCCGTGCGACTGTTCAAATGGGTCTATAAGCCCCTTCTTTGCATTGTGGGCGCCACCACTGCCGTCCGTGCCATCCTGGAGGTGACAGGCTTTTACATTGCAAACACTGCGCTCTCTATCCTGTTGCACGTCCTGTCGGTCGTACTCCTGTACCTGTTGCTTTTGCGATTGACCGGAGCGGTGGACCGGGAGGACGTTGCCTGGACGCGCGCCTTATTCCGCGTGCGTGAAAAGTAACCCTCCTCCCCGTCGTTTGGAATTATAAAAAAAGCTTACGGAACTGTCGCCCCGCAAATGCGGCATGTAGCGTAGGGCGCAGAAGTGAAAAATCCGCCACCAGGGAATGTGGCTTTTTCTCGGGATCGTCCTGATTCATGGGAACGAAATAGACCTGCTTACGCGAGAGCAGGGTGGCAATATTTTTCAGATTCGCGGATAGCGCATCGTTGGACGCCAGTGAGATCACCAACGGGCGGTCACTGCGCAAATGTGCCTTGGTCGCCATACAAACCGCCGTATCGGTGATCCCGTTTGCAATTTTTGCCAGCGTATTTCCGGTACAGGGACAAAGGATCAGCGCATCCAAGGGGAGTGCCGGTCCCAGTGGCTCGGCTTCCACCACGGTATGGATCACCGAATGCTTGCATAGCGTTTCCACCGTATCGATCAGATCCTTCGCCTTTCCAAAGCGGGTATCGGTCTGCCATACCGTCTCGCTCACGATCGGTTGCACCTCATATCCCTCGTCAAGTAGCTTCCGCAACTCCTGCAAAGCCTGCGCATGCGTACAAAAGGAGCCACAGAATGCAAAACCTATCATATTCATCCATCCTTTCCGTCAGTAAACTCAAATGCGGATTCGGAGTGGGACCGACTCTCTAAGATTTCTCTCAGGCTTTGTGCAAGAATGACCCCCGCGCTTTCGGGTGTACATTTGCCCGGCAAAGAGGTCCCCCACACGCAACGCAGCCCCAGCTTTGCAGCCGCGCCGTGATCGATCCCACCGGGGGCTGAGGCCAGATCGATGAGAACACAATTCGGAGGCATGGTGCGCAAGACCTCCTCCGTTAGCAAACGGTGCGGAACCGTGTTAAAAATGACGCGGTGATGAAGAATATTTCGCAAAACACCGTCGGTCTCCAGCTTCACCGCTTGATGATGATGAAGCTCTGCTACCGTCAACACCTCCGGCCGTAGGGCGTACACGGTCACCTTTGCGCCAAGCGCAGAAAGCTTTTCCGCCAGTAACGAGCCGATTCGACCGTACCCGATCACGGCGGCATCCACGCCGTCTACCGTAACGGGGAGCTCTCGCATGGCAATGGCAATGGCCCCTTCTGCGGTTGGCAATGCATTTTTCAACTGCAGGATCTCAGCATCGTAATAGTCCATCACCTGCACCTGCTTTTGCTCGGCAAGACTGCAGATCGCCTCCGAAAGTCTTCCTCCCAGCAAAAGCCTCCCCGATGCGGCATCCAACAAAGCCGTCATCCGCAATAGTACGTCGGTCTCTTGCAAGGGGCAGTGCACGCGTACGCCATCCGCAGAAGCCGGAAGAGGAAGAAGGATCACCTCTGCCTGATTCACCGCCTCCTGCCAGGTTTTGCAGACTCGCGCCTCTCCCAAGCGCTCTTCACATTTGCCCAATCCCCAAACCAAGACCTCGTATCCGTAAGAGGCCAGCGTATGTGCCATAGAGATCTGCCGTTCGTCACCGCCCAAAACTGCCAGTATATTTCGTTTCATCATGGTCAAACCACTTCCTTTCTCTGCCAAAAATCCGGCACTAACAGAGTATGAAAAAAAGCCCTTTTCCGACACCGCGGAAAAGGGCTTTTACCAAGCAATTATTTTGCCTCGAACCAGGTTTTCCCAATGTGGATATCCACATCCAGGGGAACCGAATAGGAAACGGCCTGCTCCATCGCCTCACGCAGGATCTCCTTCGCCTGCTCGGCACAGGAAACGTGCGATTCGAGGAGAAGCTCGTCATGCACCTGCAAAATCAGGCGCGCATCGAGCCCGCTCTCCTTCAGTTTTTGATGCACACGGATCATGGCAAGCTTGATGATATCGGCGGCGGTTCCCTGAATCGGACTGTTCATGGCAACACGTTCCCCGAATTTTTGCTGCATTTTGTTGGTTCCCAGCAGCTCGGGAATATAACGGCGACGCCCAAACAGTGTGGTCACGTACCCGTTATCATACCCTTCGCGAATCACCGCCTTAAGGTAAGCGTCGATCCGCGGGAATCCCTCCAAATATCGGTCAATAAACTCCTGTGCCTGGGCGCGCGATACACCGATATCATCGGAAAGTGAAAAGGCTCCGATCCCGTACATGATTCCGAAATTGACCGCCTTTGCTCGCTTGCGCATCTCGGGGGTAACCTCCTCGGGAGAAACACCGAATACGGTGGCAGCGGTGGAGGTGTGAATATCGGCTCCGTTGCGGAAGGCCTGTATCATGTTGGTATCCTCGGAGATATGTGCCAGAAGCCGCAGCTCGATCTGTGAATAATCGGCGTCTACGATCACGTAGTCCTCTCCCGACGGTAAAAAGAAGCGACGAAGCTCCCGCCCGAGTGCGGTGCGCACGGGAATATTTTGCAGATTGGGCTCGGCAGAGGAAAGCCGTCCCGTGGCGGTTCCCGTTTGCTTGAAATTCGTATGGATACGACCGTTTTCATCGGCCAGCTTTAACAGTCCGTCCGCATAGGTGCTCTTGAGCTTGGTAACCTGTCGGTAGTCCAGAATATCCTCGATGATCTCATGATAGGGGCGCAGCTTTTCCAAAATCTCGGCATTGGTCGAGTATCCGGTTTTGGTCTTTTTCGCATGCGGCAGCTTCAAGGTATCAAATAAAACCTCTCCAAGCTGCTTGGGAGATTGGATGTTAAATTCGCGTCCCGCATGGAAATAGATGCGAGATTCCAGTTCCTTTGCAACCTGTCCCAACTGCTCTCCGTAAGCGGCAATTCCCGCGCGGTCGATCTGAAATCCTGCCGTTTCCATATCGGCCAGCACCGCCGCAAGCGGCATTTCCAAAGTCTCCATCAGAGATTGCTGTTGGCTTTCCTCCAGCTTTTCGCGGATCTTAAGGTAGAGATCTAAAAAATACACAATGCGCGGCAGGTCGGGATTGGAAAGCGTGCCCAGGTAATCCGACACCAGCGTGGAAAGCTCATAGTTGTTTTTTGCAGAATTGACGAGATAGGCCCCCAGCATCAGATCAAACAGGTCCAGCTTGCGCAACGCTCCGCCCGGCTGTGCCTTATACAAGGCTTTTGCATCGTAGCAAACCACCGTTTTTCCAACCAGATACGGTACCAATTCCGCGCAAGTGCCTTGTACCTCCCAGAGGTCTGCCCCATTGGAGAGCAACAGATGCTCGCCGTCAAGATCCAGAGCAAGCGTCTCACACGCACGGACCTTCTCGGCTATCGACTCCACGGAACACATTACCACCGTACATGCGGCAGGTGCCGCGGCAGAGACCTCGACAGGCTCCTCCCCGTCCAATCCAAAGCGCTTGAGGAATGCCGAAAACTCCAGGCGCAGGAACAGTCGGCGCGCATCCGCGCGGTGGATCTCTCCATGCCCCATTTCGTCCAACGCCACGTCAAGCGGTACCTCACGAAAGATCTGTGCCAGCTTGCGAGAAAGATACGCGCTCTCGCGCCCCGCCTCCAGCTTGGCGCGAACCGAGGGGGTATGCTTGGCGGTTGGCAGCTGCTCGTATACGCCATCCAGCGAGCCATACTCGGCAATCAGCTTCAGCGCCGTCTTTTCTCCGATCCCGGGAACACCGGGAATGTTATCCGAGCTATCCCCCATCAAGGCCTTTACGTCCACGAATACTTTGGAGGAAACGCCGTACTTTTCAAAAAAGCGTGCCTCGTCCATGTCCACCGTTTCTGCATTTGTGGCAAGCAAAATGTGAACGTGATCGCTGATCAGCTGCAAGGAATCGCGGTCACCTGTGAGAATGTACGCCTCGCAGTCTGCCTCCTCGCACATGCTTGCGAGAGTTCCCAATATATCGTCCGCCTCATACCCCGCAAGCTCCAGAACACTGTATCCCAATGCTTTCAGCAGCTCCTTGGCTACCGGAAGCTGCATTGCCAGCTCCTCGGGCATAGGACGGCGCCCTGCCTTATAAGCGCCGTACATCTCATGGCGGAAGGTGGGCGCCTTGAGGTCAAACGCCACGGCACAGTAATCGGGCTTGAGTGCCTCGGCCTGGCGGCTGATCATTGTGATCATGCCGTAAAGCGCGTGGGTATAAAAGCCATCCTTTGTGGTGAGCGGCCGAACGCCGTAAAACGCGCGGTTGAGAATGCTGTTTCCGTCAATGGCAAGCAATTTTTTCTTCATAGCTTTGGTTCCTTTCCTTGCGGATCGCTGATACGGTTTCTATCTTATATTTTACCACACCGCGCCCGAAAAGTCAATGAAATGAAAAAAGGAATGTTGCAGTTTTCAGGATTTTGCAACATTCCTTTTTGGTCAAGAGGTCGGTTGTTCGGTCACGTGAAAATGGAAATTCAAAATGCCTCCGTACGCGCCCTCGGCAGGAATATCAAACTGATCGATCTCCACGCGTCCCGTTTTCTCCCCAACCGTTAAAAAGGTATGGAAGAGTCCGTTCATTTCAATCGGATCCCCCTCACCTCTTTCCGCCTCGGAAAACACCTCATACGGCAATACGTGGTCTCCGCAATGCAACTGAAACCGCCCGTCGGGTGTAGAAAGCGTAACCTCTACCTGCTTTCCGTCCATGTTGGAAAAATCCGAGACCTGAACCGTAAAGCTCTGACTTTTTACCGAGGACTCCTCGGTTCTCGAAAGATCTCCTAAGGGAATCCCCGTGGGAACCGACACCGTAAAATTCGGCTTGGGAATGACGATCGTTTCTACCGAGATCGAAGCACCGCCACCGGCTTGCAGGGAGGTCAGCTCCTCCGTATCCTCGGCAGATGCCAGACAAAAGGATGAAATACAGGAAAAGCAAATGGCGAGAGACAGAAAACAGACAGTAAATGTTCGAATAGCGTTCAAATCCCTTCCTCCTTTCAAGAAGCCGCGCCGTCGGTAACGCTGACATAGAAGATCAACTCGCCCCGATACGTATCGGCAATTACAATGTTGCTTTGATCGATCGTGACACGACCGCTCACGCTTCCATCCGCCTCAAACACCGCAAATTCGGATTCCGGTGTCAGCTTCGTGTCTCCGGCGGATGCGCTATACACATCATACGGCAATTGACTGCCGTTATTCCCAAGCAAGGCGAACGAATCTCCCACAGAAGGCTTGACTCGCACGACCAACTGCTTTCCAAACAGATACCGCACGTTCTGCGCTCCCACTGAGAATTCGATCTCACAAATGCGGTTTTCCGCAGTGGAGCTCTTCTGCTCCAGAACACCGAAATCCATGGTCGCGGGAATCGACACACAAAAGGCCGGCGACGGAACGGTAGCATTTGCCGTCACGTAGACCGCGTGCACCGTATCCTCGGTAGGAACCCCAAGATACAGGAAACCAACGCCATCCTCGCCAAGCACCTTTACGGGAGCAGTGGCATCATGAGAGGCAGAACCGTTTCCAAGCTGTCCGTGCGAATCGGATCCCCACGTAAAGACGTGTCCCTCGGAATCGATCACCGCAGTATTGTTGTAGGCCGCCGCGATCGCAACTGCCGTTCCGTTGGTATAAGAATCCAACAAAACCTCCGTGGGGGTGTGATTGATGGAAGTTCCGGTATCCTGCGCCAGCTGCCCCGCAGAGTTAGAGCCCCAGACAAGGATCTTGCCGTTGGCCGTACGGGCAACGGTGTGCTCACTCCCCGCGGCGATCTCGGCCACCGAAAGGTCCTCACCGATCAACGCTTCGTTTTTCGACAACCAAAACGGATACGTCGTGTGATCCTCGTCAGTCCTTCCGTTTCCAAACTGTCCCACGGCGTTGCTGCCCATGTTCAAAATTGTATACGAGGAGGAAAGAAGCGCGGTATGATTCCGCCCCGGTGCAACCGCACGGATCGGCTCCGCATTCATCTCCGTGTCCGACGGACTTTTTTCGGTGGGTTGCTTGACGTCGGCACCTACCATCAGGCCACACTGCTCCTTTTCATTTTCGCCCCATATCCAAAGCCTTCCGTTGGTTGCAATAGCGGCAACCGTTCCCTCTCCCGCAACAATTTGCGAAATCGATGTCTGTGCCAAGCCCTCGATCGGTGTCGGCGTTGCAACAGTAGCCCCCACGCTTTGCATAGGATCTCCCAGCATGTAGTTGGTATTTGCACCCCAAGCGTACACGTCTCCTTCCACCGTCAAGGCAAACGAGGTATTTCCTCCCGCCGCAACAGCTTGGATCGAAAGCCCTTCCAGCGCGGAGATCTGCACCGGTACAGCTTGATTCTCGGTGGTTTGCTCACCAAGCCCCAGCTGTCCCATGCCGTTTTCACCCCAGGCATACACTGCTCCATCCATTCCCAACCCGATCACATGGGAGTCTCCTGCGGCAACCTCGCGAAACCGAACATTGGTAACCACCTTCTCCGGCGTGGTGACGTTGGCGTTGGAGTGGGTATTGATACCCAGCTGTCCGACGTTGTTCCGTCCCCAGCTCCAGGCCGTTCCGTCCGAAGCAATGGCAATCGCAAACCCGTTGCCCAAAGCAATGGAAGGATCGATGTGCTCGGCATCCGCGGCGTTGGCCGGCAGATGATACGGTGCCAACGCGCCAAAACACAGCACCAAGCCCAATAATAGCGATCCGATTCGTTTTCTGTAACTCATTCTATCATTCTCCTTTCGCAGATTAGCGAACCGAAAGATTCACGTCCATGGTGATTCCGTTCATGGAGGAGCGCTCCTCCAGATCAAAGGTTTCTACCCGGATCTCCATGGCGTACTGTCCCGGCTCCAACGGACGGGAGAGTGTGATGGCCGTAATGACCTTTCCCGGAGGGATCAATCCCGACCGGTAAACCGTTTCTCCACTTTCCTTCAAAATCAAAACGTATCGGAAATAACAGGGATTCCCCTCGGGATTGGGCAAAATGATCTGCACGTCCTTCTTTCCCGCAGGAAAGGTGACGTCCTTATATCCCGGTGCCAAAATATTTCCGGGAGTAACCTCTCCTGCATCAAAGTAGAGCTCGTCATCATCCTTGGCGTTGGGATCGATCTCCGGATCCGCCAAAAGCCCCGGGAGCAGGCTTCCCAATGCCACGCCGCCAACAAGTAACAAAAGCACCACGATCGAGCCAATGATCATATGAGAGGTCTTCAGCACCACGCTGCCGCCTAAAAAACCGGCTTTGGTGGGTTCCGCGGGCAACGGCTCCGGTACCGGATCGGTATCCGTAGCCTCTAACTGCGTCTCCTGCGCATCCATCGGCTCTGTTTGCGCATCCACCGGCTCTGCTTGCGCATCCATCGGCTCTGTTTGTGCCTGAATGTCGTCCTTTTCCATTTCGAATATACTCCTTTCCGACAAACAAAAGGGGTCGATTTTTTTCCATTATATCACAACCTCCCCATTTCTTCAAGTCTCATTCGAGAAAAAACATCAAAAAACATCATTTTTTGTCGAAATGCCCAATATTTTAATTTTTTGAAAAAGATGTGAAAAATCCCTTGCTTTTCTCTTTTTTTGCGGTATAATATATAATGTTAATTTATGGCCTGTACGGGCCGATCAAAAAATCCGGAGGATATTATGAACAAAAAGCTGGAAAAACTCAACCATTTTGACGGTGTAAAGGGGCCGGTTCTGACGATTGTGATGGACGGCGTGGGACTGGCGCCCGACACGGTATCCAACGCGGTAAAAACCGCCTATACACCGAACCTGGATATGCTTCTCGAAAAGTATCCCACCGTCTCTCTGAAGGCCCACGGCACGGCTGTTGGTCTGCCCTCCGATGACGACATGGGCAACAGCGAGGTAGGCCACAATGCGCTTGGCGCCGGCCAGGTATTTGCACAGGGTGCAAAACTGGTCTCCAATTCGATCGAAAGCGGCAAAATGTTTGCTTCCTCCACCTGGCAGGAGCTGATCGCCAACGTAAAAGCCAACGCCTCCACCCTGCATTTTCTCGGTCTCTTCTCCGACGGAAACGTGCACTCCCATATCGACCACCTCAAGGCCATGCTCAAGCAGGCAAAGACCGAGGGGGTCAATCGCGTGCGCGTGCACATTCTGCTCGACGGACGTGACGTGGGGGAAACCTCCGCGCTCGACTATATCAACCCCTTCGAGGATTATCTCTCCGAGCTTCGCGACGCAAGCTATGACGTTAAGATCGCATCGGGCGGCGGACGTATGACCATTACCATGGACCGCTATGAGGCAAACTGGGCGATGGTAGAAGCCGGCTGGAACACACATGTACTGGGTGTGGGCAGACAGTTCGCGTCGGCAGCCGAGGCTGTACAGACCTACCGCGACGAGCTGAAGGTCATTGACCAGGATCTCCCCGCATTCGTCATTGCCGAGAACGGCAAGCCGGTTGGAACGGTGGAGGACGGCGACAGCGTGATCTTCTTCAACTTCCGCGGCGACCGCTCGATCGAGATCTCCAAGACCTTTGACGCTCCCGAGGGCGCGTTTGACAAGTTTGACCGCGTGCGCGTTCCGAAGGTGGTCTACGCCGGCATGCTTGAATACGACGGCGACCTGCACATCCCCAACAAGTATCTGGTGTCTCCTCCCGAGATCACCAACACCATGAGCGAATATATGGCAAATACGGGCATTCCCGTTTTGGCGATCTCCGAAACCCAGAAATACGGCCACGTGACCTACTTCTGGAACGGCAACAAGTCGGGCAAATTCAGCGAAGAGCTCGAAACCTATATTGAGATTCCTTCCGACGTGGTTCCCTTTGAGCAACGTCCTTGGATGAAGTGCGCCGAAATCACCGACAAGCTCATTGAATGTCTGAACAGCGGCAAATACAAGTATCTGCGCGTCAACTTCCCCAACGGAGACATGGTGGGACACACCGGCTCCCTCGCCGCCACCCGTTGCTCGATGGAGGCACTGGACCTTCAGCTTGGCAGAATCCTGCCCGTTGTGGACGCGCTTGGAGGCGTGGCTCTGATCACCGCCGACCACGGAAATGCTGACGAGATGTATGAGATGGACAAGAAGACCGGCATGCCCAAGGCAGATAAAAACGGCAACTACAAATCCAAAACCAGCCATACGCTCAATCCCGTTCCCTGCATCATTTACGATAACACCGATGCAAAGGAGCATTACTCGGTAAAGCAGGACGGCGCATACGGTCTTTCCAACGTAGCCGCAACCACCGTCAATCTGCTGGGCTACAAGGCTCCCGAGATGTGGGATACCTCGATCATCGATGTGAAATAAGAGGAGCCCCGATTATGCAATATAAAACCGAATTGCACGCCCACACCCGCGAGGTCAGCCCCTGTGCCGATCTCACCGCCCCCGAGGTTGCCGAACGCTTTCTTGCCGCCGGGTACTCCTCCCTTGTTGTTACCAATCATTACTGCGATTACGTGGTGGACAACGCGGGAGATACCTGGAAAGAGAAAATGGATCACTATCTGTCGGGCTACCGCATCATGAAAGACTACGCAAAGGGACGACTTCACGTTCTGCTTGGTCTGGAGCTTCGCTTCCTGGAAAATTTCAACGATTATCTGGTGTACGGCATGGACGAGCAATTTCTGTATGAGTATCCCGAATTGCACAAAATGTCCCTGAAAACCTTTTCGCCCTTTGCAAAGGAGCACGGATTGCTTCTGATCCAGGCGCACCCCTTCCGCAACCGCATGACCGTGATGAACCCCAAGCTGCTCGACGGCGTGGAGGTCTTTAACGGACACAAGGGCCACGATTCGCGCAACCAACTTGCCGATATGTGGGCCAAGCGCTACGGACTGCTTCGCTCCTCCGGCAGCGATTTTCACCATCCCGATTCCGAGGAATCGGGTGGGATCTTTACCGAGGAGCCGATCACGTCGGCGGCACAGTTGGTGAAAACGCTGCGCGCGGGCAACTGCATGCTGCATTGCTCGGGTACCGCTGCTTCCCTCGACGGCATGGTTGATATGCCGGCAAAATACTGAAATAAAGAGAGACGATCCTATGGAAAACAAATTGGAAGAGCTTGCAAAGGTCTGCGCCTCCTGTCAAAAGTGCGCGTTGGGTGCCACCCGCACGAACTCGGTATTCGGCACGGGAAACCCCAATGCTGAATTGATGTTTGTGGGAGAGGCACCGGGCGAGCAGGAGGACCTTTCGGGGGTTCCCTTTGTGGGACGCGCGGGACAGCTCCTCGACCGCTACCTCTACGCGGTGGACATTGCGCGTAAGGACGTTTACATTGCCAATATTCTCAAATGCCGTCCGCCGAAGAACCGCGATCCGCTTCCCGACGAAGAGACCGCTTGCATAGACTATCTGCGCGAGCAGGTAAAGATCATCCGTCCCAGGATCATCGTATGTCTGGGGCGTATCTCCGCCATGAAGCTCATCAAGCCCGATTTCAAGATCACGCAGGAGCACGGCAAGTGGTTTGAAAAGGGCAACTATCTGATGACCGCCGTCTACCATCCCGCCGCTCTTTTGCGCGATCCCCGCAAGAAAGAGGACATGATGGAGGATATGAAGCGCATCGCCGAAAAACTGAACGAATTGAGAGAAGACTGACACATGGACTATTTCCCTTCCCTGCTCACCATCATCCTTACTCTGTTTTTGCTGATGGTTTGCGGCTACATCTGTCGAAAGACGAAAATTATTGACAATTCCTCCTCCAAGGGGCTCTCACGTTTGATCATCTCCGTGGGACAACCCATGATGATCATTTCGGCGCTTGCAAACGCCGAATATTCAAAGGAGAACCTGACGGTTGCATGGCAAGTGACCCTCATCAGCTTTGTGATGCACATTCTGATGTCCCTGGCGGCATACCTGATCTGTATGCGCATGAAAAAACAGGACACCACGAAGATCTTTGAATTCACGCTCATCTTTTCCAACTGCGGATTTATCGGATTTCCCATTATGGACGCGATCCTCGGTGACGGCCGCGGAAGCTTTATGGGCGCGTTTTATGTAATCGCCTTCCATCTGTTCTTATGGACTTGGGGCATCATGATCCTGGCGCGCCGCCGCGAGGATATCCGCATGACCCCCAAAAAAGCAATCCTCAACTATGGAACCGTTCCCTGTGTCATCGGCGTGGTGCTTTATCTTTGCAAGCCGCTCTTTGAGCTTCCCGAATGCTTTGGAAAGTTCTTTTCCTATCTGGGCGGCCTTTGCACCCCGATCTCGGTGCTTATCACAGGCGCGCTGCTGGCAACCATTTCTCTACCGAAAATGTTTACCAACGGTAAGCTTTATCTGCATTCCCTGATCAAGCTGATCCTGTTTCCTGTGGCAGTTTGTCTGCTTGCCAAGCTTTGCGGCTTGCAACAGTCGTATATCCTGCTCGCCACCGCAATGGCAGGAATGCCCAGCGCCGCAACCGTAACGATGCTGGCCGAGCTTTACGAAATTGAGCCCGGGTATGCCTCGCAAACCGTGGGGATAACTTCCCTGCTCTCCACCGCGTCGCTCCCACTCGTCATGCTTTTTGCCCAATGGATCTCTGCGCTTTGATCCAAACAGAACAAACGAAAAAGGAGACCCGGAAATGAATGCATCCACTCCACGTGCCACACTCTTTTTCAAGGAAGCACCGCATGCGCTCCCCCCGTCCCAAGGCTTTGCCGTTTTTGAGGACCGTGCCTTTATCCTGCATCACACGGGGATGTGCTGCGTATACGATCTGAAGGCACGCGACGGCGCTCCGCTCGCCGTCTTTCCGCTTGGCTCCTACAATGCGGGAAGCCCCACCAAGGACTACACCAACCATTCCAACTCCTGTATGTTTGGAAAGGAACACTACAACGGCAATCCGATCCCGCTGTTGTACGTGGTGATCGGTGCGGGGATCGGCTACGACGAGGACGGTTATTTCTACCGCTGTGCCGTGGAAAACATCACCCGCAGCGAAACGGACGGCAAGGAGACCTATCAGGCGCAAACGCTTCAAGTGATCTCCTATCACCCCGAAGGCATTGAGGACACCGATTTTTTGCCGCCCTGCTGGGGCTGCCCCGCCTTTTTTGCCGACACGGAGCACCGCGCGCTGTATATGTTCTCCGCAAAATACCGCACGAAGCGCGGCACCCTTCCCGAGGGAGAACGGGAAAACACCTATCTCATCACGAAATTTGATCTGCCGAGCCTCGACCGGGGAGCGCTCGTCAAGCTGACGCCCCGCGACATCCGCGATCAGTTCACGGTGCGCTCGGACCTTCTCTTTACGCAAGGCGGCGCACTGGCCGATCAAAAGATCTACTACACCTTTGGTTGCCCTATGTCCAAGGAAAAATACCCCAACGAGATCGCGGTCTTTGACCTGAACGCAAGAACGATGTGCGCGCGTATTTCGGATCTGGACGAAGCACTGAACATGGAAGAGATCGAGAGCTGTGAATTTTACAACGGCGAGCTTCTCTGCAACACCAGCGCGGGAAGCGTGTTTGTGATCGACAAAAAATTGCTTCCGTGAATTACAAAAAAGAGCTCCCCTTGCCAAACTTCTCATAAGGATGTTTACCGTAGTATGTTGTGACAACTAAAACTTGACAAACGTCCTTGCTGTCATCCTGAGCGAAGCCCCGCCGAGATCCCACTCGGCTACGCCTCGTGCTTTTGGGGCTTGCCCCAAAAGTTCGACACGCTCAGGATGACACGGCGGGGCATAGTCGAAGTTTTGCGCAATGAGGCATGCCGCATGGAGCAAAGCCGAGCCACGCAGTGGCGAAGGGATCTACTACGGAGTATGGTTGACTTCCCATAGGAAAATGGTTCTGATATAAAATTTAAGATGTTACAAGATAGTAGGGG
>JAFVOP010000040.1 GCA_017505745.1 Clostridia bacterium
CACCTACACCGTCACCCCCTTCTTTGTGGAGACCGAGGGCGGCGAGGCTGCTTACGGCCGCACTTGGACCGTCAACTATGACGCCGACGGAGACTTTGTCGACCAGAGCATCGTCGAGCCCGAGCCCGAGGATGACGACACCGCACTTTACACCATTGTTTATCCCGCCGATTCCGTCATGGCTCCCGCCTACACGGTTGTCGGACTTCAGTACCACATTCTCTCCAAGCGCGGCATCAAGATGCCTCTCGCGACCGAGAGAAGCGAGGATCCGGACGCTTATGAGATCGTCATCGTTGAAGACTCCACAATGGAAACCGGAACCTTCACCACCGCCGTTGAGGGCAATCGCCTGATCGTGACTGCGGGTGATACCTTCGGATACATCGCGGCTTCTCAGCGTTTGGTCAAGCAGCTCTTCCCGTCCGGCCGCATCAAGCTGAGCGAAAACTGCAACACCACCGGCGTTTACGAGCGTGAGATGATCCCTGAAAAGGCGGGCGAGACGCGCGTGATCTTCCAGAACGCATGGTACCGCGATACGTCCGCAAACAGCCCGCTCTTCGCTTCGATCACCGGTATTGAGTACCAGCTTGCGCTCGTTGCGCTCTATCAGCCTGACGTCATCGGTCTGAACGAGTTCTTCGGTGATGGCTGGCACACCAGCGGCTTCTCGGAAGCAATGGCAGAGATCGGCTACCTTGAGGTCATTCCCGAAAGACCCGACGGCACGCCGGCAAAAATCAACAACCCGATCTTCTACAACACTGCAACCACCGAGTACGTGGAAGGCTCTTCTACTTATCTTTCCTACGGTACGTATCACACCACCGACGTGGACGGTGACGGCATCAATGAACCGGTGATTCACAACACCGGCGAGTTTGCAGGCAGATATTTTGACAACTCCGACGACCTCGGACACACCGCAAACGTGGCAACCTTCAAGGATAAGGCATCACAGAAGGAATACACCGTTTGCTGCACACACATGGAATCCAACACCTACGTTGACCCGCAGACCGCTCCCTTGGGTAACCCCCTGCGTCTGGAGCAGGTCGAAAAGCTGATTCCCTTCCTGAGAGACTATCAGGCAGAGTACGGCAAGACCATTCTCGTCGGCGGTGACTACAACTCCTCAGATTCTTATGATTATGCGGCGGGCGGTTACAAGGCACAGGGCGATGAGAAACCCTGGTATTTTGACTGGGCAGACCAACGCAACAATCACAAGGGCGGCTATGCAGAATCTTGGGAGGATCACAAGGCGAATCCCAACAAGGCTCTGACCGTGTACGATTGGCACGACGGAACTCAGAAAGAATATCTCTGGGGTGCTTGTGACGAGATGAGAGAAAACGGCTTCATCAACTGCCGCAACGAAACGCTTGACACCGCACACAACCACTCCTGCAACGGCTATCCCGAATGGAGCAACGAGCTGCAGGCATACGTCGGCTTCAGCGCGGCTCTGAAGGACGATGAGGGCGACAGCAAATATGCAGGCTCGATCGACCACATCTATGCGCTTGAGGTCTACGAGAACGAGCTGGAAACGGTTCGTTACCGCAACCTCTCCATTGAAACCATCCTGTCCTCCTCCGACCACAAGCCGGTCATGATCGACTTCAATTTGATTGTTGGCGGCAACGGCAAGCCCGGCGGCGGTAGCACGGGTAGCGCGGCAGACTACTCCGACAACGATCTTGAGGGTGCAACCTGGCAGGGTATGGATGACTACGCTGCTCCCACACAGGGTAGCGGAACCGAAGCCGATCCTTACCTCATCGAGCGTCCCGAGCATCTTGCTTGGCTTGCGCTCGCAACCAACGATGCCGCATGGGCAAGTGACTTCCTCGGTGCCGAGCAGACTTCGAGAAGAGTCTTTGTGGGCGTTTACTTCAAACAGACTGCAGACATTGATCTCGCAGGATTGGCATTCACCCCCATCGGTGATTATCAGAGCAACAGCAACTATGTCAAGAGACGCGGTTTTGCAGGCATCTATGACGGTGGCGGTTATGCCATCAAGAATGCAACCATCAACGCAAACCGTGAAAACGGCAACTTCGCGACCTCGGGCTTTGACAGCGATACCTACGTCAGCGGTATCTTCGGATTGATCTCCAACAACGCGGTCATCAAGAACGTCAACGCGAAGAACGTCAAGGTCGGTACGCTTCTCAGCGAAACCGCCGCAACCTCTCCCAAGACCTACAGTGAGACCTTCGCGGGTGTCATCGTGGGTATCGCGCTTGAGGCTACCGTCACAGGCTGTACGACCGATGCGGATTGTTCCGCGATCGGTGTTTATGCGGGCGGTATCGTGGCGTTCCAAGTCAAGTGTCACGAGCTTTCCTACTGTGTCAACCGCGCATCCGTCAAGGGTGACAAGGCTTCCGGCGGTATCGTCGGCGCCGCAGAGGCGGACACCATCACCTACAACGTCAACTATGCAGACATCTCTGCGATCGTCTTTGGACGTTGGCACGGCGTGGGCGGCATCATCGGTGTTTACAGCGCGCAGACCAAGGAAATCGCAAACGCGGTTTCCAACTGCATCAACTACGGCGCGATGAGTGCTGACGACAGAAGCATTGAATCCCAGAAGAACCACCGCGTGGGTCTTGGCGGTATCGTCGGTAACGACAATACGGGAATTCAGACAAGTTACGAAAACTGCTTCAACCTTGCAAGCAACTTCTCCGCAAAGGTCGTTCACGTGGCTGACACGCAGAAAAGCTTCCTGGCATGCGGCGGCGGTATCTCCGGATATGCAAGAGACGGCGCGGCTACAAGAAGCTATACCAACTGCTACTCGGTCGCAGGCAAGAGCACCGTTGACAACTTCGGAACGGTTGCGGACGAGGATTGGACGGTAGGAAACACCTCCGCATACGCGGGAACCGTGACGGGCTATATGAACGATGCGCAGGTCACGAAATCGATCAAGAACGATGCCAATGCCGCAGCTGATACGGCAGCACTGAACGCTGCGTTCGCGAGCTGCTACTACGGTGTTAGCGCAGAAGAGATCGAAGCAAACGAAACCTATC
>JAFVOP010000041.1 GCA_017505745.1 Clostridia bacterium
CCCCAACGAAAAATACAATGTCAAACATATTTGAACGTTTTCCCGATTTTATACAGGAATTTATCTATGCGCACAATTGGGAGAATTTGCGCGAGGTGCAGGTGGCGGCGGCCGAGACGATTTTTGACACCGACCACAATCTGCTCTTGACGTCGTCCACCGCGAGCGGTAAGACCGAGGCGGCGTTCTTCCCGATCCTGGCAAAGCTGTGCGAGGATCCGCCCATGAGTGTGGGGGTCCTTTATATCGCGCCGCTCAAAAGTCTGATCAACGATCAGTTTTACCGCATGGAGGAGCTGCTGGATCAAAGCGGCATCCGTGTAACGCATTGGCACGGAGACGTGGCACAGTCGCACAAGAAAAAGCTGCTCGAAAACCCGCAGGGGATCCTGCAGGTCACCCCCGAGTCGCTGGAATCCATGCTGATCAATCGTTCCACTGACATTGTGCGTTTATTTGGGGATCTACGCTTTATTGTGATCGATGAGATCCATACCCTCACGGGAAGCGACCGCGGAAACCAGATCCTTTGCCAACTGGCTCGTATTGGACATCTCATCGGCTATCATCCGCGCCGCGTGGGACTATCCGCTACCATTGGAGACCCCCAAAAGGCGGCCGCTTGGCTGGGCGCCGGAAGCGGACGTGAGACTCTGGTGCCGCAGTTTGAGGCAGGGAAGATCCGCTGGCGGCTTGGCATGGAGCATTTTTACATTCAGAACTCCAAAACCGAGCAGGATACGGAGCCGAAGGACGATCCCAACGGCCCGTCCAAGGGGATTCCGTACGATGCGGGATATTCCTATATGTACGATTGCGTCCGTGACCGCAAGTCACTCGTGTTTTCCAATTCCCGTGAGGAGACCGAGTATCTTTGCGCCACCTTCCGCCAGATCGCCAAAAATCGCGGAGATCGCGACGTTTTCCTCATCCATCACGGAAACCTGTCGGCCTCGATCCGTGAAGAGGCCGAGATGAAGATGAAGGACGAGGAGATCCATGCGGTAGCTTGCGCAACGGTGACAATGGAGCTTGGCATCGACATCGGCCGCCTGGAACGGGTCTTGCAGAATCAGTCGCCCAATTCCGTGACAAGCTTTTTGCAACGCTTGGGGCGCTCGGGCAGACGCGGACAACCGCCCGAGATGATGATGGTATTCCGCGAGGAGGATCCGCTCCCCAATACGCCGCTTCCGCAGCTGATCCCCTGGGAGCTGCTCAAGGCGATCGCCATCGTTCAGCTTTATATCGAGGAGCGCTTTATTGAGCCGCCAAACGTCCGTAAGCTTCCGTACAGCCTTCTGTTCCATCAAACACTCAGCGTGTTGGCGGCATCGGGAGAGCTGACACCGCGCCGATTGGCCGAGCGCGTGCTGTCGCTTCCACCCTTTGCAGGCGTGCCGAAGGAGGACTATAAGGTTCTGCTTTTGTCGATGCTGAACAACGAATTTTTGGAGATGACCGATGAAAAAACGCTGATCGTGGGGCTTGGCGGTGAGCGGTTGCTACGCTCGTTCAAGTTTTACGCGGTATTCAAGGACTCCGAGGACTACACCGTGCGGTGCGGCTCGGACGAGATCGGAACCATTACTACGCCGCCCCCCGTTGGTGACCGCTTCGCGCTTGCGGGACGCGTGTGGGAGGTAGAGGAGCTGGATATTCAACACAAGCTGATTTACGTCAAGAGCGTGGAGGGGAAGATGGAGGTCTCCTGGCCCGGGGACTACGGCGAGGTGCATACGCGCATTGTCGAGCGCATGCGGCAGGTCCTTTTGGAGGACACCGTATATCCGTATCTCAAGCCCAACGCGCAGAAGCGACTGGATACGGCGCGTCACGTAGCGCGAAACACGGGGATGCTTACGCATTCGTTGGTGCATTTGGGCGGATACTCCTGGTGTCTCTTCCCGTGGCTGGGAACGCGCGCATTTCGCACGATGCGCCGCCTGATCGCGCGGCAGGGCGCAAAATTCGGCATTACGGGTGTGGAGTACGAGGGATGCTATTTCATTACCTTTAAAATGTCCAAGGGCAACGATTACGAGCTGATCGCGCACCTTGCCGAGGAGCTCCGCACACATGGGCTTGCCCCCGAGGAGCTGGTGGGAAGCGGGGAAGCGCCTGTGTTTGAAAAGTATGATGACTACATTCCCGCGGATCTCTTGCGCCATGCTTACGCGGTGGATAAGCTTTGCCCCCGTGAGGTCGTGGAGCGCATTGCTGCCATCGAGGCGGAATATTGAGAGGAAAACTTTTTCTTTTTTTGTAACCGATTCCCAAAAATGTCGACGGATAAGGTGAAGGGGGCAGATTCGACTGTGCCAAAAGGGTCGGAATGCCCATCTTCAAAAAACTGACCGAAGGAGGAATTTTTATGAAACGAGTTTGGTGTTTGTTTGCTATTCTGCTTTTGTGCGTGACGGCTTTTTCTGCCTGCTTTCCAACGGCTCCCGTTCCCGGGTCGGATACCGAATCCAACTCGCTCTCGGAGTCGCTTGCCGACAGTGAATCGGATACAACGGAGGAATCGGTCCCCGAGGAGGATCTTGTAAGAGAAGTGGTCCCCAGGGACCTGATCCCGGGAGTTCCCGTGGAATATGAGGTTTTGGCAACCACAAGGGGAATTCACCTCCAAAGCCCCATTGGTTTGTTCCGAGAGCTTTCCGAGCTCAAGGCATGGGAGGGCTATCAAAAGGCAAGGAGCGACGTCAAAAAGCTGCTGGAAAACCGTATGGATGCAATCGATCCGAGTACTCATTCGCTGCTCGTGATCTCCGTATCCAGAAGCTCCAGTGACGGCTCAAACTTTGGCTTGGACGAGATTCTGGTCCAGGAAAACGGTCTGGTTGCGATCTATCGCTCCAGGGCCGGATGGATCACAACCGCTGATATCGGATCGCAAATTACCTTTGTCAAGATCAAAAATTCCGATCTCCCACAGGGAGAATGTAAGCTTCACGTGTGTGCGTACAGTGAAACGAATGAGTACGTTTCTTCGGCGTATCTGCTGCCCTATACGGTACAGGTGCCTGCCGACCGTCCCTTTACGCGCGCCCTTTCCAAGGACGAGATCCCCGGTACGCGGCTGGAGTTTTCCTCGCTTTACGCCGTTTTGACAGATCCCTATTTGCCGGACGGAACCGAGCTTTTGATCTTGAGGACCGATGAAGAGGTGACGGCGTACCTGGAGGGGTTGACCGTGGACGAGGCGAAGAAAACGAAGCTACGGGAAAAATTTGAGGCGGTTGACCTTGCCGTCGAAAGCATTGTAATCGTCAAGGCGCGCTATTGCTTCTTTACAGACGGCCCCAACTTTGCCCTGACCGACCTGATTTTGCAGGAGGGAAGACTCGTAGCCCTCTACAAATCGGGGGCTCGCTCCATCTATGGCGATTTCGGAGGCTCGAAGCCGCATATAACCTTTGCTACCGTGAAGAAAGCAGCTTTGCCCGAGGAGGATCTTGGACTGAAGATTTGCGGATACAGCACACAGGACGAAGCGATTGGATCCACATGCCATCGCCAATATTGCGTGCGTAACGAAGGGGAATAAATATATACTCAAGCTGCGAACATTCCCCCGGCAGGCGGCATATCCTGTATCGGAGAACACCGTATAGGAGGGATGCATGCATGCTGGTAACCAAACCCTACCGCCGCGAACGCGCGGTGGAATACGCCAAGCGCTGGGCGCTGGATCGCAATCCTTTATTCGTCGATTTCACGGGCTTTGGCGGTAATTGTACCAATTTTGTGTCGCAGGCCGTGCTTGCGGGGAGCTGTACCATGAATTATACGCCCGATTTCGGATGGTATTTCATCTCTGCCGAGGATCGGGCGCCGGCGTGGAGCAGTGTGGAGTATTTTTACGATTTTTTTACCGAAACACCAAGCTTTGCCTCGAAGAACGGCGGTATTGGTCCCTATGCCCGTGAGGTGACGCGCGAGGAGGCGACCCTTGGAGACGTCATCCAGTACGCCAATAGCATGGGGGATTGGTACCATACCGTTCTGATCACCGGCTTTGACGGCGACGAGATCTTGGTGAGCGCACAATCGGATAATGCGCTGGACCGTCCGCTCTCCTCTTACAGGAACGCTGTGCAAAAACGTTTCTTGCACATTGAAGGGGTACGCATCGAGATCGATGATGACGTCTGCTTTGAAACGCTTCTGTCCGGCGCGGCAATGGGAGACGAGACTCCTATAGAAGAGCCGCCCTCACCCGAAGAAGAGGACACGTCTACGTAATAAAAAATGCTACGGAATTTGCATGTGCAATTTCCGTAGCATATTTTTTTGAAGTTTGTGGAATCAATCCTTCAGGGGATTGCCCTTGGCGTCCTTGTTGATGTTGCCGCAGAGGATCAGGATCCCCTCAATAAAGCCCCAAAGGCTTCCCAGACCGCAGGTGACGAGGGAAACGATAATCTGTGCTACCCCCTTGCCGATGTTGCCCAGATAAAAGCTATGTATGCCGTAAGCACCGAGCAGAATTCCCAAAAGACCTGCCACCAGCTTGGATTTGCGCTCACTTTCGGGGCAAGCATTCGCCGCACCCGCAACGGGACAAGCGCATCTGCCGCATACTACCGCGTTGGGAGCAAGCTCGTTGCCGCAGTTTGCACAGAAACGGTTGCCCATTCCTTTTTGGGTTCCGCATTGCTCACAAGCCACAAATTCGGGCTTGAGTTCGGTTCCGCAATTCTTACAAAACATCTTCAAATACCGTCCTTTCGGAAGAATCAAATCTTTCTTTAATTGTATCACGGATTTCGAAATTTGTCAATCCTTTTTTTGCATTTTTCTGCTTGCGCATTGCTTTGGCGATTTTGCACACTTTAATTGGTGCTTTTTCTTGAAAAATGACGCCGATTTGTGGCATTTTTCATAAAAAGAACCCCTTTTTTGTGTTTTTTTATTCAAATAAACAGTTTCATCAAAGGTTGAAAAAAACAACTTGACAAGGGAGTGGAAAAAGAGTATAATAGAACCGAACAAAAAACTAAAAGGAGAAGAGAATTATGAAACTGTTTATCGACACCGCAAACGTAGAAGAAATCCGCAAGGTCAACGCGCTTGGCGTGATCTGCGGCGTTACCACCAACCCTTCTCTGATCGCAAAAGAAGGAAAAGATTTTAAGAGCGTGATCCGTGAGATCACCACCATTGTGGATGGCCCCATCAGTGCAGAGGTAGTTGCTCCCGATGCAGAGGGTATGGTTGTGGAAGCAAGAGAGCTTGCAAAGATCCACAAGAACATTGTAATCAAGATTCCGATCACGGAAGAGGGCCTCAAGGCTGTTAACGTGCTTTCCAAGGAGGGCATCAAAACCAATGTGACCTTGATCTTCAGCCCCGCACAGGCGCTTCTCGCCGCTAAGGCAGGCGCAACCTTTGTCAGCCCCTTCATCGGCCGTCTCGATGATATTTCCGATAACGGTATGGGCATCATCGACGATATCGCTACGATCTTTGAGATTCACGGCATCAAGACCGAGATCATCGCTGCATCGGTTCGCGGTCCGCAGGACGTTACGGACTCCGCTAAGAACGGCGCTCACATTGCTACCGTTCCTTACAAGGTCATTATGCAGATGCTCAAGCATCCTCTGACCGATATCGGTATTCAGCGCTTTATGGACGACTGGAACAGCGTGTTTAACAAATAATAATAGCAGTCATAATGCGGGGGAAAACTTTTGGAGCATAAGCTTCCTTAACGTAATGTTTTCTGGGGGAAACTTCTTGTAAGAAGTTTCCCCCAGCCCCCTTTCAAGAACTTTACACACATCTTTCTTGCTAAATTGGTTCGTTTAACGCGCTTTATATATGCATTGGCTCCCGCAAGCACTTTGGGACGGCTTCTTGCAAAAAGCCTTCGACCACAAAGTGCTCCAAATAGTTAGTTTTAATATAAGCAACTATCTTGTGGAGCGTTTTGTGGTGGAAATTTTCTCTTTGAGAAATTGTACCAAAACGCTAGCGGGAGCTATTGTTTATCCACCGCGCACGAAAGTAGCCAATTTCGCAATAAAAATGTGTGTAAAGTTCTTGAAAGGGGTCTGGGGGAAACTTCTTACAAGAAGTTTCCCCCAGAAAACATTACGTTAAGGAAGCTTATGCTCAAGCAGTTTCCCCTCCACTGCAAAAACATTATTCGATTCTTTATTCCAAATGCAGCGCGTCGGCGTTGAGAAAGGCGTGGGCACTGAGGCTGGAATCGGTAGGAATGAGACGGGAGGTGAGGCACTTCCGGCAGGAGACGCAAACACCTTGATCGGTGATTTCGGCATCGTATTGACGTCCGTTGTCGGCGGGATCGCATTTGCAAAAGATTTTGCCCTCGGCGTCGAGATCGTTGATCACAAACATCACGATGTCAAGCACCTGTGGGTCGGGGAGCGTTTCCTCGTCACGCTGGAGATCCTCCAGATTTTGCAGACCGCTTTTTTCAAGAAGGTCCAGCAGCTCCAATTCGGAGCGTGCCAGCTCGGCTTTTACCAGATTGATCTCTCCAAGAAAGGCCAATCCGATATCCGAGTAAGGACATTGCAGAGTAAAGAGCTCCTTTCCAAAAAAGAGCGATTCGTTCAGCGTAAAGTGGTGCGGGTTGGCGCAAACGAGGCAGGGAACGGTCAAGCGTACCTTCCCATCCTTGGAGCATGCAGCCGTCATTTCACTTTTTCCGCAGGTGCATTTCAGCTTGAGCAGATCGGCGGAGAGCGCGAACATATTCACTGCGCTCATTACACCCGCACCGCAATGCGGGCAACGGTAGGCAACGGTGGTTTGTTTGGCGTCAAGTACCATGATCAATCATCCTTTTCTCTGTTGGTTATTCCTATTATATTCACAAAGCTACAAAATGGCACGGAAATACTCCATGCCATTTTGTGTTTTCATTGAAGATTATGCCGCCGTGGTGGTTTCCTCGGTGGTTTCGGAGGAGGACTCCGAAGAGGACTCGGTGGTAGGCGTGGGAGTACCCAGCTTCTTCAAAGCCTTTTCGTTGGGGGTATAGTCCTTTGCCAGCTCCTCGGCCCAAGCCTCAAGCTCCTGTGCCACGTAGCCTGCCTTGGAGTTGCTCTCCCAAAGCTTCAGCTTCTGCGTAAATACGGCAACGTATGCGCTTTCCTCATCCTTTGCGGTGATCACAGCGATATCGTCCTTGGCGCGGTCATCGGAGAAGAGCCACTCTGCCAGCTTTTCGTCGGCAGCCTTTGCGGTGGATTCCTTGATCGCGGAGGAGATGGTTGCGCTGTTATTGAAAGCATAAAGCGCGTCGATCAGATCGAGATCGGTGTTATCCTTGATCGCATTGAGTGCTTCCTGTGCATCGGTTGCAAACTCATCGTCATCAAACACGAGGTATCCGCCCTCAACCACTTCCTCCTCCTGGAGGTAGAGAGGCGTGTTGATCACCATGTATGCATGATAAGTGGTAACGTCGTTCTTTTCAGTTTCAAATACTGCGGTATCAAATTCCTTACGGGCTGTCTTAAACTCGTCCTTGCTTGCAAGCTCGGAGATCCAAGCCTCAAAGGTGTCCTCTTTTGCCTCGGACTTGTAGGAGCCCACGATGGTAGTGGGATAAATGTCATTGAGAGAATCGGTGAGGTCGTCAATGATCTTGTAGTAGGTATCATGCTCCACGGTTACGTACGAGAGCGAAACCTTCATGTCCTCGCCGATTGCGGAAACGTGGATCACATAGTAGGTGGAGCCGTTGTTGGTTACCAGAACGTCACCGGCCTTTACCGTCGACTTGGTAGCAGCATCTCTTACCACCTTGGGAAGAACGGAGGAAGAGGAAGAGGAGGTTACGCCGGTTTTGGATACGGCATCGTTGTCCTCAAGGATCCCTGCAATGTCGGCGTTCTCCTTAGTCAGCTCGGTTTTGAGCGCGTTTGCCTTATCGGAGGCCTTCTTGTAATCTACCACAGGGTAGGAAGGTGTTTCTGCCTTGGACTGCGTGATGTGCTCGAGAATGTTCTTCTTGAAATCATCGTCGTCCCCGTGCTTTTCACCCTCTACGAACTCGTAGAACTTCACACGGGCAGAAACTTTTTCGGAATCGGCTTTCTCGGAGTAGAAGACTACCAGGTACACACCGTCGTCCACGGGAACCACGTTGCTATCGTACTGCTCGCGGTTCTTGGTATCGAAGAGCCAGGTTTTCAGGTCTTCCTTGCCGGTAAAGCTGTCATTCTTGGAAAATTCCTTCTCGGCATCGGCACCGAGCGCGTCAAGCGCATCGGAAAGGGCAGTGCCACTTTCGGAGTCGGTCTTGGTGGAAAGGGAAGCGAGCTCATCCTTTGCCAAAACGGTGGTTACGTACTTGTTGTAGATCTTTTTGTAGTTTTCTGCAAGGTGGTGCTCCAGAACCTTTGTCTTGAAGTCCTCGGCCGTTGCGCATTCCTTAAGAATGTTTGCAAACTCCTCGGTATCTGCTGCATAGGTCAGGTAGTCGATCTTGTAAAACTCATCGGGATTTTCTTCCAGATACTTCTGGATATCCTCAGCGGTTACGCCGCTTTTCAGCTCGTCCTGCTTCATAGAAGCGTACTTATTGTACAGAGCCACCAGCTCAAGAGCCGCGCGAATATCCTTTTCCTTCATACCCTTGCCCATAAAGGTTTTGAGGAAGGTATCGAAGGAAACGAAGCCGTAAGAGGTCTGCATGGATTTGAGCTGAGTTACGGTTGCATCAATATCCTTGAGCTCCTTCTCCTCAAGCTCAATGTCATTGCGGTCTGCCTCGTCGCAAACGGCAACGTAGATCTTAAGCATCTCCATTACGTCATCCACACAATCGCGGAGCTGGCTATCCACGCTGTATTGCGCGGCAGTCAGAGCATAATCGCTCGCGTTGGAGAACACGGAGGTGATGTTGGAGGTATCGGAGGAGCTTCCGGTATAGTAGGAGTAGTACTCGGAGTAAGCGGTGTAGTAGACCTCCTGCCATACGATGAAGGTTGCCATTTGCTGATTGACGTCGTAGTTGCCGGTCTCGCTCTTCAGGAGCACACGGTTTCTCTTGACGATACCGGTTTCGGTGATGACGCTTGCCACTACACCAACCAGAACGGCTGCAACCAGCACCCATGCAATGGCGTGATAGAGCCATTTGGGGAGCTGCTTTTTCGGTTTTTGCTTTACGGAATTTTCCAGCTTATCCTGCAGATGACGCTGTCTGTTTCTGTTTCCTTTTCCCATGATGGGGTATCCTTTCTTGCTTCAAAATTTTTCTTATTGCGGACGCGCCGCGTATAACCCATTTATTATAGCTTTGGTGTGTGACAGAGTTGTGTCCACTTTATGAACAAAGCCGAAACTTTGGGCGTTTTAAAAATAAAATGTATGAATCCACGGTATTTTGTGGATTCTTATGCTCAAAAGCGGGAATCAAACGTTCATGATCACCGGAAGAATCATGGGCTTGCGCTTGGTTTTGGAGTAGAGGAATTTGGTCAGATCGTCCTTCACGCATTTTTTCAGCTGCATGCGATCCACCTGGCCGTAGCCCTCCAGCACCCCGATGATTGCCTCATAGGCCACCTGCCGTGCCTCTTCCATCAGCTCTTCCGCCTCGCGCACGTAAACGAATCCGCGCGACACGATGTCAGGACCGGAGAGGATCAATCTTTCATCGGTATCAACCGTTGCCACCACCACGATCAGTCCGTCCTGTGCCAGATGTCTGCGGTCGCGAAGCACGATGTTTCCAACGTCTCCCACTCCGTATCCGTCTACCAGGATCTTTCCGGCCGGAACGGTGCCGTTCCAGCGTGCGCCGGCGGCGTCGATTTCCAGCACCTTTCCAATCTCGGAGAGAAAGATATTCTTGGAATTTATACCCATATACTGCGCCAGATCGCGGTTTGCCAT
Organism: Clostridia bacterium; assembly: GCA_017505745.1. Lineage (GTDB taxonomy): Bacteria > Bacillota > Clostridia > Oscillospirales > CAG-272 > UMGS1865. The sequence goes on from JAFVOP010000041.1 coordinate 9,892, forward strand.
AAGATGACGGCTTTCTCCGTGGATCGGCATGAAATACTTGGGCTTGGTAAGAGCTTGCATCAGCTTCAGCTCCTCCTGGCAGGCGTGACCCGAAACGTGGACCTCTACCACGGCATCGTGAAGAACCTCCACCTCATTTTTCGAAAGCTCGTTGATGATGCGTCCCACCAGCTTTTCGTTGCCGGGGATCGCGCTGGCGGAGAGCACCACGAGGTCGTTTTGTCCCAGCGTTACCTGGCTGTGATCCGAAAAGGCCATGCGGTAGAGCGCCGACATCGGCTCTCCCTGGCTTCCGGTGGTGATCAGCGTCAGCTCACTGGGCTTGTAGCGCTTGATCTCGTTGATGTCCACCAATACGCCGGCGGGGATCTTCATGTATCCCAGCTCCGAGGCGGCGCTGACGATGTTGAGCATGCTGCGTCCCGTAACGGCAACCTTTCTCCCGTGCCGCGCGCTGGTGTTGATGATTTGCTGTACGCGATGCACGTTGGAGGAGAAGGTGGCAATGATAATGCGCTTTTGCTTGTGAGTAGAGAAAATATGCTCGAGCGATTCTCCCACCTTTTTCTCGGAGGGAGTATGGCCGGGGCGCTCGGCGTTGGTTGATTCGCACATCAACATCAGCACGCCCTCGCGGCCGAGCTCGCCCAGCCGCACGATATCCATCATCTCACCATCGATAGGGGAGGTATCCAGCTTGAAGTCCCCCGTGTGGATCAGAGTGCCCAGAGGAGTTCGAATGGCCAGCGCGCAGGCATCGGCAATCGAGTGATTGACGTGGATAAATTCCACTTCGATCTCGCCGAGCTTCACACGGTCACCCGCATTCACGGGACAAAGACTCGGACGCCACGGCAGTACGTGCTCCTCCAGCTTGTTCCGGATGATTCCAAGCGTAAGAGGGGTTCCGTAGATCGGGGGATTGATGGAACGGAGCAGATAGGGGATCGCGCCGATGTGGTCCTCGTGTCCGTGCGTGAGCAGTACCCCGCGCAGCTTTTCCTTGTTGGCTTCCAGATACGAGATATCGGGGATCACAAGATCAATTCCGGGCATATCCTCATCGGGAAATCCCAGCCCGCAATCGACCACAATCATGTCATCCTCATATTCGATGACGGTCATGTTTTTTCCGATCTCACCCAATCCACCCAGCGGAATCACGCGAATCTTTCCGATTGGCTTTTGTTTTTTGGGTTTTCTTGGCATTGTAAAATCCTTTCTTAAAAAATTATGTATCGGTTGAACGCAAAGGCTTTTTGCAATACGTGGGGCGAAAAAGCGCCCAAAAAGGCCGTTGTTGTGAGGGATATCCTTCAAAACAACAGGCAAAAACCGACCTCCTCTTGACAACACCCACGCACAGCATGCCAAAATGAGGTCTTTTCAGCTATTTGCAAAAGTCGATCCGACGGAGGCTCTCCGCACAGATGCGTAAAACGGTCTCATACATTCTCGCATATTATAACACAGATCTGTTGAAAAGTCAATAGGTGGAAAAAAATTCACACACAATTCACACAGAGTAATCGGGAAAGCCCGCCTGCACTTACATGGAGATCAGACAGATCAATGCTGCCACCGCCGCGCCGCAGAGTATCCCCAAAAGAAAAAGCAGAGCTCCGCGCGACAGACGCTTCTTCCGCGCCTGCGCGTGAGGAGGATCATGCTCCTCCAAAATGCGGTTGGCCTCCTCCAAAATATCGTTTTTTCTGCCTCTTTGCGGCCGTACCTCACGCCGCAAAACGAAATATGCCTCGTCAAAATAGCGGCTGTTTCCGGTACGGATCACAATCATTTGCTTTTGCGCACCCTTGATCATTTGGATACCTCCGTTTTTTTCTTCCTTGAAGAGAGTATTTGCCTGTTTTTTCAGAAAAAACACACGCACTGAAAAAAACGGGAGGAAGAAATTTGGGCGAACGCACGGGAGAAAGGGGGATACCTATTTTTTCGGGGAAGGCATAATTCGTCATTTTTTTACAAATTTTTTTGCATTTATACAAAAAATTCCAAAAATCTATGTTGACAGAACAAGAAAAAGGTATTATAATAGAGACAAGCAAGACCCCTCTCCCCCAAAAATATAGAAAGACATTGAAAAGGAGAAACAACATGAAGTCTACTGGAATGGTTCGCAAGGTTGACGAGCTCGGAAGAATCGTGCTCCCCGCGGAAATTCGACAGACCCTGGACATTCAGGTCCGTGATTCGCTCGAAATTTTTGTAGAAAATGAGCGCATTATTTTGCAGAAGTATCATCCCTCTTGCCTCTTTTGCAGCAATGTGGACGATATCGTGTACTTCCAAGGCAAAAAGATCTGCAAGGAATGCCTTGCAAAACTCAAAAACCTTTGATCTTACCCGATGATCGGCTTGCTATCCTCGCAAGCTGAGAGAAAAAGGCTGTTGCGCCGAAGCGCAACAGCCTTTTTGCATTTGAAAGATCAGTTGCAGCCGTGACCGTAGCCGCCGCATCCGCAGCCGTTGTTATAGGAGCCGCATCCGCAGCAGGAGAAGAGGATGATGGCAAGGATAATCAGCCATACCCAGTTGTCATTGAAAAGATTGCACAGACAGTTGTTCATAACGAGTCCTCCTTAAAAGATTGCGAAAGGCGGACGCCCGGGCGACGTCGATTGCCCTTCTGTTATCAGGATATGTGGAAGGAGAGAAAATGTGCAAGACTTTTGTCGAAAAAACAGGGGATCGCAGATTTTCCTTTCCAGGCACTTGATGAGAGCATTCCGGTGGTACAACAGCGAATCGGTTGCATGCATTGTAAAGTGAAGGGGCATGGGGGAACTTCTTTCATTAAAGCTTCATTAGCGTAAAAACAGATAGTTGCTTATATTAAAACTATCTTGTGGAGCGTTTTGGGTGGTGGTACCAAAACGCTAGCGGGAGCTATTGTTTATCCACCGCGCACGAAAGTAGCCAATTTCGCAATAAAA
>JAFVOP010000042.1 GCA_017505745.1 Clostridia bacterium
CTTTACGCACATCTTTCTTGCTAAATTGGTTCGTTTAGCGCGCTTTATATGAACAATAGCTCCCGCTAGCATTTAGGGACCGCGACCCTAAATGCTCCACAAGATAGTTTGCATATGGAGAAATTTATATTTTTACGCTAATGAAGCTTTCATGATAGAAGTTTTCCCCAACGTGCTTGCACGTTTTGCCCCATTCAAGAACTTTCAAACCAATTTAGCAATAAAATAAGTGCGGAAAGTTCTTGGAGGGTGTGTGGGGCCCTTCTTTCCCAAAAGATCCATTAACTTAAAAACATAAAATTTCCATGTAAAAACTATCTTGTGGACCATTTTGGGTCGCGGGTCCCAAAATGGTAGCGGGAGCTATTGCATATGCAAAGCGCATAGCAGTCATCAATTTTATAACAAAAAATTTTTAAAGTTCTTGAAAGGGGTCTGGGGAAAACTTCTTTTAAGAAGTTTTCCCCAGAAAACATTACGTTAAGGAAGCTTATGCTCAAGAAGGGCCCCCCACAGTACTAATACAATAATAATAATATAAGTTTATCAGCTGTTTTCGGGCACCTGTTCGTGTTGGGCGCCCACGTGCATTTCGGTACGGTTATCGGTGGGTTGCACACCAACCAGAGCTTCCAAAAGCTCAAAGGTATGCGTGGGCTCGTAGGTGCTGTAATGAACATGCAACACGTCACCAACGGAAATACCCACACCGCCTCCCGCTTGCGCGGGATTTTTGTCTATGGAAAGGATCACACAGGTGGACGGCCACAAAATGTCGCGGATCTCTTTGCCCACCGCAAAGGAATCCTCCTGTACGGTGAGATACCGATCCACGATCTGCTTGACTCTTCCGTGATTTTGTTCCTCCAGCTTGCGCTCCACCACGGCCTCGTTAAAGGAAACGATCCCCAGGGCTTCAATGGTAAGATATGCAAAGGTCACACCCACCGTAATCGGCAAAATATTGGAAAATCCCGAAAGAGCCTCCACCGCAAAGGTGATGGCGGTAATCGGTGTCCGCGCAGACGCCGAAAGGAAGGATGCCATACCAACAATCACCATAATCGGGTAGTATTCTGCGTTTAAAAATTCCAAAGCTACCAACCCTTTTCCAAACAACGCGCCAAGGATCGCTCCAAACGCCAGCGTGGGAACGAACAGTCCTCCCGTTACGCCCACGTTGTTGGCAACAATCAACAGGATCGCGCGGATACAGAAACACAGAACAAGAAGATACCAAACGCCTTCTCCATTCAGGACCTCTTCAATAAGAGAATGTCCGGATCCGATGCATGCATTCCATGCAAAGCCAATCAGAGCAACCAATACAAAAATCAAAACGATTTTTACAGAAAAGGAGCATTTTTGCAGCTTGCTTTTCAAAAAATTTCCGCATGCGCGATAAAATTTGGTAAACAAGATCGCACAGGCACCGCAAAGAAGGCCGATTAAGATAGCCGCCCATAGAAATTTGAGAGGGAGCTTGTGCACCTCAAAAAGTTCGAACATAGAGGTGGAAATCCCGGCTTGCTTACACAAAATCTCCATGGTTACAGTCCCCGAGATCACGGTCATGGCCGCGCTCATAAAGATCATAGGAGAAAATCTTCGGTGTGCCTCTTCAAAAGCAAAGAAAATACCCGTAACCGGCGCGCCGGTTGCCGCCGCAAAGCCCGCGCAGGCGCCGCCCGTCATAATATAGCGGTCCCACGCCGCATATTTTTTAGAAAAGCTCTGCACGGTTCCGCGGCCGATTGCCGTGCCCATTTGCACGCTGGGACCCTCGTTTCCCAAAGGGACGCCGCAAAGATAGGTCATCATGGCAGACGTAAACAGCAAAAACACGCTCTTGATCCATTTAAATTCGATCAGTCCGCGCAACAGCGCAACCGAGGTGGGAATTCCTCCGCCCCTACAGTTTGGCGCGCCGTACAGGATTCCTGCCGCAAGCAATCCCAATACCGCCGCTCCAAGCACCAATACAGGAAGCCATATCGGGTGTAAGCGCACAAACGCGTAAAGCTCCGACGAGCGCGCAATGACGTAGGAGGATGCGATCTTAAACAAAAAGATCAGTCCTCCCGTCAAAATACCCGTGATCCCCGAAAACAGCAGACAGGGTCCCCAAATATGCTTCACATACCGAAGAAATTTTGTTTTCATTCCTCTCTCCAATCGATAAAAGCAACGGCTTTTACCGTTGCACATAGCTCTGTTTTTATTTTTTCACAAATATTTTATCATAAACCGCGTTTTTTGTCAATAGTTTCAGGATTCTTCGCGGGTCTTTCCCCGTTTGAGGGCAAAAATCGGTTCGGAAAATAGGAAAGACGACGCTCAGAATGACCCAAGGGAGTGTGTGCGCAAAGGGATGTGCGGAGGGGGAGTGTGTGCACGAAAGTCTATCATTTAGCCAATAAAAAACGTGGGGAAAGTTTTTGAAAAGGGGCAAAACGTGCAAGCACGTTGGGGAACTTCTTAAAAGAAGTTCCCCCACAACAAACATATTATTTACTCAAACCACGTCATAGCCGGCGGCTTTTACGGCGTCGGCAAGAAGCGATTCGGATTTGACGGAGGCAAGAACGGTAGCCGTTTTGTCCTCCAGGCTGACGTCCACGCTTTTTACGCCCTTTACGCCCTCCAGAGCCGATTTGACGTGCGCCACGCAACGCGGACACATCATGCCTTCCACGTGCAGCACGTAGGTTTTTTCAGGCTGTTTTCCAAACATATCAGATTCTCCTTTGTTATTATTTTCAGTATTATTTTCACACACGCCTGTGGAATTGCAGCAGGGGGAAGACGCGTTTTTTGCATTCGGATCGGAAAGCGAAAACCGCACGTTGCGAAGCCGCAATGCATTGGTCACCACACAAACCGAGGAAAGACTCATGGCGGCGGAGGCGATCATGGGACTGAGCAGGCCAAAGGCGGCCACGGGAATGCAAATGGCGTTATAGCAGAGCGCCCAGAACAGATTTTGCTTGATGATGCGGATGGTTGCGCGGCTGATGGCGTAGGCCTCGGCAACGCCTCCCACGGCAGAGCCCGAGATCACCACGCCTGCCGCATCGATGGCAACCTCGGTTCCGGCTCCTACCGCAATGCCAACGTCGGCACGCACCAGGGCAGGGGAATCGTTGATCCCATCTCCCACCATCGCGCAGGGCGCAACTGCGGAAAGCTCCCGTACCATGCGTTCCTTATCCTCGGGATAAAGACCCGCGTAAAAGCCGTCCAAATTCGTGTTCTGAGCCACAAAGGCGGCCGTGCGCTCGTTATCTCCCGTGAGCATCAAGCAGGACACACCAAAGGATCTCAGCGCGTTTACGGCGTCCTTTGCATCGGGACGGATGCGGTCGGAGATACCAAGCACGGCCTTCGGTATGCCGTCCAGCAACACCAGAACTGCCGTTTTTCCGCTTTGCTCCAAATGAATGAATTGAGAAAGAAGCGTTTTTTGATCGAGGTTTTCCACTACCGCAATGCCATTCTCGGTACGGGAGACAGGATCGGCAATTTCCGATTGAGAAAGCGCGGCAAGCTCCTGCTTCCACTTTTCATCCGGCTTTCCCACCCGACAAAGCACGCCGTTGACGCGTCCTTCGGCGCCTACGCCAACCGTAGATTGAAATTCGGTGACGTCCGAAAATTTTACTCCCATGCTTTCCGCGCCGCTTTGCACGGCGAGAGCAAGCGGATGCGAGGAAAGACGCTCCACCGAGCCGGCCATTGAAAGAATTTGTCCGGCGGTTTCGCCTTCTGAAACGAACACGTCGGTGAGCGAGGGACGTCCTTCGGTCACCGTTCCGGTCTTATCAAATACCACGGTTTTTACCCCGCAAAGCTTTTCCAGCGATTCGGCGTTGCGGAACAGGATCCCGCTTTTGGCGCCGCGTCCAACGGCCACCGTAATCGCGGTAGGCGTGGCCAATCCCAACGCGCAGGGGCAAGAGATCACCAATACCGAGATGGCGGCGCGGATCGCGGTTTCCCACTGTCCCGTAAGAACCGCCCAAAGGAGAAAGGTCAAAAGAGAAATTCCCATCACGCAGGGAACGAATATTGCGCTGACGCGATCGGCGATCCGCGCGATCGGTGCCTTGGAGGCCGCGGCATCCTCAAGCAGACGGATGATGCGTGCAAGAGAGCTGTCCTCTCCCACGGCCGTGGCTTTCACGGTAATCGCTCCCGACGTCAAAATACAGGCGGCGCGAACCTCGGAGCCAACGTTTTTTTCTACCGGCATGCTCTCACCCGTCAGGGCCGATTCGTCGGTGCTTCCGTTGCCGGATACCACCTCGCCGTCCACGGGAATGCGGTCTCCCGCACGGATCAGCAAACAGTCTCCCACTTGAATTTCTTCCACGGGGATCGAAATTTCCGCACCGTCCCGCAAAACCAATGCAAATTTGGGAGCTAAGGCCGAAAGAGACTTTACCGCATCGGCAGCCTTGTCCTTTGCGCGGGACTCCAGAAATTTACCGAAGGAAACCAACGTTAAAATCATGGCCGCCGATTCAAAATAGAGATCGTGCATCCAGGAATGAAGCACCTGCGCGTCTCCGTTTGCCAATAGAATGGAGCCAATGGCCACCAATCCGTACAGCAAAGCAGCACCCGACCCTACGGCAATCAAAGAATCCATATTGGGAGAGAAGTGAAAGAGAGCCGAGAAGCCGTTGCGGTAAAATTTAAAATTCAGAACGATGACGGGCAACGTCAGGCACAGCTGTACGGTTGCCATTTTCAGAAGATTTTCAGCACCTATCAAAAAGCCCGGAATGGGAAGTCCCATCATTCCTCCCATGGCAACGTACATCAAAGCCAGCGTAAAAATTGCCGAAAGGAGCAATCGGGTTCGGTTTTTCTTATACTCGGCATCGGTGTTTTCCTTGCTTTGCGGCGCAAGAAGCAACGTATATCCGGCCGCACGGATCGAGGTTGCGAGACGTTGCTCCAGCATTCCTTTTTCCGCGTCCGAAAGATCGTTTTCCATGAGAATCGATACCGAATTGGTTAACAGGGAAACCGTAAAGCTGTCATGTTCACCAAGCACCGAGCGGATCGCCCGTTCTACGTGTGAAACACACGCCGCACAGCTCATTCCCTTAATCTCATAATGCAAGCGCTGCATAATTTCCTCCTTTTTTCTTTTGTGGGGAGACCTTTTTGAGCATAAGCTCCGTTAGCGTGATTTTTCCGGGGAAAACTTCTTGAAAGAAGTTTTCCCCGGACCCCTTTCAAGAACTTTAAAAAAATTTCTGTTATAAAATTGGTTACTGCTATGCGCTTCCTATATGCAATAGCTCCCGCTACCATTTTGGGTCCGCTTCCCAAAATGGTCCACAAGATAGTTTTTATATGGAAATTTTATGTTTTTACGTGAACAGTGCTTTTGGGAAAGAAGGTCTCCCAAACGTGCTTGCACGTTTTGCCCCATTCAAGAACTTTACACACATTTTTATTGCGAAATTGGCTACTTTCGTGCGTGTTTTTCTTCGGTTAGCAATTGCAAACTATTCTTATTATAGTCATTTTTTTTGTTCTGTCAATAGCATGTATGATATTCAAATTTGAAAGAATTGTAAATTTTGTTGTTTTTTTTTATAAAACTTGTAATACGGTATATAATATGATATAATAATATTAAATATATATAGTCACCGGCGAAAGGAGACGGAACATGTCCGAACAAAACTACATAGAGGCAATCCGCGAGGTCTGGAAAATGGTAATGGAATCCTTCCGTGAGCGCCTGTCCGAATCCACGGTAAATTTGTGGTTTGGCGACATTGAAATTTTGTCCTATCAAAACGATACCGTTACGATGGGCATTGCTTCGGAATTTAAATTTGATACCATACACAATCGCTATATGGATTCGATCAAAGAGGCGTTTTGCCGTTTGCTCGGGTTTGACGTTGAGGTCAATCTGGTATTTACCGGCTCTCCTGTTACCGCCGATCAGATCAAATCCAATATCCTTGGTATGGAGCCCAAAAAAGCCGAAAAGCCAAAGGCCGAGCTCCCCACCTACAATTTTGAATACACCTTTGAAAACTTTATCGTGGGCAGCACCAATAAATTTGCGCACGCTGCCTGCTTTGCGGTGGCAAACAATCCCGCCAGCAATTACAATCCCCTGTTTATCTACGGAAACAGCGGCCTTGGAAAAACTCACCTGCTGTATGCAACCATCAATCATCTCAAGCAAAAAAATCCCGACATCAATATCATCTACACCAAGGGCGAGGATTTTACCAACCAGATGATCGCCTCGCTTACCAACAAAACGATGGAGGATTTTCGCGATAAATATCGCAAATGCGACGTGCTGCTGATCGACGATATTCAGTTCATCGCCGGAAAAATTTCCACGCAGGAGGAATTTTTCCATACCTTCAACGCGTTGTATGAGGAGAAAAAGCAGATCATCCTGACCTCCGACCGCCCTCCGCGCGACATCAAAACGTTGGAGGACCGTCTCAAATCGCGGTTTGAGTGGGGCCTGATCGCCGATATCGAGCCGCCGGATCTGGAGCTTCGCATTGCAATCATCAAAAAGAAGGCCGAGCAGGTCAATATTTCAATTTCCGACGAGGTATTTACCTTTCTGGGAGAAAATCTGCGCTCCAATATCCGTCAGATCGAGGGCGCGATCAAAAAGCTGGAGGCCAAAAGCTTCCTCTCGGGAAGAGCGATTACGATCGAGCTTGCCAAGGAATGCATCATCGATCTGCTCGACGGTGCCGAGCCGGTAAGCGTAACGGTGGATAAGATCTTTACCGCAATTTTCAACCGATATAAAATTTCCAGAGACGATATCATCGGACCCAAGCGCAACAAGGAAATTGCCAACGCGCGGCATCTTGCTATCTACCTCATTCGGGAAATGACCGAAATGTCCTTCCCGAATATTGCAAAGATTTTGAACCGCGACCATTCCACGATCCACACCTCCTACAACTCCACCTATCAGAAGGCGCAGTTTGATTCGGTGTTTGCCGTGGACGTGGCCGAGATCAAAAAAGAGATCAACGGGTGAGTGATTTGTCAGACCCTTTTTGAAAAAAGGGTCCGACACCCCCAAAAACGTTCCACACATTTTTTCTACAAGATTATTGACTGCGGTGCGCTTATCGTTTTTCCAACCAAAATAAAAAGTTTTCCACAACCTTTTCCACACCTGTGGAAAACTCGGTTGAAAACCTGTGAGATCATCAAACATGTATGTGGAGAGATACCGCGAAAAGGCTTGTCTCACAAAAGAAAATCCGTGTGGAGAGAGGGTTGTGCCACATCTGTGGAAAAATGGAAAAATTCTGTGGAAATCTTCTGAAATACAGGCTTTTCCACAGGGAAAACGCCTGTGGAAAACTAAAAAAAATAGCTTTTGAGAACAAAAAAAGGACAAACGCTCCATCGCTCGTTTTGATCAGAGCTTTTCCACAGTTTGTCCACATGTTTTCCAAGTGTTTCCCATAGGTTTTCCGTTTTTAAAACTGCGACAAAGCCTTGCAATACAAGGGTTTTCGGGGTTTTCCACGTTTTCCGCAGCCTCTACTGCTACTACGACTATTTTAATCTATCTATTGATCTATCCGTCTTCTCGCTTCGCGAGAGAGCGGCGGCGCCGAGAAGCGAAAAAACTCGGGTGTGCGAGAACAATAGCTTATCTACCGCGCACAAAATTTTATCATTTAGCAATCAAACATGTGCGGAAAGTTCTTGAAGAGGTGTGAGGAAGCTTCTTTTCCATAAACACCGTTCTCATGAAAGAGTATGATCTCTATATCAAAACTACCTTCATGGAGCACTTTGTGGTCGAAGGCTTCTCTGCAAGAAGCCGTCCCAAAGTGCTCGCGGGAGCATCGCGGCGATACCGTTTAGAGCGAACATCGTTTGCCGCTACGGCAATTTGAGCGTTGCTCAAATTGAGAAGCGAAGCGAAACGCGCACGAAACAAACCAATTTAGCAATAATGATGTGTGTAAAGTTCTTGAAAGGGGTCTGGGGAAAACTTCTTTCAAGAAGTTTTCCCCAGAAAAAACGAAAAATTAATAACCACATAGAAAGGAATCGATTCTATGAAGATCGTATTCAATCGAAAAGATATCAGCGAGGCGGTAGCGCCTTTGATGTGTGCCGTATCGGGCAGATCGACCAAGCCCGCATTGGAAGGAATTCTGATCGAGGCGCAGGAGGGTCAGAAATGTGTGATGACCACCTTTGACGAAGAGAAGGGCATGCGGATCACCGTAAGCGCCGACGTGGAAGAAACCGGCTCTTTTATCATCAACGCGCAAAAGTTTGTGCAAACGCTGCGTGTAATGGAAGGCGATTACGTTACGCTTACCGTGGACGAAAACATGAAGGCCTGCATTTCGAGCGGAAAATCAAACCATAAAATGAACGCGCTGGCAGGCGAGCTTTATCCCGAGATCCCGAGACTGGTGACTTCAGACGGATTTGTAGTAGGCGAGGCGATCCTCAAGGATATGCTTTCCAAGGTGATGTACGCCATGGCGGCAAACGACGAGCGTCCCGTGCTCAACGGCTGCTATTTCCGCGTGACCGAGGGAGAATTGCTCACGGTTTCCTGCGATAGCTTCAAGCTGGCAAAATGCAGCGTCAAGACCGACATTGAAAACAAGAACGAGGATGGCTCGGCTTTGCGCTTTTCGTTTATCATTCCCACCAAAACCGTGCTGGAGCTTTTCAAGCTGCTTCGCGACGACGAGCGCGGAGAGGTCCGCATTTACATGACGCGGAAAAATATCGTGTTCAACATCGGGGAATTGACTTTCTTCTCGCGTCTGATCGAGGGACAGTATATCGATTTTGACCGCATCATTCTCAATACCCATCGCATCACGGCGGTGGCAAACCGCGAGGCGATCATCGCGGCTTTGGAGCGCGCGGCTCTGGTGACCGAGGAAAAGATCGAGCGAAACGTTCGCGCGCACGTTAAGCTTTTGTTTGAGGGAGGACTGCTCAAAATTTCGGCGGTCTCCACCATGGGAAGCACCTATGACGAGGTGGATATCGAGCACACGGGCGACGATCTGCTCATCGCCTTTAAAAACCGTTTTCTCACCGATAGCCTGCGCGCGTCGAATGCCGAGCGCGTGAAGATCTCACTCACGTCGGCGCTTACCAGTATCAATATCGAGCCCGAAATTGCAGACGAAAACCGCGAGGAGCTCTTTATGCTGCTTCCTGTTCGTATGAAGGAGTAAGAAAAAACGTCAAAAGAAGGGAATACACACGTGCAATCACTGAACTATTTGTACCGTATCGGAAACGGCCCATCTTCGTCTCACACCATGGGTCCGGTTGCCGCGGCCAAGCAATTTTTATCGCAAGCGCCCGCCTGTGACAGCTATCAGGTGATCCTGTACGGCTCGCTTGCCAAAACGGGAAAGGGACACCGCACCGATTACGCGCTCAGACAGGTGTTTCAGGACAAAAACTGCGAGATCGTGTTTGATCTGGAAACTCCAACCGAATACCATCCCAACACGCTCGATTTTTTGGCGTTTCAAGGCGGAGAGCTCTTTCTCAGGCAACGCTTTTACAGCGTGGGCGGCGGAGAAGTGCTCCGGGACGGAGAAGAAAAACAGGAGCATCGGGACGTGTATCCGTTGCATTCGTTCACCGAAATTTCGGAATACTGCCGAAGCCGGGAGATCCGCCTTTGGCAATACGTGGAGGAATGTGAGGGAGACGGGATCTGGGAGTATCTTGCAAGCGTTTGGGACGTGATGCAGGAATCGATCAAGCGCGGGATTCGGGAGCAGGGCGTGTTGCACGGCGGGATCGGCGTACAAAGAAAGGCAAGGTATCTCTTCCGCCAAAAGCACATTGACGAGAGCGAGGAGACCAAAACCAACCGCCTCATTTGCGCGTACGCGTATGCGGTGAGTGAAGAAAACGCGGCGGGAAGCGTGATCGTTACGGCTCCTACCTGCGGCTCTTGCGGCGTGTTGCCCGCGGTTTTGAAATATTTGCAGACCAAACGGAATTTTACCGATACACAGATCCTGCGCGCTCTGGCAACGGCAAGTGTGATCGGAAATCTGATCAAAACCAATGCGTCGATCAGCGGAGCCGAATGCGGATGCCAGGCCGAGATCGGAACGGCGTGCGCCATGGCAGCGGCCGCCGCGGCCGAGCTTTACGAATTGGATCTGGATCAGATCGAATACGCGGCGGAAATGTCGATCGAGCATCACCTGGGACTCACCTGCGATCCGATTGGAGGATTGGTGCAGATCCCCTGCATCGAGCGGAACGCCATTGCCGCCATGCGCGCGCTCAACGCCGTGAATCTGGCCGATTTTCTGGCGGATTCGCGTATGATCAGCTTTGATATGATCGTGGATACCATGTACGAAACCGGAAAAGATTTGAAGGTGATCTACCGCGAGACCTCCGAGGGCGGCATGGCAAAAAATTTCAAGGAGTAGATAATTTTTTTCTTGGAACCTTCTTGAAAGAAGGTTCCAAACCTCCAAGAACTTTCCACGCATTTGTTTATGATATAGATGACTTCATACAGTGCGCGATGCAGTAAATAATTTTATTATAAAAAAATTTTGAAAGTTCTTGAAAGGGGCAAAACGCGCACGAAAGTAGCCAATTTCGCAATAAAAATGTGTGAAAAGTTCTTGAAAGGGGTTTGGGGAAAACTTCTTTCAAGAAGTTTTCCCCAAAAAAAAACAAAGGAGTCCGCCTATGGAATGCAATGCGATACGAATAAAGAATTTTCGCAACATTGAAGTGGCGGAGATCGAGTTTGACAGCGGAGTGAATATTTTAGCGGGAGACAACGCGCAGGGAAAGACCAATCTGCTGGAGGCTATCAGCTTTACGGCTTTGGGAAAGAGCTTTCGGACGTCGCATGAGGAGGATCTGATCCGATTCGGGGCCGAGAGCGCGGAGATCTCGCTGGATTTTACCGATTCGTCGCGGAGGCAGAACATTACGGTCCGCATGATGCCGGGACGGCGCCGTCGGATCGAGCAAAATAAAGTAAAGGTCAGCAGGCTTTCGGACATTGTGGGAGCCTTTCGAACGGTCCTGTTTTGTCCCGAGCATTTGTCGCTTGTCAAGGACGGGCCGGGAGAGCGGAGAGGATATCTTGACATTGCGCTTTCGCAGCTGTATCCCGTTTATCTGAAAAGTTTGCAACGCTACAATCAAATTTTAAAGCAACGAAACCAACTCATTCGCAACGCCGAGGATGACCGAAAAACCTTCAACGAAACGGTGGAATTCTGGTCGCAGCAGCTGGCGCACGAGGCAGCGGTGATCGCGCGCTATCGCGCGCAGTACTTAAAACGGGCGGAAAAGCACATCCGCGCCTGCTTTGACGAAATGACAAACGAGCGTGAGCTTCCCGAGGCAGTTTACGCGGGATCCTCGCATAAGGAGCCCGAAAGCTACGAGGATACGGAGCAGACCGAGCGTGAGTATTTTGACATGCTGATGGCGCATCACGATCGCGAGATCGGTGCGGGATCCACGCTTTGGGGAATTCACAAGGACGATATTGACATTCGGATCAACGGGCGCTCGGCGCGTTCGTTTGCCTCGCAAGGGCAACAGCGATCGCTTGCTTTGGCAATGAAGCTTGCCGAGGGTGAGGTTTGTGCCGAGATCACGGGAGAAAAACCGGTCTTTCTGTTTGATGACGTTTTTTCGGAGCTTGATTCCACGCGGCGCGCGTATCTGTCGGGAAAGATCACAAACCGACAGGTGATTATCACCACCTGTGAGCCCTCGGGAATCGCCGGAGGCAAGCTGATCCGGGTGGAAAACGGACGGTATACCGTTTAAAACACAAAAAGGAGAATTCTCATGAAGGTATGTATCATACAACCAAAATATTCGGTTCAATATGAGGATTCGGATAGCTGCTTTGCGGCGGAGATGAATCTTCTGGATCAGTGTGATCCTTCCATGGATATCATCGTATGTCCCGAAATGTGTGACGTTCCGTCGCTTGCAAAAACCAAAGAGGAGTTTGAAGCCGCGGCGGCAAGCTATCACGGTCTGATGATGAAAAAGGCAAGCGAGGTTGCAAAGAGATGCAACGCGGTCCTGTTTATCAACGGATGCGACAGCTCGGAAAATGGGATCCGAAACACCACGTTTGTGTTTGACCGCAACGGCGAGGTAATTGGAAAATATAAGAAACAGCATCTTACGCCCGGAGAGGTTGGCAAGCGAAAGCTGGATAGCGATTATACCTTTGAATTTTCAGAGCCCACCGTGATTGAGGTGGAGGGGATCCGTTACGGATTTTTAACCTGCTACGATTTTTATTTTTACGAAGCCTTTGCGAATATTGCAAGGCAGAACGTGGACGTGGTGATCGGCTGCTCGCATCAGCGTAGCGATACGCACCGCGCGATTGAGATCATGTCGCAATTTTTGGCTTACAATACCAATGCATATGTATTTCGGGCGTCGGTAAGCATGGACGAGACCGCAGAGATCGGCGGCGGAAGCATGATCGTTGCACCCGACGGAAGGATTCTTGCAAATATGAAGAGCCGTGTAGGAATTGAGACCGTGGAGCTGGATATCAAAGAAAAATATTACAAGCCCGCGGGCTTTGGAAATCCTCCTTCGGCACATTACGAATACATTGAGAAGGGCAGACGCCCATGGAAATACCGCCCGGCGGGAAGCGCAATCGTTTGTCCGGACGGATGGATGAAATATCCCCGTGTTTGCGCGCATCGCGGATTTAACACCGTAGCGCCCGAAAACAGCATGCCGGCGTTTGGAGCGGCGGTGGCAATGGGAGCCGAAGAGATTGAATTTGATCTTTGGTATACCAAGGACGGCGAGGTGGTATCGATCCACGATTCCAAATTGGACCGTGTTTCCACCGGTACGGGCCGTATTTACGAGCATACCTATGAGGAGCTGCTAAAGTACGATTTTGGAATCAAGTACAGCGAAGAATTCAAGGGCTTGAAAATTCTCAAATTTGAAGAGATCCTGCAAAAATTCGCTTGCCATACGGTGATGAACATTCATATCAAGTCTCCAAACAACGACGATCCTCTTGATGAAGGCTATCTGAAAAAAATAATTTCTCTCATTCGAAAATACGATGCCGAAAAGCATGTGTATTTTATGACGGGAAATGATGTTTTGATGATGCAGCTGAAGAAGCTTGCCCCCGACATTGCGCGTTGCGTGGGCGGCGGAAAACAAAAATGGGAGATCGTGGATCGCGCCATTGCGATGGGATGCCAGAAGGTGCAGCTCTTCAAGCCTTATTTCAATCAGGAAATGATCAACAAGGCCCATGCGCACGGCATTCGCTGCAATGTGTTTTGGTCCGACGATCCCGAAGAAACCGAACGGTTTTTGGAGATGGGGATCGATACCGTTCTTACCAACGATTACAACCGCATTTCGCAGGCGGTAAAGAAGAGATCATAACATGTATTTACACGTAGGAAACAATCAGAATATTCGCATTCGCGAGATCATCGGCATTTTCGATGCCGATACGGCAACCGTTTCGGCGGTGACGAAGCAGTATATTTCCGCCGCAAACGCGCAAAAGGCCATTCGGTTTGCATCGGAGGAATTGCCAAAATCCTTCGTTCTCTACAGGGATTCCAAAACCGGACAGTTTTGCATTTGCTTTTCGCAGCTTTCCACCGCATCCCTGTGCGGCCGCGTGGAGCAGTTTGGCGGATTTTGAGGGGACGCGTTTACTGTCAGAAACTTCTTGAAAGAAGTTTCCGACACCTTCCAGAACTTGCCTGAAAATATGGATCAAATGGTAGGTAAAGTTCTATTTTTCTATGTGACTAAAAAAAATTAAATAAAAAATACAGGAAAAGCTTTTTTGAAAGGTTTTTGAAAGGTGTCGGAAAACTTTTTCCAAAAAGTTTTCTGACGAAAAACAGTTTGAAAGGAAACAAACATGGACAAGCAAGAGCAGCACGTTTACGACGAAAGTCAGATTCAGGTACTGGAAGGACTTGAGGCCGTGAGAAAAAGACCGGGTATGTATATCGGGTCTACCTCGGCGCGCGGTCTTCACCATCTGGTATATGAGATCGTAGACAACTCGATCGACGAAGCGTTGGCAGGACGGTGTAAGCGAATTGAGGTCATCTTACATCCCGACAACAGCGTATCGGTGCAGGACGACGGTAGAGGAATCCCGAGCGGGATCCATCCCAAGATGGGAATTCCCACGCTGGAGGTGGTGTACACCGTATTGCACGCGGGCGGAAAATTCGGTGGCGACGGCTACAAATATTCGGGAGGACTTCACGGCGTGGGCGCATCGGTCGTCAACGCGCTTTCCGAATGGGTGGAGATCGACAACTGCCACGAGGGCAAACGCTATACCGAACGCTTTGAGAGAGGTCACGTGGCGCGCCCCTTCCGCGAAGAGGGAGAGACCGACGGTCACGGTCTTTACGTGCGCTTCAAGCCCGATCCCGAAATGTTTGAGGAGGTGGTATTCGATTACGATACGCTTCTCAAGCGTCTGCGCGAGCAGGCCTTCCTCAACGGCGGTGTGAACATCTACCTCAAGGATGAGCGGGAGCCGCTGGAGGACGGAACCTGGAGAGAAAATGATCTCTGCTACGACGGCGGTATCCGTTCCTTCGTGGAATATATCAATCAGCAAAAGCACTGCGAGGTGGTTCACCCCGAGGTGATCTATATGCGCGCCGAAAAGGAGGACTGGGTTGCCGAGGTGGCAATGCAGTATAACGATACCTATAACGAGTCGCTTCTCACCTTTGCCAACAACATCAACACGGTGGAGGGCGGTACGCACGAGATCGGCTTTAAAACGGCTCTGACGAAGGTCTTCAACGATTACGGCAGAAAATACAACATCATGAAGGACAGCGACAAGAATCTTTCGGGAGAGGACGTGCGCGAGGGTCTTTCGGCCGTGGTATCGGTGAAGCTGACCGAGGCACAGTTTGAGGGACAGACCAAGGGAAAGCTTGGAAACAGTGAAATGCGTACCTACGTTTATTCGCTCGTCACCGAAAAGCTTGCCGAATACCTCGAAGAAAATCCAGGCGTGGGAAAAGCCATCCTCGACAAGGCTCTGGCTGCCTACCGCGCGCGAGAAGCGGCAAGAAAGGCGAGAGAGGCCACGCGCCGCAAGGGCTATCTGGAGGGCTCCACGCTCCCCGGTAAGCTGCGCGACTGCCAGGAAAAGAACGCCGAGCTGACCGAGCTCTATCTGGTAGAGGGAGACTCGGCAGGCGGTTCTGCAACGCAGGGAAGAAACTCGCGCTATCAGGCGATCCTGCCGCTTCGCGGAAAGGTGCTCAACGTGGAAAAAACGCGTTTGGACAAGGTGTATTCCAACCTGTCGCTGATCCCGATCATTCAGGCGCTGGGATGCGGCATCGGTGAAGAATTTGACCCCGCCAAGCTTCGCTACGGAAAGATCATCATCATGGCGGACGCCGACGTGGACGGCTCGCATATCCGTATCCTGCTCCTCACCTTCTTCTTCCGCCACATGCGCAAGCTGATCGAGGACGGACACATCTATTTTGCACAGCCGCCGCTTTATAAGATCTACAAAAAGGGCTCGAAGTACGGCTCCGAGCGCTATGCCTATACCGAGGAAGAAAAAGAGGAGATCGTTGCCGAAATGGGTGGCGTGAACATCGAAGCCGACCGTTATAAGGGTCTTGGTGAGATGGACCCCGAGCAGCTGTGGGAGACTACGATGGATCCCGCGCACCGCACCATTCTGCGCGTGACGATCGAGGACGCCATGGCCTGCGACGAAATGTTCTCGCTTCTCATGGGTGACAAGGTAGAGCCTCGCCGCGTATTTATCGAGCAAAACGCAAAATTCGCCGAAAATCTCGACGTATAAAGGGGATGCGTTTTGGGGAAACTTTTGGAAAAAGTTTCCCCAAGCCCCTTC
>JAFVOP010000043.1 GCA_017505745.1 Clostridia bacterium
AAATATAAATTTCTCCATATGCAAACTATCTTGTGGAGCATTTAGGGTCGCGGTCCCTAAATGCTAGCGGGAGCTATTGTTCATATAAAGCGCGCTAAACGAACCAATTTAGCAAGAAAGATGTGCGTAAAGTTTTGAAAGAGGTGTGGGGAAAACTTTTCCAAAAGTTTTCCCCACAAAAAATATTACGCTAATAAAGCCTTTGCTCAAGAAGTTCCCCCACAAAAATATTACGCTTATTCAAACCAAACGGCAAACGAAACCGACTTCTCTTCCCCGGCACAGATACGGAACATATCGTGGCGGGCGGTGATCTCCTCGATCTCGCCGTCGTAGGCGGGCAGACCGCACCAGGGCTCGATGCAAACGTAGGGCGCTTCGGTGCGCGGCGCGTGCCAGACGCCGAGGTAGGGCATGTCGGGGTATTCCAGCGTGACGGCGCGTGCAGTGGTGGGAGAGCGCAGGGTGACGCGGTTGGCCACACGCGAAAGAAAGACGGCATCCACCGAGAACAGGCTGTGGCGAAGCGGCAGGATCCTGCCGTTTTGCAAAGGGTACGCCGAGCGCTTGCCCGTGAGGAAGCAGGTGTCACTCATTTCGATCCGATCGGGACTGCAGGCTTCTCCAAATTCCAGATAGTAGGAATCAAACGCGCCGTCACCCTCCAACGGGACGTTAAAGCCGGGATGCCCACCAAAGGTCGCCGGAAGAATTTCGCTGCCCGTGTTGCGGATCACGGCCGTGGTAGTAAGCTTCGCGCCGTCAAGGCGATAGGTTACGGTCAGGCGGAAATCAAAGGGATAGACCGCGCGGATCTCGGGCGTGGAGGTGAGCACGAATACCGCTTCCACGTCGGTCACCCGCTCCACGGAAAACACAGAATGGCGCGCAAAGCCATGGTTTCCCAATTGATAAGACTGACCGGCGTGGGTGTAGGTCTGTGCAAATAAACGGCCGCAGATCGGAAACATCAAGGGAGCGCGGCTGCCCCAGTAGGCCTTGTCGCCCTGCCAGATATATTCGCAATTCCCTCTCTTTACCGATACCACCTCGGCGCCGAGCGCACAGATCGAAACGGTTAATTCCTGATTTTTCAGTAGATACGTGTTTCCCAACGTAGAAGCTCCTTTCCCGACATGGCTTTGCGCCGTGTCTTTTGTCTCCATTATATCAAAAAGAGAATCGCTTGTCAAGGACGCCCGCGCGTCTTTTCCTTCCAAGGCCAACGCGCCACCAAGCGTCCTTTTTGTTCGCCTTCCCCGACGTGGAAGGTGGCAGCCGCTTATCGGCCGACGGATGAGGAGAGGCCCTCCGGGCACAATGTTCGCTCCAACCCGTAGGGGGAGGCATCCTCAACGGTCCATTTCCAACCGAATTCCGCCGCACATCCCTTTGCGCACACACTCCCTTGGGTCATTCTGAGCGTCGTCTTTCCTATTTTCCGAACCGATTTTTGCCCTCATACGGGGAAAGACCCGCGAAGAATCTTGTTTACCCAAAAAAGAAAGTTAGCAGATTCTTCGTGGGTCTCCGCACCGTAGGAACCGAAAAAACTTTCTTCAATAGCGGAGACGGCACTCAGAATGACCCGTGGAGGGTAAGTGAATAGAGTTTTTATGTAGCGGAAAATTAAATTTGTTCCGTCCTCGAACCATCGGTAAAGGCAAAAGCCGCAAGCGGCGGTCTCCCGTGAAAGGGATTTCCTCCGCACAAAATATTCACCCTCATTCCCTTTTGGGTCTTTCTGAGCGTCGTCTTTCCCGCTTCTCAAACCGGTTTTCACATGCAAACGGGGAAAGACCCGCGAAGAATCTTGTTGCTTTAAAAAGAAAGTTAGCAGATTCTTCGTGGGTCTCCGCGCCGTAGGAACCGAAAAAACTTTCTTCAATAGCGGAGACTACACTCAGAATGACCCGTGAGAGGGTAAGTAAATAGAGTTTCTATGCAGATCAAAGTAGAATCAAATCTGCACAATTCTCACGCCCGTTGCATGACGAAAAGATCTCCACCGCACAAAATTGTCACCCTCATTCCCCCTTGGGTCATTCTGAGCGTCGTCTTTCCTGTTTTCTGAACCGATTTTTGCCCTCAAACGGGGAAAGACCCGCGAAGAATCTTGTTACCCCAAAAAAGAAAGTTAGCAGATTCTTCGTGGGTCTCCGCGCCGTAGAAAGCAAAACGCGCCTCCTGCAATAGCGGAGACTACACTCAGAATGACCCGTGGGGGTAGGTGAGTAAAGTTTTTGTCCTCCGACCTTTTTTGCGGTAGGGGCGAACAGTGTTCGCCCGCGGGCGTTCCATGAACGCCCCTACGGGGGAGAAAATAGAAACCCCCGCCATAGTGGCGGGGTTCCAAGTAGGCTATGCCGATGAGGAGAAAACAGATGAAAGATAAGGGTAGAATGTGTTTGAGAGAAAGGCTCCCTTTACACAAGGGAGCCTTTTGTAGTTACCCGTTTACGGGTTGCAGTGCGTGTGATGCGATAATATAATTCAGTACCCCTTTTAGGGGTTAAGCCTGTATTTGCCCCTTATAGGGGCTGTGCAAACCACCGGTTGAACCGGTGGTTTTGATTCGCTTGTTGGATAGAGACGGGGGGCAATTATTTTTTCTGCGCTTCCATGGCGCGGCGCTTACGCATCATTTCTTTCATGCGGACCTCGGTATTGAGGATCTTCTTGCGCAGGCGGATCGATTTGGGCGTGACCTCGATGAGATCGTCGTCGGTGATATATTCGATCGCTTCCTCCAGGGTAAAGATCTTGGGCGGGGTCAGGAGCAGCTTTTCGTCGGCACCCGCGGAGCGGATGGCGGTGAGCTGCTTTTTCTGACAGGGGTTGACGGCAATGTCATCGTTCTTGGGGTTCTCGCCCACGATCATGCCCTCGTAAACGGGGGTCTGCGGACCCACGAAGAGCTGTCCGCGCTCCTGGGTCTTGTACAGACCGTAGCGCGTGGTCTCTCCGTCGGCCGACGCGATCAGAGTGCCGGTAAACTTCATGGCGATCTCTCCGCGGTAGGGCGCGTAGCCGTCAAAGATCGTGTTGATCACACCCTCGCCGTGGGTGGCGGTGAGAAACTCGGAGCGATAGCCGAACAGGCATCTCGCGGGGATCGAATATTCGATCCGCGTGCGGCTTCCAATGGGGTTCATCGAAAGCAGATCACCCTTGCGCTGTCCCAGCTTTTCCACAACCACGCCAACGAAATCCATCGGCACGTCCAGCGTTACGCGCTCCATCGGCTCGTATTTCTGTCCGTCCACGTCCTTATAAAGCACGCGCGGATTCGAGCAGGCCAGCTCAAAGCCCTCGCGGCGCATGGTCTCCAGCAGGATCGACAGGTGCATCTCGCCTCTGCCCGCCACGCGGAATTCGTCGGTGGTGTCTCCGTCGGATACGCGCAGGGAAACGTCCTTGAGCAGCTCGCGGTAAAGGCGGTCACGCAGCTGACGCGAGGTGACGAATTTTCCTTCTTTTCCCGCAAAGGGACTGTTGTTGACCAGGAAGGTCATTTCCATGGTGGGCTCGGAGACCTTGACAAACTCCAGCGGCTGCGGATTGGACACCGTGGTGAGGGTATCGCCGATGGTGATCTCTCCCGCGCCCGAGAAGCATACGATGTCTCCCATCTTCGCGGTCTCTACGGGCTTGCGCACCAGACCGTCGATCTGATAGAGCGAAACCACCTTGGTCTTTTTGAAGCTGCCGGGATTGTGGTAGTTGCACACGGCAACCTCCTGTCCCACGCGCATGCCGCCGCGCTCGATGCGGCCGATGCCGATGCGGCCCACGTAATCGTTGTAGTCGATCGAGGAGACCAAAAGCTGCAGGTCTCCCGTTTCATCCCCCTCGGGAGCCGGCATATAGCTCAGGATCTTTTCAAACAAGGGGGTGAGATCCACACCGGTCTCGCTCGGATCCTCCACGGCGGTTCCCGAGCGTCCCGAGCAATAGAGCATGGGGCTGTCGAGCTGCTCGTCGTTGGCGCCAAGGTCGATGAGAAGCTCAAGGATCTCGTCCTCCACCTCCCCGATACGCGCGTCGGGCTTATCGATCTTGTTGATGCAAACGATCACGCGGTGGTTGAGCTCCAGCGCTTTTTGCAGCACGAAGCGCGTCTGGGGCATGGGACCCTCGGCGGCGTCCACCAGCAAAATAACGCCGTTTACCATTTTGAGGATACGCTCCACCTCTCCGCCGAAATCGGCGTGGCCGGGGGTATCGATGATGTTGATCTTGACATCCTTATAATACACCGACGTGTTCTTTGCCAAAATGGTAATGCCTCTCTCCTTTTCGAGGTCTCCCGAGTCCATCACGCGCGTCACGGTCTCCTGGTTGTCGCGGTAGATGCCTCCCTGCTTGAGCAGTCCGTCTACCAGGGTGGTTTTTCCGTGGTCAACGTGCGCGATGATCGCAACGTTTCTTAAATCTTCTCTGATCAAAGCTGTTTCTCTCCGTCTTTTTTGATTTCAAATTTTTTCACAACAATATATTATATCACATTTTCCGTGCTTCTTGAAAGAATTAGATGTGACGATTTTCGGCAAAATCAACCACGCGCTTTTGGTGGATTTGACAACTTCTCGCGTCGCGCCAGCCGATACAGCTCCTCGGCGGCCAGCCTTGCCTTGGCCACGGGAATACTCGGATCCTTCGGGAAGCAATAGTAGAGCGCGCGGTGATTGCCGATGCAGATCACGTCGCCAAGCTCATACCAGTAATAATCGGCGTAAAGGCTGTACGACGCCAAGGGCTTTTGCTCGTAGTCCAACATACCGTCGCAGCCCGTCAAATGAAATCCGTCGGCGGTATGCACCAGCCGCCCGTCTCCCACGCGGTAAATGCATTTGGTGTCCACCAGCATGCAAATATCCACGTCGGTGTCCAGCCGATAGGTCCCCGCCTCCAGCTCGCGCTTGACCTCGGCGCGCTCCCAGGCGTACCAATCGGGAATATGCGAAAATTCGGTCTCGCCCGTCTCGGCCTTCATGGAGCCGTATTCGTCCATGCGGTAGACCTTGCCGCAAGCGTGGCAGGTCAGGGTTTCGCCCACACCCTCGGTTTTTCCCTCGGCAAGGCAGGCGGGGCATTTGTAGAGCACGCGGTGCAAGCACTCGGCGCGGTTTGCGTCGGCAATGCGCACCCGGTTCTCCCTCTGCCACGCGAAATGATCGAACGAGAACTGCGCGTTCAGTACCTCCATGATCTCCTCCGCGCTCTTCTGTTCGATCTCCTCGGGCGAGAGCAGGTAGATCATATCGGCCGAGACCTTGACCTTTCGCTTGCGCAGATTGTTGTAGAGCGGCTGGCGCGCAAAGGCACCCTCGGTTCTGATCATCACTACGGGAACGCCCAAACGCTTGATCAGCTGCCCCACGGTTTCGGGGATCGGCGTGGCGGTGCCGTCGAAGGAATAGCTTGCCTCGGGGTAGAGCAGCACCGAGCTTTTCAGCTCCCGGATGGCGTAGGTGATGTCACGGATGAGCCCAAGATCAAACACGAATTTTTTCGTGGGAATGCATCCGAGCAAACGCATGAGCAAAGCTTTCCCCACCACGCCGTCCGAGGTACACACAATGTGATAGGGGCGCGGAAAGAGCAGCGTGGCCGCGATCTCGAGATCGATAAAGCTGGAATGGTTCATCAGAACCAGGCAGGGCTCACGCCGCCCCAGCTTTTCCATGCCAACCTTGCGAACGCGAAAGCCGGTGGCCCAAAGATCGGGAATCGACGCCACGCGCATAACAAAGCGAAAGAACGCGCTTTGCCGCCGCGGCTTTTTGTGCTTTTGCGGCTGGATGGAGGCCACCTCGCCGTAGGAGCGTTTTTTTGTTTTGATCTTCATTTCGTTGTCCGCCTTTTCCGTTTTTTTTGGGGGGATGGGACGCGGTTTGTGAACAAAAGTTCATGTTTCTCTTTTTATTATACCACGAAAGGGTGTGTTTTTCAATAGGGAATTGAAAGACGGTGAATTTTTTACGGTGTGCGCGGCGGAAGGAGCCCGCGTGCACAAAGCATCCTCTCTCTCGTCATATTGCAACGGCTTTTTCTCATTCACGCGCTCTCCTTCCGTCATTTTCTTGCGAAAATGCCACCGTTCAAAGGGAAAAATCTTCAAAAGTCTTTTTCTTTTGTATGCCTTCATGGTGTAAAGCCTCCGCTCGGTTGGCAGGCTTTCCCTCCCGTATGGAAAAAAGTATTGAAAAAAAGTATTGAAAAAAAGAAATGATTTATTTAAGAAAATATATTGTAATCCAAGGTTAAATATGGCATAATGTAAGCGGGAGCCCGCAAAGCTTCCTTTATTTTTTTCTCAGGAAGGATACAAAAATGAAACGGATCTTTTCATTTCTGCTCGCGCTTTGTACGGTGCTGTCGGCGCTCTGCTTTCCAACCGTGGCC
>JAFVOP010000044.1 GCA_017505745.1 Clostridia bacterium
CTTTACGCACATCTTTCTTGCTAAATTGGTTCGTTTAGCGCGCTTTATATGAACAATAGCTCCCGCTAGCATTTAGGGACCGCGACCCTAAATGCTCCACAAGATAGTTTGCATATGGAGAAATTTATATTTTTACGCTAACAGAGCTTTTATGAAAGAAGTTCCCCAACGTGCTTGCACGTTTTGCCCCTTTCAAGAACTTTACACGCATGTTTTTTGCAAAATTGGTTGCTGCTATGCGGATCATCCCCGCGGAAGCGTGCGATGCAGACCCCCCTTAGCTCTTTCCGAAAAGCTTGAACGGGGCTCGACCCCTTTACAAGGAAGGTGCATTATCAAGATAGGAAAGTTTCTTTTTGGAAATTTTCAAAAAGGACTTTACTTTTCGGCAAAAATGTGCTATTATGTAGGATGGTAAAAAAATATAAAATTTCAGGAGGTCTATTTAATCATGGCTATTGAAAGAAAAAAGCTTTCGATGGATGGTAACACAGCCGCCGCGCACGTATCTTATGCGTTCACGGAAGTTGCTGCGATCTACCCCATCACCCCTTCTTCCCCCATGGCAGAGGTTACCGACACCTGGGCCGCTACCGACAAAAATGCGTTTGGCGATCCCGCAAGAAACATCTTCGGTGATACGGTAAAGGTTATGGAGATGCAATCCGAGGCAGGTGCGGCAGGTGCCGTTCACGGTTCTCTGGCTGCAGGCGCTCTGACCACCACTTACACAGCTTCTCAGGGTCTTCTTCTGATGATCCCCAATATGTATAAGATCGCAGGCGAGCTGCTTCCTTGCGTAATTCACGTATCGGCTCGTTGCGTGGCTTCTCACGCCCTCAACATCTTCGGCGACCACTCCGACGTATACGCATGCCGTCAGACCGGCTTTGCCATGATGGCAGAGACCAACCAGCAGGAGATCATGGACCTGGGTGCCGTTGCCCATCTGGCAACCATCAAGAGCCGCGTGCCCTTCCTGAACTTCTTCGACGGCTTCCGTACCTCCCACGAGGTGCAGAAGATCGAGGCTTGGGACTACAAGGATCTGGCCGAGATGGTGGACATGGACGCCGTTGCAGGCTTCCGCGCTCGCGCACTCAACCCTGAGCATCCCGTTCTCCGCGGCTCCGCAGAAAACGGCGACATCTTCTTCCAACACAGAGAGGCGTGCAACCCCTACTATGAGGCTCTGCCCGCAATCGTGGAAGAGTACATGGATAAGGTCAATGCCAAGCTCGGTACCGATTACAAGCTCTTCAACTACTACGGCGCTCCCGATGCCGAGAAGGTGATCGTAGCCATGGGCTCGGTTTGCGACGTGATCGAGGAAGTGATCGACTACATGCTCGCAGCAGGCGAGAAGGTAGGTCTGGTGAAGGTTCGTCTCTACCGTCCCTTCGTGGCAGAAAAGCTGGCTGCCGCTCTTCCCGCAACCGTGAAGAAGATCGCAGTTCTTGACAGAACCAAGGAGCCCGGCGCACTGGGCGATCCTCTCTACCTGGACGTTGTGGCTGCTCTGGCTGCTACCGGTGTCAACGCAAAGGTTGTTGGCGGCCGTTACGGTCTGGGCTCCAAGGATACCACTCCCGCATCGGTATTCGCAGTTTACGCAAACCTCGATAAGGCAGAGCCCAAGAACGGCTTTACCATCGGAATCGTGGATGACGTAACCGGTCACTCCCTCGAGGAGACCGTTTCTCCCGACACCGCTCCCGCAGGCACCGTTGCATGCAAGTTCTGGGGTCTGGGCGGCGACGGAACCGTAGGCGCAAACAAGAACTCGATCAAGATCATCGGTGACTACACCGACAAATATATCCAGGCGTACTATCAGTACGACTCCAAGAAGACCAACGGCGTTACCATCTCGCACCTGCGCTTCGGTGACAAGGTGATCAAGTCTCCTTACTACATCACCAAGGCCGATTTCGTAGCTTGCCACGTTCCCGCTTATATCCTCAAGGGATACAAGGTGGTTCAGGACGTAAAGCCCGGCGGATCCTTCCTGCTCAACTGCCAGTGGACCCCCGAGGAGCTGGACGCACACCTTCCCAACTCCGTAAAGAGCTACATTGCAAAGAACAACATTCAGTTCTATATCATCAACGCCATCGACAAGGCGCGTGAGATCGGTATGGGCAAGAGAACCAACACCATTCTCCAGTCTGCATTCTTCAAGCTTGCAAACATCATGCCCATCGACGAGGCTGTTGAGCACATGAAGTACATGGCAAAGAAGTCCTACCTCAAGAAGGGCGAGGCCATTGTAGAAATGAACTACAAGGCAATCGATGCCGGTGTGGACGCAACCGTAAAGGTAGACGTTCCCGCTGCATGGGCAACCCTTGCCGACGAGGCTGCTGAGGCTCCCGCAACCGGTGCTCGCGCAGATCTGGTCGACTTCGTAAACAACATCGTTCGTCCCGTAAACGCAATGAACGGTGACAACCTCCCCGTTTCCGCATTCAAGGACCGCGCCGACGGTACCTTCCCGCAGGGCTCTGCAGCATACGAGAAGCGCGGCGTTGCCGTTGACGTTCCCGTATGGATGGCTGAAAACTGCATCCAGTGTAACAACTGCGCATTCGTATGTCCTCACGCGGCAATCCGTCCCTTTGCTATGACCGAGGAGGAGGCTGCAAACGCACCCGCTTCCACCAAGTTCACCGCAAAGCCCGTGATCAAGACCAACTACAAGTTCACCATGGCGATCAGCCCTCTGGACTGCATGGGTTGTACCCTTTGCGTCAAGGCTTGCCCCGTGACCGCAAAGGCACTCAAGGACGGCAACGCAGAGAAGGCAGCGCTCGTGATGACCTCTCAGGCAAGCCAGCTGGATCAGCAGGCCGCTTGGGATTATGCCGTTGCAAACGTATCCGAGAAGAAGGATATCATCAACGGAACCGTAAAGGGCAGCCAGTTCAAGCAGCCCCTGCTTGAATTCTCCGGCTCCTGCGCAGGTTGTGCAGAGACCTCTTACGCACGTCTGGTTACCCAGCTGTTCGGTGAGAGAATGTACATCTCCAACGCAACCGGATGCTCCTCCATCTGGGGTGGCTCGGCTCCCGCAACTCCTTACACCGTAAACAAGGAATCCGGATGCGGACCCGCTTGGGGTAACTCGCTGTTCGAGGATAACGCAGAGCACGGTCTCGGCATCGCCCTCGGTCAGAAGACCATCCGTGAGAGACTCATCGGTAAGGTAAAGGAAATGGCTGCTTCCGATAAGGCATCGGCTGAGTTTAAGGCAGCTGCAGAGGAATTCCTCGCAACCAAGGAAGACGGCGAAAAGAATACCGCTGCAACCAAGGCTCTGATCGTAGAGCTCGAGAAGGCAGCCGCACAGGGTTGCCCCACGGCTCCCGCGATCCTCGCCGAGAAGGAGTACCTCTCCAAGAAGTCGGTATGGATCTTCGGCGGTGACGGATGGGCATACGACATCGGCTTTGGCGGTCTGGACCACGTTCTGGCTTCCGGCGAAGACGTAAACGTATTCGTATTCGATACCGAGGTGTACTCCAACACCGGCGGACAGGCATCCAAGGCATCCAACGTAGGTCAGGTTGCACAGTTTGCAGCAGCAGGTAAGGCAATCGGCAAGAAGAACCTTGCAGAGATCGCAATGTCCTACGGCTACGTATACGTGGCACAGGTTGCAATGGGCGCTGATATGAACCAGCTCCTCAAGGCCCTCAAGGAAGCAGAAGCATACCACGGTCCTTCGCTGATCATCGGTTACGCTCCTTGCGAAATGCACGGTCTGAAGGGCGGCATGCAGAACTGCCAGCTCGAAATGAAGAAGGCAGTGGAAGCAGGCTACTGGCAGATGTTCCGTTACAATCCCACGCTCGAGTCCAACAAGCTCAGCATCGACTCCAAGGAGCCTTCCGCTGACTACGTAGACTTCATCAAGAGCGAGACCCGTTACGCGCGTCTGGCACAGTCCTTCCCCGAAAGAGCGGCAGACCTCTTTGCAAAGGCAGACGCCAACGCAAAGGCGAAGTATCAGAGACTGCTCAAGATGGGCAAGCTGTACGAGTAATTCGCACACAACCAAACAAAATCAGGGCAACCGCAACTGCGGTTGCCCTTTTTTCCATTTTGAAAAACACCTGCCAACAGTCCAATCGGATCAAAATAAAATGGCCGTTTCAGGGAAAACCAAAGAAGTCCCAAAAATTTGTTGACAATAGCATAAAAATGTGGTAGAATACAATATTAGATAGAAATTGTAAAAAGACAGAGAGGTTTTACCATGCATTGGTCAGAAGAAATCGCGCAAAGAATCATCGAGCGCAATCCCAATAAGGAAGAATACGTATGCGCGGCGGGCGTCAGTCCCTCCGGCTCGGTCCACATCGGAAATTTCCGTGATCTCGCCACGTCGCTGTTTGTGGTCAAGGCGCTGCAAAAGGCAGGAAAAAAGGCCAAGCTTTTGATCTCCTGGGACGAGTTTGACCGTTGCCGCAAGATCCCCGCAAACGTACAGGCGGTGGTTGGCAACGCGTTTGATAAATATATCGGATGCCCCTACGTGGATATCCCCGACCCCTGGGGCTGCCACGAGAATTACGCCAAGCACTTTGAGGAGGAATTTCTCAACGGGATCGCTCCCTTTGGCATCGAGCTGGATTGCAGATACCAGGGCGAGATGTACCGCTCGGGCAAATACACCGCCGATCTGATCGAGGCGCTCCGCCGCCGCGGCGAGATCTTTGAGATCCTCGATTCCTTCAAGACCAAGGACAAGACCAAATCCGAGGAGGAGAGACGCGCCGAGCACGATGCCGAAAAGGCGGCGTATTCTCCCGTCAGCATCTTTTGTCCGGTTTGCCATACCGACTTTACCACCATCACCGCGGTAAACGAGGACGCCACCGAGGCCGATTACACCTGCCGTTGCGGTCATACGGGTCACTTCAACTTCCTCGAGGACACCAACTGCAAGCTGGGCTGGAAGATCGATTGGGCCATGCGTTGGAAGTACGAGCAGGTCGACTTTGAGCCGGGCGGAAAGGATCACTCCGCGCCCACGGGCTCCTATAACAACTCCAAGCTGATTGCCAAGCGCATCTACAACTACGACGCGCCGATCTACCAGGGCTACGAGTTCATCGGTATCAAGGGCATGACGGGCAAGATGTCCTCTTCGTCGGGCCTCAACCTCACCCCCGAGACCCTGCTCAAGCTCTACCAGCCCGAGGTGCTGCTCTGGCTCTATTCTAAGACCGATCCCGCCAAGGCGTTTGACATCTGCTTTGATGACGGCATTTTGCGCCAGTATTTTGAGTTTGACAAGATGCTCACCGACGTGCGTGAGGGCAAGGCCTCCGACACCATCGAGGCGATCATGTATAACTGCCGGGTTCCCGGCCGCGAGGTGGAGACCGTGCCCATGTCGCTTCTCGTGCAGCTCGGCTCGATCGTCAACTTCAACGTGCCGATGCTGGAGACCGTATTCGAAAAGATCGGCACGCCCTACAAGGCCGAGCAGTTTGCCGACCGTCTCGACCGCGCGAAGTTCTGGCTGGAGCAATGCGCGCCCGATCAGGTCAACCGCCTGCGCACCACCCGCAACTGGGAGATCTACAACGCGCTGACCGACGAGGAAAAGAAGGAGATCGAGCTGCTCCATGCCTATATCGCAAAAGGCGGCTACACGCTGGACGAGCTGAACACCGAGCTTTACGCCATTCCCAAGACCGTGTTTGGCACCGAGATGCCCGACAAGGAGCTCAAGGGCGTGCAGGGTGCGTTCTTCCGCACCGTATATAAGCTTCTCATCGACAAGGAAAGAGGACCGCGTCTGTACCTGTTCCTCTACGCCATCGAAGCCGACAAGTACGTCGGGCTGCTTGATTTCTCCTATCCGCAAACCGAGGAAGAGCTGCGGGCCGACCAACCCGAGGAGGCTTGCTGCCCCGAGGTCGAGGCGGTGGAAGAGAACCGCGAGCCCGATCCCGTGGAGCCGATCAAGGAGCAGGTTACGATCGACGATTTTGCAAAGCTGGATCTGCGCGTGTGCAAGATCCTCAAGGCCGAGGGCGTGCGCAAGTCGCATTCCTGCCTCAAGCTCACCCTCTCCGACGGACTTGGCGAGCGTGTGATCATGTCCTCGATCAAGGAGGACTATACCCCCGAGCAGCTGGTGGGCAAGAAGATCATCGTGATCGCAAACCTCAAGCCCAACCGCATCTGCAACGTCAATTCGCAGGGCATGCTCCTCGCCGCAACCAACAACGCCTGCGGCTGTCAGGTCATCTTCGTTGACGACTGCGTTCCCGAAGGAACTGCAATTCATTGATTTGAAATGGAATTTTGCGGGGGAGGGGAAAACTCTTGCAAGAGTTTTCCCCTCCCCCGCAAAATTCCATTTCAAATCAATGAATTGCAGTTCCTTCGGGAACGCAGTCGTCAACGAAGATGACCTGACAGCCGCAGGCGTTGTTGGTTGCGGCGAGGAGCATGCCCTGCGAATTGACGTTGCAGATGCGGTTGGGCTTGAGGTTTGCGATCACGATGATCTTCTTGCCCACCAGCTGCTCGGGGGTATAGTCCTCCTTGATCGAGGACATGATCACACGCTCGCCAAGTCCGTCGGAGAGGGTGAGCTTGAGGCAGGAATGCGACTTGCGCACGCCCTCGGCCTTGAGGATCTTGCACACGCGCAGATCCAGCTTTGCAAAATCGTCGATCGTAACCTGCTCCTTGATCGGCTCCACGGGATCGGGCTCGCGGTTCTCTTCCACCGCCTCGACCTCGGGGCAGCAAGCCTCCTCGGGTTGGTCGGCCCGCAGCTCTTCCTCGGTTTGCGGATAGGAGAAATCAAGCAGCCCGACGTACTTGTCGGCTTCGATGGCGTAGAGGAACAGGTACAGACGCGGTCCTCTTTCCTTGTCGATGAGAAGCTTATATACGGTGCGGAAGAACGCACCCTGCACGCCCTTGAGCTCCTTGTCGGGCATCTCGGTGCCAAACACGGTCTTGGGAATGGCGTAAAGCTCGGTGTTCAGCTCGTCCAGCGTGTAGCCGCCTTTTGCGATATAGGCATGGAGCAGCTCGATCTCCTTCTTTTCCTCGTCGGTCAGCGCGTTGTAGATCTCCCAGTTGCGGGTGGTGCGCAGGCGGTTGACCTGATCGGGCGCGCATTGCTCCAGCCAGAACTTCGCGCGGTCGAGACGGTCGGCAAACTGCTCGGCCTTGTAGGGCGTGCCGATCTTTTCGAATACGGTCTCCAGCATCGGCACGTTGAAGTTGACGATCGAGCCGAGCTGCACGAGAAGCGACATGGGCACGGTCTCCACCTCGCGGCCGGGAACCCGGCAGTTATACATGATCGCCTCGATGGTGTCGGAGGCCTTGCCCTCACGCACGTCGGTGAGCATCTTGTCAAACTCAAAATACTGGCGCAAAATGCCGTCATCAAAGCAGATGTCAAACGCCTTGGCGGGATCGGTCTTAGAATAGAGCCAGAGCAGCACCTCGGGCTGGTAGAGCTTGAGCAGGGTCTCGGGGGTGAGGTTGAGGCCCGACGAAGAGGACATCTTGCCCGTCATGCCCTTGATACCGATGAACTCGTAGCCCTGGTAGATCGGCGCGTCGTAGTTGTAGATGCGCTTGGCAATCAGCTTGGAGTTGTTATAGGAGCCCGTGGGCGCGGAGTGATCCTTTCCGCCCGGCTCAAAGTCGACCTGCTCGTACTTCCAACGCATGGCCCAATCGATCTTCCAGCCCAGCTTGCAGTTGGTGTCCTCGAGGAAGTTGAAGTGACCCGTATGACCGCAACGGCAGGTGTAATCGGCCTCGGTGGCGTCCTCGTTTACCGCGGTGATGGTGGTAAAGTCGGTATGGCAAACCGGACAAAAGATGCTGACGGGAGAATACGCCGCCTTTTCGGCATCGTGCTCGGCGCGTCTCTCCTCCTCGGATTTGGTCTTGTCCTTGGTCTTGAAGGAATCGAGGATCTCAAAGATCTCGCCGCGGCGGCGGAGCGCCTCGATCAGATCGGCGGTGTATTTGCCCGAGCGGTACATCTCGCCCTGGTATCTGCAATCCAGCTCGATGCCAAAGGGAGCGATCCCGTTGAGAAATTCCTCCTCAAAGTGCTTGGCGTAATTCTCGTGGCAGCCCCAGGGGTCGGGGATATCCACGTAGGGGCATCCGATATATTTATCAAACGCGTTGCCAACCACCGCCTGTACGTTTGCGGGGATCTTGCGGCAACGGTCAAACTCGTCCCAGGAGATCAAAAGCTTGGCCTTTTTTCCTGCCTTTTGCAGCGCCTTGACCACAAACAGCGACGTGGCGAGATCACGGAAATTTCCGATGTGGACCGAGCCGGAGGGACTGACGCCCGCCGCGCATACGTATTCTTCCTTATTGGGATTGCGCTCGATGATTCTTTGCGCGATTTCTTCTGACCAATGCATGGTAAAACCTCTCTGTCTTTTTACAATTTCTATCTAATATTGTATTCTACCACATTTTTATGCTATTGTCAACAAATTTTTGGGACTTCTTTGGTTTTCCCTGAAACGGCCATTTTATTTTGATCCGATTGGACTGTTGGCAGGTGTTTTTCAAAATGGAAAAAAGGGCAACCGCAGTTGCGGTTGCCCTGATTTTGTTTGGTTGTGTGCGAATTACTCGTACAGCTTGCCCATCTTGAGCAGTCTCTGATACTTCGCCTTTGCGTTGGCGTCTGCCTTTGCAAAGAGGTCTGCCGCTCTTTCGGGGAAGGACTGTGCCAGACGCGCGTAACGGGTCTCGCTCTTGATGAAGTCTACGTAGTCAGCGGAAGGCTCCTTGGAGTCGATGCTGAGCTTGTTGGACTCGAGCGTGGGATTGTAACGGAACATCTGCCAGTAGCCTGCTTCCACTGCCTTCTTCATTTCGAGCTGGCAGTTCTGCATGCCGCCCTTCAGACCGTGCATTTCGCAAGGAGCGTAACCGATGATCAGCGAAGGACCGTGGTATGCTTCTGCTTCCTTGAGGGCCTTGAGGAGCTGGTTCATATCAGCGCCCATTGCAACCTGTGCCACGTATACGTAGCCGTAGGACATTGCGATCTCTGCAAGGTTCTTCTTGCCGATTGCCTTACCTGCTGCTGCAAACTGTGCAACCTGACCTACGTTGGATGCCTTGGATGCCTGTCCGCCGGTGTTGGAGTACACCTCGGTATCGAATACGAATACGTTTACGTCTTCGCCGGAAGCCAGAACGTGGTCCAGACCGCCAAAGCCGATGTCGTATGCCCATCCGTCACCGCCGAAGATCCATACCGACTTCTTGGAGAGGTACTCCTTCTCGGCGAGGATCGCGGGAGCCGTGGGGCAACCCTGTGCGGCTGCCTTCTCGAGCTCTACGATCAGAGCCTTGGTTGCAGCGGTATTCTTTTCGCCGTCTTCCTTGGTTGCGAGGAATTCCTCTGCAGCTGCCTTAAACTCAGCCGATGCCTTATCGGAAGCAGCCATTTCCTTTACCTTACCGATGAGTCTCTCACGGATGGTCTTCTGACCGAGGGCGATGCCGAGACCGTGCTCTGCGTTATCCTCGAACAGCGAGTTACCCCAAGCGGGTCCGCATCCGGATTCCTTGTTTACGGTGTAAGGAGTTGCGGGAGCCGAGCCACCCCAGATGGAGGAGCATCCGGTTGCGTTGGAGATGTACATTCTCTCACCGAACAGCTGGGTAACCAGACGTGCGTAAGAGGTCTCTGCACAACCTGCGCAGGAGCCGGAGAATTCAAGCAGGGGCTGCTTGAACTGGCTGCCCTTTACGGTTCCGTTGATGATATCCTTCTTCTCGGATACGTTTGCAACGGCATAATCCCAAGCGGCCTGCTGATCCAGCTGGCTTGCCTGAGAGGTCATCACGAGCGCTGCCTTCTCTGCGTTGCCGTCCTTGAGTGCCTTTGCGGTCACGGGGCAAGCCTTGACGCAAAGGGTACAACCCATGCAGTCCAGAGGGCTGATCGCCATGGTGAACTTGTAGTTGGTCTTGATCACGGGCTTTGCGGTGAACTTGGTGGAAGCGGGTGCGTTTGCAGCCTCCTCCTCGGTCATAGCAAAGGGACGGATTGCCGCGTGAGGACATACGAATGCGCAGTTGTTACACTGGATGCAGTTTTCAGCCATCCATACGGGAACGTCAACGGCAACGCCGCGCTTCTCGTATGCTGCAGAGCCCTGCGGGAAGGTACCGTCGGCGCGGTCCTTGAATGCGGAAACGGGGAGGTTGTCACCGTTCATTGCGTTTACGGGACGAACGATGTTGTTTACGAAGTCGACCAGATCTGCGCGAGCACCGGTTGCGGGAGCCTCAGCAGCCTCGTCGGCAAGGGTTGCCCATGCAGCGGGAACGTCTACCTTTACGGTTGCGTCCACACCGGCATCGATTGCCTTGTAGTTCATTTCTACAATGGCCTCGCCCTTCTTGAGGTAGGACTTCTTTGCCATGTACTTCATGTGCTCAACAGCCTCGTCGATGGGCATGATGTTTGCAAGCTTGAAGAATGCAGACTGGAGAATGGTGTTGGTTCTCTTGCCCATACCGATCTCACGCGCCTTGTCGATGGCGTTGATGATATAGAACTGAATGTTGTTCTTTGCAATGTAGCTCTTTACGGAGTTGGGAAGGTGTGCGTCCAGCTCCTCGGGGGTCCACTGGCAGTTGAGCAGGAAGGATCCGCCGGGCTTTACGTCCTGAACCACCTTGTATCCCTTGAGGATATAAGCGGGAACGTGGCAAGCTACGAAATCGGCCTTGGTGATGTAGTAAGGAGACTTGATCACCTTGTCACCGAAGCGCAGGTGCGAGATGGTAACGCCGTTGGTCTTCTTGGAGTCGTACTGATAGTACGCCTGGATATATTTGTCGGTGTAGTCACCGATGATCTTGATCGAGTTCTTGTTTGCGCCTACGGTTCCGTCGCCGCCCAGACCCCAGAACTTGCATGCAACGGTGCCTGCGGGAGCGGTGTCGGGAGAAACGGTCTCCTCGAGGGAGTGACCGGTTACGTCATCCACGATTCCGATGGTAAAGCCGTTCTTGGGCTCTGCCTTATCGAGGTTTGCGTAAACTGCGAATACCGATGCGGGAGTGGTATCCTTGGAGCCCAGACCGTAACGGCCGCCAACAACCTTTGCGTTGACACCGGTAGCAGCCAGAGCAGCCACAACGTCCAGGTAGAGAGGATCGCCCAGTGCGCCGGGCTCCTTGGTTCTGTCAAGAACTGCGATCTTCTTCACGGTTGCGGGAAGAGCGGCAGCCAGCTTTTCTGCCACGAAGGGACGGTAGAGACGAACCTTCACCAGACCTACCTTCTCGCCTGCTGCGAGCATGTAGTCGATCACTTCCTCGATCACGTCGCAAACCGAGCCCATGGCTACGATCACCTTCTCGGCATCGGGAGCGCCGTAGTAGTTGAAGAGCTTGTAATCGGTACCGAGCTTGGCATTGACCTTATCCATGTACTCTTCCACGATTGCGGGCAGAGCCTCATAGTAGGGGTTGCACGCCTCTCTGTGTTGGAAGAAGATGTCGCCGTTTTCTGCGGAGCCGCGGAGAACGGGATGCTCAGGGTTGAGTGCGCGAGCGCGGAAGCCTGCAACGGCGTCCAT
Source organism: Clostridia bacterium (assembly GCA_017505745.1). Taxonomy (GTDB): domain Bacteria; phylum Bacillota; class Clostridia; order Oscillospirales; family CAG-272; genus UMGS1865. Next base: position 11,625 of record JAFVOP010000044.1, read on the forward strand.
GTCCACCATCTCGGCCAGATCCTTGTAGTCCCAAGCCTCGATCTTCTGCACCTCGTGGGAGGTACGGAAGCCGTCGAAGAAGTTCAGGAAGGGCACGCGGCTCTTGATGGTTGCCAGATGGGCAACGGCACCCAGGTCCATGATCTCCTGCTGGTTGGTCTCTGCCATCATGGCAAAGCCGGTCTGACGGCATGCGTATACGTCGGAGTGGTCGCCGAAGATGTTGAGGGCGTGAGAAGCCACGCAACGAGCCGATACGTGAATTACGCAAGGAAGCAGCTCGCCTGCGATCTTATACATATTGGGGATCATCAGAAGAAGACCCTGAGAAGCTGTGTAAGTGGTGGTCAGAGCGCCTGCAGCCAGAGAACCGTGAACGGCACCTGCCGCACCTGCCTCGGATTGCATCTCCATAACCTTTACCGTATCACCGAAGATGTTTCTTGCGGGATCGCCAAACGCATTTTTGTCGGTAGCGGCCCAGGTGTCGGTAACCTCTGCCATGGGGGAAGAAGGGGTGATGGGGTAGATCGCAGCAACTTCCGTGAACGCATAAGATACGTGCGCGGCGGCTGTGTTACCATCCATCGAAAGCTTTTTTCTTTCAATAGCCATGATTAAATAGACCTCCTGAAATTTTATATTTTTTTACCATCCTACATAATAGCACATTTTTGCCGAAAAGTAAAGTCCTTTTTGAAAATTTCCAAAAAGAAACTTTCCTATCTTGATAATGCACCTTCCTTGTAAAGGGGTCGAGCCCCGTTCAAGCTTTTCGGAAAGAGCTAAGGGGGGTCTGCATCGCACGCTTCCGCGGGGATGATCCGCATAGCAGCAACCAATTTTGCAAAAAACATGCGTGTAAAGTTCTTGAAAGGGGCAAAACGTGCAAGCACGTTGGGGAACTTCTTTCATAAAAGCTCTGTTAGCGTAAAAATATAAATTTCTCCATATGCAAACTATCTTGTGGAGCATTTAGGGTCGCGGTCCCTAAATGCTAGCGGGAGCTATTGTTCATATAAAGCGCGCTAAACGAACCAATTTAGCAAGAAAGATGTGCGTAAAG
>JAFVOP010000001.1 GCA_017505745.1 Clostridia bacterium
AGGCGGCTTTTGGTATGCTTAGAAATAAAAAAAACGGTATTTTTTTAAAAAAGTATTGCAATAAATTCAAAAATATGCTATACTTTTATGTAGAAGAGTTGACACAGTGTTTGAAATGGATCACATAATGCACATTATGTGATCTACGGGGGGAATATGCAACAGGAGTATGCCACAGCCCAAAAGCAGAATTCGTTGGAGTTGCACGGTACGCAGGTTACTTTGGAAAGCATTGATCTTTTTTGGATTGCCGAAAAGGAAAGCGGGCTTTCCAAGCACAATTTGCGCCGCAGTAAGGGGTACGTATTGGCCCTTTACGAGTGGCTGCCTGCGGATAAAATACTGTCGAGGGAGCGGCTGATTCAATGGAGAGCAAGTTTGCGACAAAACGGATATTCCGAAGCAACCGTTCTGAACTACGTCAAGGGGATCAACCGTTATCTGGATTATCTGGGCTGCTCGGAGATCCGATTTGATCGCCGGCATCCTAAGGATATTTCCAATCGGGTGTTTGGAGATCTGACGGCCATCGCCCCCACCCCGGATCGCTATCGCAAGGATGTGATTTGGGAATGCAAATGCAGCTGTGGCAATACGGTTTTTGTTGCGGCTACCCGATTGCTCACGGGAAATACCCAAAGCTGCGGATGCCGAAACGTGCAGCTTCTCAGAGACAGCAACCAATATATTGAGCATACCTCTTTGCGGCAGTCCTTGGAGGAGCGTGTGGAAAGTACGCGCGCGCAAAGCGGATATACGGGCGTGACACGAAAGCGGGATAAATGGTCGGCGAGTATCACATACAAAAAGAAGTGCTACTATCTGGGGTGCTATTCCAAGCTGGAGGATGCGGTAAAAGCACGGGCAAGAGCCAAGCAGTTGGTGATGGAGGATGCCGAAAAGCTACTGCAAATTTATCACGAAAGAGAGAAGCACCCTCAAAAATTGGAGGGTGCGGCAAAAAACACACCGAATGAGACTTCTGCTCTGGACACTATTTTGTACAAATCGGATATATAAACAAATAAGATAGTTGATTATGTTTTTTTGGAAAAACTATTGCAATTTGAGGGAAAAAGTGGTATAATTGATATACCTATAATTATTTATATTATGCGAATTGTTTGCTGATTAACGTATTTTTACAGAATTAGAAAATAATGGACATAATATGAGCGTTCATTTGTAGAAAAGGAGGTTGCAATCTTGGCAAGATATCGTTCCTCAAGAGGCAATGGCGTGATTGTGGCATGTGTGATCGTGGCGATCTTGCTGATCATCAGTATTTGTTTGTTGATCTTTCTGCCCAAGGTCGGGATATCGATCAATCTTCCCGGAAATCTCATTGGAAATCCCGAAAACAGTGTGATCACGTTGAAGGAATTGGATGAGGGAGCCGACGCTCGATTTAACGTCAGCAATATGTTCCCGGGAGACAGTGCGACAAAAACCTACACGGTAAATGTCAATCATGCAGGGGTGGAAGCGCTCAGCTTTGTAGCAGAGATGGGCGCGGTCAGCCAGCTGGAAACCGAAAAAATGAATATTCGAATCGGCATCAACGGTTCCAAGGAAGCGTTGTACGAGGGACCCGTGGTCTCCATGCCGGAGCGGGTGCGCGCAGAAAAGGATGCGGACGAGGACCAAGTGAAGTTCGACGTCACCGTCAGCCTGGATACATCTGCCGGAAACGACTACCAGAACAAGCAGATCGAGCTGTGGTTCCATTGGTGGGTAGACGATACCGATTACAACCCCGACGCGGTACAAAACGAGGCACCCAAAAAGTGTGTGCCTTGGTGCTGGTCCATGTGTCCTTGGTGTTGGGTGATCCCGCTGCTTCTCGCAATTGCGTTGTTCTTTACGATCATCATCGCAATTGCCTGGATAGTCTTCCGCGGTCGCAGACGCCGCGAGGCAATGCTCACCGGCAGACGTCTTGGCCCCGGAGATCTCGGATTGGCTGCACTCTTTGCAGCAATGGGAATCGGAGGATCGATCGCGATCAATAAGCTCCTGGACGGAAAGCCGGAAAAGAAGAAGCGCGATCCGTCGGATAAATATCACAGACGTGGGAAGTGAGGGTGAGACAACATGGTACAAACAGCAACGGCAAAAAAACTGACCGCCGGAATTATCACTCTCGTTGCCCTCTCCCTCTCCCTTTGCATCACTACCTTCGCGTTGGTTTACTCCACGGTCTCTCTGGATAGTAACCTCTTTACGATGGGTACGATCCAGCTCAATCTCAACGACGGTGTTCCTGTGATTGAGAATCGGGAGATCGAGTTTGAACCCGGCATGAAGGTCAGCCGCGACTTTTTTATCGTAAACGACAGTACCGACAGCGTGTACTACCGTATCTACTTCGGACACGTGGACGGGTTGCTTGCAGACGTGTTGGAGATCACGATCTCCAACGGCGATCAGGTGCTCTACCGAGGAACGGCAAGAGACCTGACCCGACGGAGCTCGATCGGATTGGACGATGAGCTTTCGGAGGGAGCGCGACGCGACCTCACCATCAGCTTTTACTATCCCCCGGAAAAAGCCGCGTACGAGGATGAGTTCCTGGAATTCATCATGTGTGTGGATGCCGTACAGGCAAAAAACAATCCCAACCGCTTGTTTGAATAATTCATTTTAAGGAGTAACAAATCCTCATGGAACAACAAAATTCTTTTTTCAAGATCTTAAACGTAGTAAAAACGGTTTTGATCTGGATCGTGTTTGCGATTGCGGCGTGTATGATGGTCTTTACGCTGGTTTCGGTGAATATGTTTGACCAGAACGAGCGCAGTGTGTTCGGCTACAAATTCTTCGTTGTTCAGTCCGACTCCATGGCGGCAACCGATTTCGGAATCGGGGATATCATCATCTCCAAGGAGGTTCCGCTCAAGGATCTGAAGGAAGGGGATATCATCACCTTCATTTCGCAAAGCTCTTACAACTACGGCGAAACGGTAACGCATAAGATCCGTAAGGTAACCACCGATGATGCGGGCGAGATCGCCTTTGTAACCTACGGTACCACCACCAATGCCGATGACGAGGCCTTGGCTACCATGGTGCTGGGGCAGTACACGGGCAAGATCGAGGGACTTGGAACCTTCTTCATGTTCTTGAAAACCACGCCCGGTTACATCGTTTGCATTTTGATCCCGTTCCTGATCCTGATCATTTCGCAGGGAATCAATTGTATCCGCCTGTTCCGTCGCTATAAGCAGGAGCAGATGAGCGAGATGCAGGAGGAGCGCGAGAAGCTGGCACAGGAGAGAGAAGAGAGCCAAAAGATGATGGCAGAGTTGCTGGCACTCAAGGCGCAGCTTGAAAAGAAGGAAGAGAGCCTGGCGGCAACGGAAGAACCGAAGCCCGTGGCAGAACAGCCTGCCGAAGCTCCCGCGGCAGCGCAGGAGCCGCAGGCACAGACGCAGGAAACGGCGTCCGCTCCGAGTGAGGCGGAAGAGAAGACCCCCGAGCAAGAGTAAAACGGGGATGCCCAATAAGTTGGTGTGATCAGGTTTATCCTGTTTACATAATAGTTAGTTTTCAAAGATGGCCGAAAAAAAGGAGGTAATGCGAAAAAAGATGATTCACAAACGCAATACAAGACGTGCGTTGAGTTTCAGCATCAGAGTATTGTTCCTATGCTTTGCAATGCTGCTGGGAACCACGTATGCCTGGTTCACGGATACCGTGACAAACGGAGTGAACCGGATCGTGTCGGGAAATCTGGACGTTCAGCTTCTCCGACTCGATGAACCCAATGGGGGAACTTCCGCCCCCGATGCGTTTACAGAGGTTTTGACTGATACCCCGTTATTTTTAAACGTGGAGGATAAACCCATTTTGTGGGAGCCCGGCGCCGGTGCCAAAGAGCACTTCCGTATCGTCAACAACGGAACCCGCGCGCTCAAGTATCAGTTCAGTATTTTCTTTACAAACGCAACGAAAACAGCGGACGGCAAAACGCTTGCAAACATTTTGGACATTACGGTGTTCCATATGGGAGGAAGCTTTACCGATCCTACATACAAGAATCTGGTTGACAGCGCGGTGGTCTCCAAAGAGGGACCCGGCTTGGAGGATTGTATGGTGGAAGGATACCTGTTGCCAAACGAGGAGATCGATTTCCTCGTTACGCTCAACTGGAATCCTTCAGGCTCCGACAACGAGTACAACGTGGAGGACGGACTCTCCATTGACCTTGGCGTTACGCTGTTGGCAACGCAGTTCACCTACGAGGTGGATGACGAAGACGACCAATACGACAAGGATGCAACCTATCCAACGGTAAAGGCGCCCGCCATTGCGGCAGAGCGTGCGGAGCTTTTGGAATCGGTTGCAGATCGGACATCTGAAACGCTTGGCGGTGCTCCCGCCGAGACGGGCGGACGGCGAAGATTTGCCGTTTGAGATCGGACGTAACGCAAGCTTGCGGTACAAACGGTTTCAACGCTTCGGTACTCAAAAAGGGGGTGTCGATATCAGAGCGGATGCCCACGTTGACATCACTTTTGAAAATGGTGCCTTTCCAAATGCTTTTGGCGCTTGTAAAGCCAAAAGCGGGAATTTGAGCCTCCAAACGGGCGAGAAAGGTCCACAACGGACGGCTGCAGATTTCCAAAGCAATACACTCGCGAGCGGGTCTCGCATTTTAATCCAATCGCACAGACCCTTACGCTTGACGTCAGCCAAGCAAACGTTCGCATTTTGGGGAACACCGAAATCGGTGTTGCATGGGACCCCACACAAGTCGCGGCCTTGGCCATCGGCTTGACTCTTCCTTTGTTCTCCTTTTCATTAAAGGAAGCAAACCAACAACCCCCGGTTATTTTTGAAACAACGATAAAAATTTTTTTTGAGAGGTAATTGACAATGAAGAGAACTGTAACAAAGCGCTCTTTGCTCACCAGCGTCCTGTCCCTGTTCCTCTGCTTCGCAATGCTGCTCGGCACCACCTATGCATGGTTCACCGACACCGCATCGAGCAAGGGCAATAAGGTGCAGGCAGGTACTCTGGACGTGGAGCTGTTGATGTGGAACGGAACCGAGTACGTAAACATCAGCACAAGCGAGGATCCCATCTTTGATTCTGCTGCGAATGCAAACAACAGCACCAAAACCCTGTGGGAGCCCGGCAAGACCCAGGTTGCATACCTTGCAATTGAAAACAAGGGCAACCTCGACCTGAAGTATTCGGTAGCGTTGAACGTAACGAACATCACCAAGAACCTCAATGAGGTGATGGAATACACCATTACGCCCGATGCGAAGGACGGCGCAGCCGTAGCATGGGATGCAAGCGCAGCTCAGCAGGTTGTGGCCGGCATTCAAACCGTTACTGCCAGCGATACCACGCTGCAGGCAGCGCCAAACGGCGTGAACATTCATTACTTTGCGCTCTCCATCCACATGATGGAAGAGGCAGGCAACGAGTACAAGGGTGGCGAGATCACCTTTGACCTCAACGTGCTTGCAACGCAGGTAAACACCGAGGAAGATGCATACGGTCCCGATTACGATAAGGACGTTGTGATCTCTCCCGCGGTTTCGGTTCCTGCAAATGCAACCGAACCCGTAACCATGACTGCTCCGAGTGGCGTAAAGGTAACTCTTTCCGCAGAGACTTTGAATAATCTGCCGAATGACGTAGAAGAAATTTCGGTGCTTCACAGCGAACCCGTAGTAGAGAACGGCGCAGTTGTATTTCCGACCTTCGAAGTGGTTGACCAAAACGGTAACGCCGTGAACGTGGAAGGAACCGTAACGCTTCCCGTAACCACTATCGCAGATAATGAAATCGTTGCCGTTTACCACGACGAAGACTTTATGGCTGCTACCACGGTTGCAAATGGTTCGATCACCTATGACTACACGCACAACAGTGAAGTAAAGGTCATCGTTCCCGATGCAGTGGTAGATAACGCAGACGATCTTGTGACGGCTGTTGCAAACGGCGGGTACATCCTGCTGACGGCAGACATCACGATTGACAACCAGCTTGACGTTAAAAAGGACACCGTGCTCAATGGCGCAGGTCATACCCTGACTTATACGGGCAATAGCCGTGCAATCAACGTTACAAACGAGACCACGGTTAATTTGACGGTAGAGCAACTGACCGTATCGGTTACCTCCGGCTACAGCCAGAGAGGTATTAACTACGGCAACAACGGTGAGCTTACCTTGAAAAACGTGACCGTTGGAGGTGCAGGCATCACCTATGCACTCAACATGCCCGGTACCTCCAATGGAGCAACCGTAACGGTTATCAACTCCAACCTGACCGGATGCATTGCTCTCAACGTATGGGGCGCAGATGCAACGGTTACCGTGGTGGATTCCGTATTGACCTCCGTGGATAAAGCCGAACATGAAAACTACTCCGCAATTTCCTTGAATAACGACGGCACAACGTCGGCAGAAAATGCTATTATTACCGTTGTTGGCGGTAAAGTCATTGCCTTGGACGAAAATGACGAGCCCTCCGTGGCACTTCGTAACTCCACTCTTACCGGTAAGATCGCTGTAAGCGAAACAACTCAAGTGACCGGTGATAGCAAGAACCCTGTTGCCGCTGTTATTTACAAGGGGTATAATGAATTCTACACGAATTTCTCCCTGCAGGATGCAATCGATAAAGCCACGAATGATTCCACGGCAACTGTAAAGCTGCTTAAAGACATCGCTCTGGAAGCTCCCGTTACGGTTTCCGGCACGGTAGTGCTTGACCTCAACGGATTTACCATCTCCGGTGTGGATACCACAACGAAGAACTACGGCTTGATCCAGAACAACGGCACGCTTACCATCAACGATTCGGTTGGCGGCGGTAAGATCCTTCTGAGCGCAACCATCAACAGCGAGTGGAACCGTTACTCTGCCGTTATTTCCAACAATCCCGGCGGAACGCTGGTAGTAAACGGCGGTCATATCGAGCACTTTGGCGGTACCGATATGGCATACGGCATCGACTCCCTTACGAATGGCGGCATTGGTGACGTTTCGGTTACCATCAACGGCGGTACTGTAAAGTCTGCTTATCGCGCAATCCGTCAGTTCCTTAACTCCGATTCTAAGCAGAATACGCTGGTAGTAAACGGCGGTACGCTGGACGGAGCGAACAAAGCGGTATTCTTCCATGATCCCAGTAAAAAATCAAACAATGGTGTTCTTACCATTGCTGACGATGTAACCGTAAAGGGTGGCGTATATCTCTTTGTTACCGAAGGCTCCACCGAGTGGCCTGTGAAGGTTTCCATCGCCGCAGATGCTGAAGTGACCTCGAAGAACGTTCCCGCAGGCTATGCCGTAGTGAATGACAACGGCACGGTTAAGGTTGTGAAGATTGCTGACATGCTTGCCGCAGGCGGCACTGTGGTGCTCGTAAGCGACGTTGTGGTAGGCCAAACGGTCACGATTCCCAAGGGCGTTACAGTAACCCTTAATTTGAACGGCCATAATCTGAGCTATGCGGTTTCCAACAGCGGCGCTTCTGCAATCATCACCAACTACGGCGATCTCACCATCGAGGGAAAGGGTAATATTTCCTTCATTGCTGCAAATCCCGATCTTGGCGAAATCCCTGCTTATGCAACCAACACCATTACCAACGAAGCTACCCTGACCATCAAGGAAGGCGTAGTAGTTGAAAATGGCAGTGACGGCGGCGCAAGCTATGCCGTAGATAACAAGGGCGTATTCACCCTTGACGGCGGTACTCTGATTGGTAAGCGTTGCGCTCTGCGTATCGCAAAGTACAACCAGGATAACGTGGTGTTCATTATGAACAGCGGTCTGGTAAAGGGTGCTACTCCCGCATGGATCCAACTCCCCGGAAGTGATTCCAAGGTTGCTCCCACCATCACGGTAACGATCAACGGCGGTACCTTTGAGACCACCAAGGATTCTTCTTTTGATAACGATATCCTTTATACCTACTCCTTTGGCAATAGCCATGCCAACACTACGGTTAACATCAAGGGCGGCGAGTTCCTCGGCGGTGTTGTTTCCATCGGCTCCGGCTATAAGGGCGACGTTCCCACGCTGAATATTACCGGCGGTACCTTTGAGTATGATGTATGTCAGTGGCTGGAGAGTGGCGAATGGAACGTCCTGTACGAAGCCAACAAATAAGCCCCCGATCCGTGCAAACGGAACGCAACAAATAATCCTGTTCCATAATTATTTATGAAAGGAAATATCATGAAAAACCAGAAAGTAACGAAACGCGCGTTACTGACCAGTATGATGGCGCTTGTCATTTGCTTTGGCATGCTGCTTGGTACCACGTATGCGTGGTTTACCGATACCGTTACCAATGGCATCAACCGCATCGTTTCCGGTAACCTGGATATCAGCCTGCACCATGCAGACGTGGATACTCCAACGGTATTTGATCCCGTAGAGGCAGATACCTACCTGTTCTGCGATGCAAACGGCCTGCCCAGTGATTACGGTAAGTTTGAGTGGGAGCCCGGTGTAAAAGCCGATGAGATCTTCCGCATCCAAAATGACGGTACCCGCGCTTTGAAGTTTGTGTTCACGCTCAACTTCGAAAATGCATCGAAAACCCCCGACGGAAAGACCCTGGCAGACATCCTGGACGTACAGGTGGATAGCATGGGTGGCTCCTTCTCCGATTCTTCCTTGGCAAACCTAACTGTTTCCCAAGGTAAGCCCGGCTTGGAGGAGTGCGAGATCTCCGGTTACCTGCTCAAGGGCGAGTACGTAGATTTCAAAACTGTGATCGAGTGGGTTCCCTCCGATTCGGATAACGAGTACAACGTTACCGGCGGTCTCACCATCGATCTTGGTGTAACCCTGCTTGCTACCCAGTATACCTACGAGGTAGACGACGAGGACGATCAGTACGATGCAAACGCAACCTTCCCTCAGGTTGCTCTGCCTCCCATTACCACGTTTGCAGATATGCAGGATGCTCTCAATGCCGGCGGTAACTACGTGCTTGGCGCGAACATCACGCTTCCCGCAAACACGGCTTTGGAAGTTCCCGCAGGTGCGGAAGTTAGCTTCGACCTTGCAGGCTACGACCTGATCACAAACGATGCAAATTCTGCATTGTTGGTGGATGGAACTGTGACCCTGATCAACACTGCAGTAAACGATCCGGCACACATCGTGATCAACGGTACGTCCACGGGTTCAACCACGCAGGGTATTGAAGTGAACGGAAACGGTGTGCTGAACATCGAAGACGGCGGCTTTATTGTAGACGGCGGCGGTGGAAGCATGAACATTGGTGTTCTGAACTACGGTACTGTGAACATCGTAAAGGGTGATCTCACGGTTACCGGTGTTGGTGATACCAACCAGGCAATCCTCAACTATGGCGGAACCCTGAATATGAATGGCGGTTCCATCGTAGTGGATATTCCCGATACGGTTACATCTGCTGAAGAGTATTACGCGATCCTGTGCTTCGGTTCCAGTAAAAATGCTGTGAATCTGAACGCCGGTAAGATCGTATTGAAGGATGCCAATACCTACGGAGTTTATGTATTGACAGATTCCGCAACCATTACTGAGGTGGCCGGATTTGAATTTGAAATTGCAACCGGTGCAGCAAAGTATGGAAAAGACGTTGTGGCTTCCGCTACTGTGAACGGACAACCGCTGAACTAAAAACAAAACAGCTCTCTGAATGAGAGTGGCGGGAGAAGAGCCCGCGGGCTCTTCTCCCGTGAAAAAAGAACCTCCGATTCCCCCATTTCGTGGGTGGTGATCAAAGGATACGAGATCGTTTTGGTGTCTTTTGATTGCCGAGCGTTGCAGAAAACTTGCCGTGTGCGCGCAACAAAATCGTTGTGAAAGATGCACAAAAAAGGCATTCTGCACAATGGGGGGGGGGTATAAC
>JAFVOP010000045.1 GCA_017505745.1 Clostridia bacterium
CATCTGCGTTCCAGCACGATGGTGCAGGGTAAGATGGCAGAGAACCTGAAGACATTGGTACTGAAATAAGACGAAACGGAGGAAATAGAAAATGGCAAGAGTTAAGGGCGCAATGATGACGCGCAAGAGAAGAAAGTCTACCCTGAAGGCTGCAAAGGGCTACTGGGGTGCAAAATCCAAGCATTTTAAGATGGCTAAGCAGGCCGTGATGAAGAGCGGCAACTACGCTTTCGCCGGCAGAAAGATGAAGAAGAGAGACTTCCGTTCTCTCTGGATCACCAGAATTTCCGCACAGGCAAAGGTGAACGGTATGAACTATTCTACCTTCATGCACGGACTCAAGAAGGCCGGTGTAACCCTCAACCGCAAGATGCTGGCCGAGATCGCTGTTTCCGACAAGGAAGCATTTGCAGCACTTTGCGCACAGGCAAAGGCCGCTCTTTGATCCAAACAATCGAAAACCCGATGGAAGCATCGGGTTTTTGTCATAGATAGAGAAGTTTGAAAGGGAGATAAAACCCCTGATTTTTCGCATTGGAAGGGATTTTTGACATGGAAAACAGGCAGGAAATCATTCGTTCGAGACAGAATCGAGCGGTGGTGGAGCTCTGCAAGCTGACCGACCGAAAGACGCGTGAAGAAAAGCGATCGTTCCGTTTTGACGGGATCAAGCTCTTTGCCGAGGCATTGCAAAAGGACTTGGACTTGCAGCTGGTGGCATGGAAGGAATCGGCCGTGGAGCGCGTATCCGATGAGGTGAAACGCTTGTGCGGCAGAGATCCGTTTGGAGGTAATTGGCGTACATTGATCCTCTCGGACGAGCTTTTTGACAAAATTTCTGAAGAAAAATCGCCCGAAGGCGTAATTTGTGTAGCAAAATATATTGACAAATTTCAAAAAAACATTACAATATATAATAGCGTCGATTTTTCAAAGCAAAAAAAGGAGCGGATCGTGCTCTTGGAATCGGTGAGAGATCCCTCCAACGTCGGCGCGATCATTCGGAGCGCGGCGGCCATCGGTGTGGATCGCTTGATCCTGAGCGCCGACTGCGCGGACATTTATCATCCGCGTGCGGTGCGAGCGTCAATGGGAACTCTCTTTTCGCAATCGATCGATCGGGTATCGGATCTTCCGGGGACGATTGTGGCACTGCGGGAGAGCGGGCGACGGGTGTATGCCGCGGCTTTGGAGGATTCGGCTCTGCTGTTGGGGGCGTTTGTTCCGCAGCAAGGAGACTGTGTGGTCATCGGAAACGAGGGGCACGGGCTGTCGCCGGAAACGGTGGCGGCTTGCGATGCCTGCGTGATGATCCCAATGACTGCCCGCGCGGAGTCGCTGAATGCGGCGGTGGCCGCATCGATCCTGATGTGGGAGTTTCACCGTGAACGAACATAGAACTTGATTGTGGATAAGGAGGTTTTGTATGCGAGAGAACGCATTGTTTTGGATCTGGCTATCCGAGGCGCTTGGCGCCGCGAATCGGGATTTCAAAACCTTGATCGATCTGTATGAAGGGCCGTACGAGCTTTTTCACGTAGAGGAAGAAGAGTTGGATCGCGTGCAGAACATTTCGGAGCGCACGAGGAGCGCGCTGGCAAATAAAAGCCTGCAACGCGCCACCGAGGTTATGGACTGTTGCGAACGCTTCGGAATCGGGATCCTTTCGTATTCCGATCCGCAGTATCCTCCTGCATTACGGTCCATCAAGACACCTCCCGTGCTGCTGTATTATCGGGGAACGGTCCCCGATTTTGGCTCCTCGCTTTCGATCGCGATGGTGGGAACACGACGGATGAGCGCATACGGACTTCAAAGCGCGTATAAAATATCCTATGAGCTTGCAGCGGCCGGCGCGGTTGTAGTGAGCGGTATGGCGGCCGGAATTGACGGCGTATGCGCCGCGGCCTCCCTGGCGGCCGAAGGAGGAACCGTGGCGGTGCTGGGCTGTGGTTTGGATGTGGTTTATCCCAAGCACCACAAGAAGCTGATGGAGGAGATCTCAAAACGCGGACTGATTCTTTCGGAGTATCCTCCCGGAACCCGCCCCAATTCCTATCATTTTCCAATTCGAAACCGCCTCATCAGCGGCCTTTCGCAAGGAACCGTTGTGGTGGAGGCCGGCCTGGGAAGCGGCTCCTTGATCACGGCAAGGGAAGCGATCCTGCAGGGAAGGGACGTATTTGCGCTTCCTGCCAACGTTGGAAGTGAGGGAGCGGAGGGCACAAACGGCCTTTTGCGTGACGGCGCACGGTTGGTGCTGGGGGCACAGGATATTTTAAAGCCCTACCAATACGTGTTTGCAAAGGTGTTAAAGCCCGAGCGGCTGGCACAGGCGCAGACACGGTCTGCTGCCGATTTTCATTATCTGGAGCGCATGGGCGTGATCGAGCTGACCTCGAAAAGCAAGGAGCCGCCGTCACCTGTTCGAGCGGCTGAGCCGGAGAACCTACCGAAAAAGCGGGTTGCATCGCGTAAAAAGACGTTGGACAACAGGGCCGAGGAAGAGGCGGCAGTGAAGCCGTCTCCGCAAGAGGCCGTTGCTAAGGCGCAGTGTCCGATGCATGCACCGACACCCGACGAAACACTTTCGTCGCTTTCTGCTGTTCAGCTGGAGGTGCTTCGTGCAATCCCCGATGACCGCGCGATCTCGGCGGACGCGCTTTGCGGCCTGGGACATCCCCACGGGGATGTAATCGCCGCGCTGACGATGCTGGAAATCCTGGGGCTGGTTCAAAAGCTCCCGGGTGCACTATATACCAAATCTTGATTGGAAAGGAATCACAAATGGCAAACAATCTGGTTATTTTGGAGTCTCCCTCTAAGGCGTTGACCGTAAAGGGATATCTTGGAACCAACTACAAGGTGATCGCGTCTCTCGGACACGTTCGCGACCTCCCCAAAAGCACTTTGGGTATTGACATTGAACACGATTTCGACACACACTATATCAACATTCGCGGCAAGGGCGATCTGATCAAAGAGATTCGAAAGGAAGCAAAAGCGGCGAACAAGGTTTTCCTTGCAACCGACCCTGACCGCGAAGGAGAGGCGATTGCATGGCATTTGGCAACGGCTCTGGGGATCCCGGTAGAGAAGACCCAGAGAATCTGCTTTAATGAGGTGACCAAAACGGCAGTTAAGGCGGCAATCAAGGCCCCGAGACAGATCGATATGGACCTGGTCAACTCTCAGCAGACCCGACGGATTCTGGACCGTATCGTGGGATACAAGATCAGTCCGTTGCTTTGGAAAAACGTCAAGAGCGGCCTGAGCGCCGGACGCGTACAGTCGGTGGCAACCCGTATTATTGTGGAACGCGAGGAGCAGATCCGCAACTTTGTTCCCGAGGAATATTGGTCGATCGATTGCGTGCTCTACGGCGAGGACAACAAGCATTTCACCGTTCACTTCTGGGGCAATGAAAACGGAAAGATCCGTTTGAACAACGAGGCCGAGGCGCTGGCGATCGCCAAAGCGGTCAACGGCAACAAATACGTGGTGAGTGCGTTGAAAAAGGCTCCCAGACACAAGTCTCCTGCCGCACCGTTCACGACCTCTACGCTCCAGCAGGAGGCCTTCCGCAAGCTTGGCTTCCAGTCTCAGCGTACCATGCGCGTGGCGCAGGAGCTTTACGAAGGAATCAATCTGGGCTCCGAATTTGGCGGTGTACAGGGTTTGATCACATATATGCGTACCGATTCGGTACGTGTGTCCGCAGATGCGCAGGACAGTGCGCGTGAGTTTATCAAGCAACGGTATGGAAACGAGTATTGTCCCGAGCAGCCTCGCGTCTTTAAATCCAAGGCCGGCGCACAGGATGCGCACGAGGCGATCCGTCCCTCCAACGTAGCGTTTGAGCCCGCAAAGATCCGCAAGCAGCTTACCCCCGATCAGCACAAGCTTTACAAGCTGATTTGGGAGTGCTTTATTGCCAGCCAGATGGAATCTGCCGTGCTGGATACGATCTCGGTTGACTTTACCTGTGCCGGGTATCTCTTTCGTACCAGTAGCTATTCGGTGGCATTCCCCGGTTATATGGCTGTGTATGAGCAGACCGAGGAGGAGACCGGGAAGCAGGCCGACGATCCTGCCGAAGGGAAAGATCTCCGTTTGCCCGTATTAGAGCTCGGACAACAGCTCTCTGCCGACGATGCCAACCTGATGCAGCATTTCACCGAGGCTCCCGTACGCTACAACGATGCCTCGCTGATCCAGATGCTCAAGGATCTCGATATCGGACGTCCCAGCACCTATGCAACGATTATTTCCACAATCCTGACGCGTAATTACGTCAAGCGAGAGGGCAAGGCCTTCGTTCCCACTCCCTTGGGAGAAGTGACCAATAAGCTCATGCTCGAGAACTTCAATACGATCGTGGACTACGGATTTACCGCGGAAATGGAGAACGATCTGGATAAGATCGAAAGCGGAAACGAAACGATGCACAACGTGCTCAACCGCTTCTGGGCCGATTTTTCCAAGCAGCTCGAGGCTGCGGAAAAGACGATCGGAGAAGCAACCATTGAGGTTCCGCCCGAAGAGACCGATATCATTTGTGATAAATGCGGAAGCCGCATGATCGTTCGCAACGGTCGGTTCGGAAAGTTTGCCGCATGTCCGAACTATCCCACCTGTCGCAATACCAAGCCCTTGACGGCGGTATCCTCTGAGAAGGAAGAGTCCGCCGCGGAGGAACAGGCGGAGACCGCGCAGAAAGCCCCTGTGATTGCCGATTTCAAGTGTGAAAAATGCGGCTCGGACATGGTACTGCGCACGGGTAAGTTTGGAACCTTCTATGCATGCAGCCGTTATCCCGAGTGCAAATTCACCAAAGCGCGCGTGCGCGAGACCGGGGTGGATTGCCCCAAGTGCGGTGCAAAGATCATTACCAAATACGGCCGTAATCGCACTGTCTTTTATAGCTGTGAAAAATATCCGACCTGTGATTTCTCCTCGTGGGATATGCCTGTGAAGGAGAATTGTCCCGAGTGCGGTAAGATGCTCTTCCGCAAGAAAGGGAAAAATCTGTTGATCTGCCATGAGGCCGACTGTGGGTACTCGCGTGAATACCGCGAGGAGACATCGGCAACTGCGGGAGAAGCAAACGAATGAGGATGCCAACCGTTCATATCTACGGGGCGGGGCTTGCCGGCTGTGAGGCTGCCTGGCAAGCGGCGCGCCGTGGCGTGCGGGTCAAGCTTTTTGAGATGAAACCGCAGAAATACACGCCGGCTCACCACGCTCCAACCTTTGCTGAGTTGGTCTGCTCCAATTCCTTGCGCTCCGACAGTCTTGCCAATGCGGTGGGGCTGCTCAAAGAGGAGATGCGCCGTTTGGGGTCCTTGATCATGGAAGCAGCGGATGCTACCCGCGTTCCCGCAGGCTCGGCGCTGGCGGTGGATCGCGTGCTGTTTTCGCAGTATATCACCGATCGCATTGCTTCCTGTCCACTCATTGAGGTGATCTCTGCCGAGATGGATTCGG
Source organism: Clostridia bacterium (assembly GCA_017505745.1). Taxonomy (GTDB): domain Bacteria; phylum Bacillota; class Clostridia; order Oscillospirales; family CAG-272; genus UMGS1865. The sequence continues at coordinate 5,488 of JAFVOP010000045.1, forward strand.
TGGATAAGGACGCGATCACGGTGATCGCCACCGGCCCACTGACCTCCGACAGGATGTCAACCTATATCCGCGAGGAGCTGGGCTGCCAAGGCTTGCACTTCTTTGACGCGGCGGCGCCGATCGTGGAGTATTCGTCTATCAATATGGACGTTGCTTATTTTGCATCTCGCTATGATAAGGGAGACGCCGACTATATCAACTGCCCCATGTCGCGGGAGCAGTATGACGCCTTTTACGAGGCGTTGATCTCTGCCGAGGAGGCAGAGCTGAAGGAATTTGACCGCGAAAGCCAGAAATCGCTCAAGGTGTTTGAGGGATGCATGCCCGTAGAGGTGATGGCAAGACGCGGATACGATACGTTGCGCTACGGCCCCCTCAAGCCGGTGGGGCTGATCGATCCCCGCGTGGGGAAAGAGGCGTATGCCGTGGTGCAATTGCGCAAGGAAAACGCAGAGGGAACAATGTTCAATCTGGTTGGATTCCAAACGCATTTGACATTCCCCGAGCAGAGACGGGTATTTCGCATGATCCCCGGGCTCGAGAACGCCGAGTTTTTACGTTACGGGGTGATGCACCGCAACACCTACCTCAATTCCCCCGAGCTGCTGGAGGCCGATTATTCGATGCGGACCCGTCCGAATCTCTTTTTCGCGGGGCAGATGACGGGCGTGGAAGGGTATGTGGAATCGGCGGGAAGCGGACTTGTTGCCGGTGTCAACGCCGCTCGCCGCGCCAAGGGGGAAGCACCGGTGCTGTATCCCGAGGATACGGTGATCGGAGCGATGGCGGCCTACGTCAGCCGCGGCGGGATCGGTGATTTTGCGCCGATGAACGCCAATTTCGGAATTGTCCGTCCGTTAGGATATCGGGTGAAGGGCGGCAAGGCCGCAAAAAATGAAAAACTGGCGGAGCGCTCGCTGGCAACCCTTGCGCAAATGTCCGAGGAAGCAAGCATGGATTCCGTGTTGGAATAAATAAGTAAAACGAAGAAAGGATCGGAGATCGGATGAAAATTATCGTGGACGTGATGGGCGGCGACAATGCCCCCGCAGAAACCGTAAAAGGTGCTGTCCTGGCCGCAAAGGAGCTGGATTCCGCGTTCGTTTTGGTCGGCAATCGGGCCGAGATCGAAAAAACGGCCGCCGAGCAGTCCTTGGATCTCTCGGGCATGGAGATCGTGCACGCCGAAGAGGTCATCACGATGGAGGACGATCCGATGTGTGTCACGCGTAAAAAGGCCAATTCCTCGATGTCCGTTGGACTCAGACTTCTGGCGGAAGGGAAGGGCGACGCGTTTGTGAGCACGGGAAATACCGGTGCGCTCTTTACGGGAGCGACGCTGATCGTGCGCAAGGTCAAGGGGCTTCAACGCGCGGGCATCGGAACGGTTCTGCCGTTCCAGAAGCCGGTCCTGCTGCTGGATACGGGTGCGAACGTGACGGTTACCGAGGAAAACCTCGATCAGTTTGCCGTGATGGGCTCGGCATACATGCGCATGATGTACGGGATTGAAAAGCCTCGTGTGGGACTGTTGAACAACGGCGCCGAGGAATGCAAGGGAACTCCTCTGCAGCAGGCGGCGTACAAGCTGCTTTCCGAAAATCCCGATATCCACTTCGTGGGCAATATTGAGGGAAGCGTGCTGCCGTTTGACCGTTGCGATGTGCTTGTGACCGACGGCTTTACCGGCAATATTCTGCTCAAAAGCGTGGAGGGCGTTGGCAAGCTGATGCTCAAAAAGCTCAAGGGCGTGCTTTACAGCTCGCTTTTGACCAAGCTCGCGGCGGCAGTGATCAAGAAGCCGCTTTACGCCATGAAAAAGGATCTCGATCCTTCCGAAACGGGAGGCGCGCCGATCCTGGGTATCTCCAAGCCCGTGATCAAGGCGCACGGCTCGTCCGATGCCAAAGCCTTCAAGAACGCCATCAAACAGGCCATGGCGTATGCCAATACCAATGCGATCGGAGAGCTTTCGGTTGCCGCGGCGGCCTATGCCGCACGCAAAAAAGCGGCTCGGGAGGCGGCAAAAGCCGAATCCGATCCGCAAACGTAAGCTCCGGTTCCCCATGGAGCTTATTCGAGAATCAGGGGAGGAAATGAGGGTATCAGAATGCCGTTACCGCTGGAGCAGTTACAGGCGCGTATGGGCTATCAATTTTCAAACGTCGAGCTGTTGCAACGCGCGCTGACCCATTCGTCTTACGCCAATGAGACCGGGGCGCACAACCATCATCTGCTTTGCAACGAGCGATTGGAATTTTTGGGAGACTCGGTGCTGTCGATCATCACCAGTGACTTTCTATTCCATAAATTTCCACATTTGCCGGAGGGAGACCTGACGCGTCTGCGCGCGTCGATGGTCTGCGAGGAGGCGTTGGCCTCCTATGCCGTGCAGATCGGGCTGGGTGAATATCTCCTGCTTGGAAAGGGCGAGCGCAATAGCGGCGGTGCCGAAAAGCCTGCCGTGATCGCCGATGCCTTTGAGGCGATTCTGGCGGCGCTGTATCTGGATTCCAAGGAGCGGGAGGGAATGCATGCCGTTTCGGCGTTTCTCTTGCCGTTTCTGCAACGGGCGGTGGAGGCGCATGCAGGCCTTGCCAACGGCTGTCATGCCGATTGCAAATCGCGCTTGCAGGAGTTTGTGCAACGGGATAGCGGAAAGCTGGACTACCGCTTGGTAGGGGAAAGCGGTCCCGATCACAATAAAACCTTTGAGGTAGAGGTCTATCTGGATTCCAATTGCATCGGTCGCGGAAGCGGACATTCCAAGAAGAATGCCGAGCAGTCGGCGGCCAAGGCGGCGCTTGCACTGTTTGGGATCGATGGTTGACATGCCGCATCGCAATATTCCCATTTTTATTCCGCATTTAGGATGTCCCAACCAATGTGTGTTTTGCAATCAGCGTTCGATCTCGGGTCACGGATCGTTTCGGGAAGAAACGGTTGCCGAGGAGATCGAAGCTGCGCTTCGCACGCTCTCTCCCGATGCCAACGCCGAAATCGCTTTTTTCGGTGGCTCATTTACGGGAATTGATCGCGCGTTGATGCTTCGTCTGCTGGAAACGGCTGAGCGTTACGTGAGGGAAGGGCGCGTTTCGGGGATCCGTCTGTCGACGCGACCCGATTACGTTACCCCTGAGATCCTGGAGATCCTGTCACGGTATTCGGTTCGAATGGTCGAGCTCGGATTGCAGAGCATGGATGAGTCGGTTTTGTTGGCGTCGAAACGCGGACATACGGCAAAACAGGCCGCAGAGGCCTGTCGTGCGGTGGTAAACGCCGGGTTTTCACTGGTGGGGCAGATGATGATCGGTCTTCCGCAGGCCACCTTGGAAAGTGAACTTCGTACCGCCGAAGAGATCTGCGAATTGGGCGCCTCTGTCGCACGGATCTATCCAACCGTGGTGTTTTATGAGACCCCGCTTTGCGAGATGGTACGGGACGGAAGTTACAAGCCGCTTTCCTTGGAGGAGGCGGTCATGAGAACGGCGGCGGTTTTGGACGTTTTCTCTGCGCGAGGTGTGCCGTGCATCCGCATCGGCCTTTGCGCTACGGAGGCGTTGCTTTCCGCTGATGCCGTGATGGCGGGGCCCAATCATCCCGCTCTTGGAGAGCTGGTGTTGGGAGAACAGGCCTACGGAAGGCTTCTCTGTGCCGTTCGGGATGCAAAGCTATGCGGCAAACCGATCGTCTTGGAGATCCCCGCGCGGGAGATCTCTCGCACCGTGGGACAGCATCGCCGCAATTTGGTACGGTTGGAACAGGAAACCGGCACTACAGTCAAGAAAATTATCGGAAACGATCATATAGAGAAGGTGTTGCCGCGCTTGTGGCAACCGAACGGAAAGAGTTTGAATGAACAGTAGGAGGAAAACCGAACGTGTATCTGAAGTCGCTCGAAATGCAGGGCTTTAAGTCCTTTCCCGACAAAACGAAACTGGTTTTTGAAAACGAGATAGAGGTCAATCTGTTATCGGAAAACCCATCTGCCGAGGGATCGGCACAGGGAGTGACCGTAATCGTTGGTCCCAACGGCTCGGGAAAATCGAATATTGCCGACGCGATGCGCTGGGTATTGGGTGAGATCTCGTCCAAGAGCCTACGCGGATCTAAAATGGAGGACGTCATTTTCGGCGGCGCCGACAGCCGACGTCCGATGGGATATGCCGAGGTTTCGGTTACCTTCGATAACCGCGGTGACTTTGCAAAGCTGGACTGCCCCTATGACGAGGTGACCGTTACCCGCCGCTATTACCGCGCGGGAGACAGTGAATACTTTATCAACCGCAAGGGCGTGCGTCTCAAGGATATCTACGAGCTGTTTATGAACACGGGTATCGGACGTGACGGTTACTCGATCATTGGACAGGGTAGAATTGCCGAGATGGTTTCGCGAAAGAGCGAGGAACGCCGCAGTACCTTTGAGGACGCGTCGGGAATTGCGAAGTACCGCTATAAGAAAAACGAGGCCGAGCGTAAGCTCAAGGATACCGAGGACAACATGGCGCGTGTCAACGATATCTTTCTGGAGGTCTCGGCGCAGGTCGGCCCCCTGCAAAAGGAAGCCGAAAAAGCAAAGCGCGCCATAGAACTGATCGAAAATAAGAAGCGCGCAGACGTTAGTCTGTGGCTCTACGATACCGAAAAGCTGCGCGGCGAGCTGACCGTAGCGGAGGAAGCGATGCAGCACGCATCGTTCGATCTTTCCACGGCGGAGGATGCGATCCAGTCGCTCGAAACCCAGAACGCCAAGCTGTTTGAGGTGTCGCAAGGAAGCAAAAAGGAATCGGAGGAGTTGCTCACGCGGATCCACGAGCAGACCGAGCTTTGCCATACGCTGGAGAGCGAATACCGCGTGGCGGAGAATACCGTTGCACACGCCAAGGACCTGATTGCGGCGACGCAGGGGAGTGTAGGAAGCACGGAAAAATCGATGCAGGCCGAGATCGAGGCCGCTACCAAGCACGCGCAAAAAATTGCCGAGCTGCAAAGCGTTGAAGCAACGATGACCGAGGGGCAGGAGGCACTCCTTGCCGAGCAAAAAGAGCTGACGGCACGCGAGAGCGAGCTGGAAGGCGCGGTTGCGCAGGCATTGGAGGATATTCGCGCTCTGGAGACCGAAGCCGTGGACGTTAAGGTGCGCATTTCGGTTCTGGAGAACGCGAAAAACAGTGATACCGATAAAAACAGCTCGGCAATTGCGGAGCTGGAGGGATACCAAACCGTTTCGGACGATCTGGCGGCGCAGTGCGCCTCCAAGGAGCGTACCGTTGCGGGATATGACGGAGAGATCGCAAGCATCGATGCCGAGATCGCCTCCGCAGAGCAAAAGTTAGAGCAAGCGGCAGAAGAGGTCAAGAGTCTGAGTGAATCGTTGAACAACGAAACCTTCCGCCGCAATTCCATCGAGCAGAGGATCGCGACCTTCCGTTCCATGGAAGAGCATTTTGAAGGCTATTCGGGTGCCGTCCGCTTTGTGATGAAGCAATATGAGGAGGGACGGATCACCGATGCTCACGGCGCCCCCTGCGGGAAGATCTACGGACCTCTTTCCAAGGTGATTTCGGTAGAGGACAAGTATATAACTGCGATCGAAATTGCGCTTGGCGCAAATCTTCAAAATATCGTGGTGGAGGACGAGTCCACCGCAAAGGCGGCGATGTTCGCCCTGAAAAAAGGTGAGGCGGGACGCGCAACCTTCTTTCCGATCACCTCGATGCGCCCGTCTGCTCCCACCAAGGAGATGACCGAGGCCTCGGGCTTTGCGGGATACGTAGGTGTTGCCGATTCACTCGTGACGTCCGATGCAAAATTTGGGGATATTCTGTCCTCTTTGCTCGGTCGCACCGTGGTTTTTGACAACATCGATCACGCTACCGTGATGGCGAAGGCGCTTCACTACCGTGTTCGCGCGGTTACGCTCGACGGACAGCAGATCAACGTGGGTGGCTCGTTTACAGGTGGTTCGGTGCGCACGGGAAGCGGAATTCTTTCGCGCGCGGGCGAGATCAAACGCTTGGAGGCCGAGCTCGTTACCCGCGACAAGTCTCTGCAGAGCCTGAAGCAATCCCTTGCCAAGGCACAGGAAGCGCTGGAAGCCTTGGAGGATGCGAAATATGCCTCGGAGGATCGCCGCGAGCTGATTTCCGTTTTGCGAAATACCGAAAACGGGCAGCTGGAGCAGCTTCGTGCCAAGCTCGACGCGAACAATACGCTGCTTCAAAAGCTGAAAACCGACATGCGCCAGTACGAAGAGGCCAAGGTAAGATACGAGGAGGATATTGAAACTCTTACGGCAGAAGAAAAAGCCCTGCGGATCCGCATTCGCGAGCTTACCGATTTCCGCAATGAAAAGAATGCCGAGAAGGGGGACGTGATCCTGCGCCGCGACGAGGTGGGCAGAAGCCTGACCGAGCTTTATATCCGCATCAGCGAAACGCAAAAGGATATTGAGACAGAACACACGTTACGTGCAGCTTGTGAGGAGCGACTGGAGACCATGAACCGCGAGATGATGACGCTGGCGGGACGGATCAACACGCAAACCGAGCAGATCCGCGCCACCCAAGAGGCGATGGAGGCGAACCGCGCCGCACACGCCGCGGGAACGGCTCAGCTGGAAATTCTCAACGCCAAGCGTGCCGAGGTGGAAAAGGATAACTTTGAATTTGAGCGCAAGCTCAACGAGCTCAACAGTAAGCTGCGCGATCGCATGAACCAGAAGGAGCTGATCTTCCGGGAATATACCAAATGCGAGAGCAAGCTGGCAAGCCTGCGGGATACGCAGGATAAGCTTGCCACCAAGCTTTGGGACGATTACGAGCTCACCCGTGCCGATGCGGTAGCCCTCGGCTACCCGCCCGTGACCAAGGAAACGCGCACGGAAATGATCTCTTTGCAAACGGAGTGTAAGAACAAGCTTCGCGTGATTGGACACGTGGATTTGGATGCGGTTTCGAAATATGAAGAAGTGAAGTCCCGTTACGACTATATGAACGGGCAGATCTCCGACCTGGAAAAGGCAAGAAAAGAGCTTAACGGCATCATTGAGCAGCTGGAGGTGGAGATGAAGGCATCGTTTGTCGATTCCTTCAACAAGATCAACGAGAATTTCGGAAAGGTATTCTCCGAGCTCTTCGGTGGCGGTTCTGCCGAGCTTTCGCTTACCGACCCCGAAAACGTTCTCGAAAGCGGAATCGAGATCAAGGCGGCGCCTCCCGGAAAGATCATCAAGAGCCTGATGCAGCTGTCCGGTGGAGAACAGGCCTTTGTTGGCGTTGCACTTTTCTTTGCAATCCTGCAGGTCAACCCGACCCCGTTCTGTATTCTGGACGAGATCGAGGCGGCATTGGACGAGGTCAACGTAGAGCGTCTGGCGCAGTACATCAAGCGCTATTCTCACGGAACACAGTTCATTATGATCACGCACCGCCGCGGCACTATGGCGGCTGCAGACCGTTTGTACGGCGTTACCATGCCGGAACACGGAATCTCCAAGGTGTTGATGCTGGATGTCAACGATATTTCCAAGAAGGAAGGAGAAGACTGGAATGGGATTTTTGGATAAATTATTCGGCAAGAAAAAGCGCGAGGAAGAAGCGAAAAGAATTGCCGAAGAGAACGTAAAGGCAGAAGCCGAGGCGAAGGCCAAGGCAGAATCCGAAGCGAAAGCCAAGGCAGAAGCTGAAGCAAAGGCCAAGGCAGAAGCCGAAGCGAAAGCCAAGGCAGAAGCCGAAGCAAAGGCCAAGGCAGAAGCTGAGGCGAAAGCCAAGGCAGAGGCCGAAGCGAAAGCCAAGGCAGAAGCCGAAGCGAAAGCCAAAGCAGAGGCCGAAGCAAAGGCCAAGGCAGAAGCCGAAGCGAAAGCCAAGGCAGAAGCCGAAGCGAAAGCCAAGGCAGAAGCCGAAGCGAAGGCCAAGGCAGAGGCCGAAGCAAAAGCCAAGGCAGAAGCCGAAGCGAAGGCCAAGGCAGAAGCCGAAGCAAAAGCCAAGGCAGAAGCCGAGGCGAAGGCCAAGGCAGAAGCCGAAGCGAAGGCCAAGGCAGAGGCCGAAGCAAAGGCCAAGGCAGAAGCCGAAGCGAAGGCCAAGGCAGAAGCCGAAGCGAAAGCCAAGGCAGAAGCCGAAGCAAAGGCCAAGGCAGAAGCCGAGGCGAAGGCCAAGGCAGAAGCCGAAGCAAAGGCTAAGGCAGAGGCCGAAGCGAAAGCCAAGGCAGAAGCTGAGGCGAAAGCCAAAGCAGAGGCCGAAGCGAAAGCCAAGGCAGAAGCAGAAGCAAAGGACAAGGCAGAGGCCGAGGAGAAGGCCAAGGCAGA
>JAFVOP010000046.1 GCA_017505745.1 Clostridia bacterium
GCCGGAATTTCCTGCGGTCTGATCACCGCCGAGGACGGCTCTTGGGATACCATGCTCGACATCCAGGGTCTGGAAGACTTCTACGGCGACATGGACTTCAAGGTTGCAGGTACCCATGCAGGTATCACCTCGATCCAGATGGACCTCAAGATCGACGGTCTGACCCCCGAGATCATCAAGAAGGCACTGGAAATGACGCACATCGGCCGTGACTATATCATCGACGAAGTGATCCTCAAGGCAATTGCCGAGCCCAGAGCCGAGGTTTCCAAATACGCGCCCAAGATGACCACCATGAAGATTGACCCCGACAAGATCCGCGAAGTGATCGGTAAGGGCGGCTCGGTGATCCAGAAGATCGTTGCCGACACCGGCGCAAAGATCGACATCGAGGACGACGGAACCATCCGCATCGCCGCCGTCAACGGCGCACAGGCAGAGGCCGCAAAGGCTTGCATCGATGCCATCGTATTTGAGCCCACCGTTGGCGCGATCTACACCGGAACCGTAACCGGTATCAAGGAATTCGGTTGCTTTGTAGAGTATGCTCCCGGCAAGGAGGGCATGGTACACATCTCCAAGATCGCACCTCGCAGAATCGATAAGGTAGAAGACGTGCTCAAGCTTGGCGACGTCGTCAAGGTAAAATATATCGGTCTTGACAAAAAGGGCCGTATGGACTTCTCGATCAAGGACGCGCTTGAGGGCTGAGAATCGACGTTTTATCCAATCGTTTCGTGGGGAAAGCTTTTTAAAGAAAGTTTTCCCCACGCCCTGTCTTCTCTCTTCGCAACTACTTCAGAAAGGAACACGCTTATGAGTCATCCAACGCCTCCTCGCAGCTTTGATCCCGCACAGCAAAGCATCCGCTCCAAACGAAAACAACGGCGTGCGCGGGAACGCCTGGTGTTGCTTTCCATGTTCACCACGCTGGCGTTGATCCTGCTTTGCGCGTTTATCCTCGTGATCGGCCTGATTGCCGATGCGGTAAGAAGTCGACTCCCCGCGGGTTTCGAACCGGAAACCAACGAGGAGTCCACCACCGATGAACCGGCCCCCGGCGACCTGCTCTATGCACAGATCACCAAGCAGCGCAGCGCGATCCATACCGGCGAGCTGATTTTGGTGAATGCCGATCACGAATACGTCTTTCCCAACGGCACAGCACACCTGGTCAATATTTTTGATAAGCGCACCAAGGTCAACGGAGCAAATCCCTATCAGGTGCTCTTTGATACCATGCTTTTGCAAAAGGACGCATTTGCCGCATTCGAGCGCATGATGCTGCGGTATTACGAGCTCTCCGATGACGGATCGATCCTTATCACATCGGCCTACCGAACCCTGAAGGAGCAGGAGGATCTGGGATCCTCGGTGCAGGCAGGCTATTCCGACCATCACACCGGATACTGTGTGGCATTGAAGTATTTCGACCGCACGGATCTCGGAGAGGATCATTGGATCTACGAAAACTGCCACAAATACGGCTTCATCGTTCGCTACCCGAACGGCAAGGACGCTGAAACCGGCGTAAGCGATTACGTGCATTGCTTCCGCTACGTGGGAGTGGCACACGCAACCTACATTGCGAAAAACGGGCTTTGCCTGGAGGAGTACATCGACCTTCTGAAGAACAACTACACCTCCGAGCACCTGGCCGTAACGGGAGCTGACGGTAACTCGTACGAGGTCTACTACCTCCCCGCCGGCACCGGTGATATCACCACGCTCCGTATTCCCTCTAACTATGAATACACCGTTTCAGGGGATAACAGCGGCGGATTTATCGTAACCGTAAATTTAAGCGCCCCACTTGCATAAAATCCACTTTCTTACATATCCTAATCTTAACAAACGGAGGAAGGTAATCATGGAAAACGAAAAAATGACGGTACAGAACCCCGAGGAAGAACTCAACAGCGCCACCGTTTGCGGTGCATGCGAGGAGCTTTCGGTTTGCAATTGTGAAAATGACGAGACCGTGACAGTGTATGAATCAGAGGACTGCCTGGAAGAGGCATTTGACGAGTGGGACGAGGAGTCCGAATCCCGAAAGGCAATGATCGCGCGCAAGTGCCGTGAAGCCAAGGAGGCTTGCCAATCAACGGCCGCCCGCATCGTAAGTGACTGGAGGGAGACCAACGGCAATCCCTATATCAAGCAGACCCACATTACCCAGATCGAGGTGTACCGCTCCCCTGAGGAGGAGACGCCTGTGGATGTTTTCCGCATGGAGCAAACCAAGAGCTATTCCGCACGATCGCTTGCAGTTCTCGGTGCCGCCGCCGTGGTGGTTGCCTGCACGGTGGACGGGATTATGAAAAAACTGCTGAAATAATCCGATACAAGCAAAAAGACGAAGAACACAGGTTCTTCGTCTTTTTTGGATATTCCGGATCACTGTACCTTGGGGAGCTTATCAAAATTCTTTCGGATCTCCTCGTCAGTGGGGATATAATCGGTCATTTTTCCGTCATGGAATTTTTCATACGCCAGCATATCAAAGTATCCGGTTCCGGTAAGGCCAAACAAAATCGTTTTTTCCTCGCCCGTTTCCTTGCACTTCATTGCCTCGTCAATGGCCACGCGGATCGCGTGCGAGCTTTCGGGAGCCGGCAAAATGCCTTCCACGCGCGCAAAATCCTCGGCGGCGGCAAACACGTCGGTCTGCTTCACCGATACCGCCTCCATCAAGCCGTCGGCATAGAGCTGAGAGAGCGTGGAGTTCATGCCGTGATAGCGCAATCCGCCCGAATGGTTAGCGGCAGGCATAAAGCCGCTGCCCAGCGTATACATTTTGGAGAGCGGGCAGACCATTCCCGTATCGCAGTAATCGTAAGCATACACGCCGCGCGTGAAGCTGGGACAGGAGGCAGGCTCCACGGCAATGAAGCGATAATCGGCCTCGCCTCTCACCTTTTCTCCCATAAAGGGTGCGATCAGGCCGCCCAGATTGGAGCCGCCGCCCGCGCATCCAATGATCACGTCGGGCTTGATGCCGTATTTGTCCATCGCGGTCTTGGTTTCCAGACCAATGATCGATTGATGCAGCATCACCTGATTGAGTACACTTCCGAGCACGTAGCGATAGCCTTCGGTTTGGCTCGCCTTCTCCACGGCCTCGGAGATCGCGCAACCAAGGCTTCCGCCGGTTCCGGGATGCTCGGCAAGGATCTTTCTTCCCACTGCCGTTTCCATCGAAGGAGAGGGGGTCACCGACGCGCCGTAGGTGCGCATGACCTCGCGGCGGAAGGGCTTTTGCTCGTAGGAGCATTTCACCATGTAGACCTTGCAATCCAGGCCAAAATAGGAGCACGCCATCGAAAGCGCGGTTCCCCACTGCCCTGCTCCCGTTTCGGTGGTCACACCGGTCAGGCCCTGCTGCTTGGCATAGTAGGCCTGCGCGATCGCAGAATTAAGCTTGTGGCTTCCGCTGGTGTTGTTTCCCTCGAACTTGTAATAGATCTTAGCGGGCGTTTGCAGCTTTTCTTCCAGGCAGTAGGCGCGCACCAGAGGCGACGGACGATACATTTTATAGAAATCGCGGATCGCCTTGGGGATCTCGTAATAGGGATTCTGATCGTCAAGCTCCTGGCGGATCAGCTCCTCGCAGAAAACTCCCGCCAGCTCCTCGGCCGTCATCCGCTCGTGCGTGGCGGCATTGAGCAGGGGCGCGGGCTTGTTTTTCATATCGGCACGGAGATTGTACCATGCCGTGGGCATCTCGCTCTCTTCCAGATAAATTTTGTAAGGGATCTCTTTTTGTGACATAACGTTGTCTCCTTTCAAACTTGGGGCGGGATGCGAAAAAATAAAAAATCCCATCCCAGAAATGCTTGCTGGGACAGGAAAAATTCCTGCGGTGCCACCCGGCTTGACGCGTTCGCGTCCACTTTTGCATACGTTCATATGCCGACCCTTGATCACGGAGCGTCCACTCCGTCTTACATACTCAAGCCAAACGGCCTTTTCCGCTCGCCCTCGGCAGCCCATTCGATCCGGTATCTTCCGCCGTGATCACACCCTCCACGGCTCTCTGTGGGAACAGGGACGGGACCTACTTCCTCTGCCTCATCGGTTTTCTGTATTATAGCACAGCAAACACGCTTTGTCAAGCGTTTTTTCAAAAAAGCCGACCAAAAAAAGCCGAAAATGGGATTGACTTTTCCACGCGAGTATGTTATAATAGCCTATGCAAAAGTTGTGATGGAGGTTCCTTACCGTCTGTCACGGCAAGCCAAAAATCTGTCAAGGATACAGGTTCACACTTCGGGGTGTGGCGCAGTTGGTAGCGCGCGACGTTTGGGACGTCGATGCCGCAGGTTCGAATCCTGTCACTCCGACCAAAATTTGTGCTTTATGCACTAAAAAACCAGTCCTTTTCATAAGATTGGGACTGATTTTTTGTTTATTATCTCCAACTTGTTCTTTTGTCAAAAGACCACAGTTTTTAGCAAAACGCTTTCTTTCGGCACGAGACACCGATTTTGAGTGCTTTTGCGGATATTTTTAGTGTGTTCTTTTGAAAATCCCTTTTCTTTGCTTACTGCGACGCAAATTTTGAGGGCTGACGATTGATTTTCGTCAGCCCTCGCTCCGTAATGGAACGAGGGCTTAAGGTATTAGAATAACTTTAGAACAGACCTCTGTTATATTTGAATTGTGCGTACAGTATAAGAGCTAATCCAATCAGAACACCTACACCTATCACCAATCCGCTTGCCGCTA
>JAFVOP010000002.1 GCA_017505745.1 Clostridia bacterium
ATTGCACCTTCCTTTCCTTTGGTGCTTTAAGTGTACTATAAGAATGGAAAATCTGCAAATGTGCAAAAAAGAAAAATACGAGAAACACCGAAATGTTCTCGTATTTTTCTTTGCCTCCGCAATGCTCGTTATTCTTAATTCTCAGAAACTGTCCTTAAGAACGAGCAGCAGATGCCTCTCATTTTTGCTTCGATGGTCGAGGTGACAAGATTCGAACTTGCGACTTCTACGTCCCGAACGTAGCGCTCTACCAAGCTGAGCCACACCTCGATTATGAAATTTTTTCGGTGCGCGCTCTTCCTGTTGCCGTTACCGCATCATGCTTCGTTCGAAAACTCACTTGCACTCTGCGACGGCGGCCACTCGCGTTTCCTCGCTTTCCCCGCCACCGGCGGCGCTTGGAACGCTCCCCAAGCTGAGCCACACCTCGATTTTCATGCCCAAATATTATAACACCTTTTCCATGCTTTGTCAAGCGTTTTTTTCAAAAAGTCCGAAGTTTTCGGGAAAACAGGAAAATGGATACCGACGTTCCTCGCGCAAACGGGAAGAAATACAGGCTTGGCATTGCGCCAAGCCTGCGGTTTTCGGTTTGGATCAAAGAACGGCTTGCCCGTTTGCATCGGAATCCTTTTGGCGCTGTCTTTTTTTGATCTCGCGTCCAACCACCGTTAACAACAGCAATCCCAGTATGGCGGCGAGAAAATTGACACCAACGAAATTGAGCCAGATGCCGTTCAAACCCAGGTTCCATAGGGCGCCGAGCATCACGATAGGGAAGACGAACGCCGTTGCCACCGACATTACGGTTGCCAACACCGGTTTTTCGATGGCGCTGAGGAAGCCCTGCGTGGTGACCGTAAACCAGCGGAAGAGATAAGCAAAGCAGAACAGGCGAATGGCGCGTGTGGATTCCTCCAGAAGCATGATGTCCTCGGCATTGGCAAACAGGGAAGCCACCGTGCCCGAGAGGAAAAACAGAAGAGAGGTGGACACCAGTCCCACCGTGGCGGTTCCGATGTAGGCGCATTTAACGATCTTTTTTACGCGGTCATAGCTTCCGGCGCCCCAGTTGTAGCCGATGGCGGGAGCAAGCGAATCACTGATGCCGTAGAGGAGCGGCCAGCAGAGATCGCTGGAATACATCAGCACCGCGTAAACGGCAACCGCCGTGGTGCCGCCGTTTTCGCCCCACACCTGCGTGCCGATCGTCATCAGGGAGATGTTCATCAGAATGGAGGTCACACGCCCCGATACGTTGCTTAAAAACACGGGCGAGCCGCATGCGGTGATCTCCCGGAACATGGCAACGTGGAATCTTGGCTTCGTAAATTGCAGCAGCGTCTTACGCCGTAAAAACGGGATCATGGCAACGATAGAAGAGAGGCACATGGCAACCGAGGTGGCAAGCGCCGAGCCCACCACGTCCATATTGAGCCCGATGAGGAAAAAGGTGAGGAGCGCCAGTGTGGAGAGGTTGCATCCGATGTTGATGACCATGCTGGTTTTGACGTATCCGCTGATGCGCAGATAGTTGTCCATGGCAAAGAAGATAGAGGCCAGGGGACTGCAAAGCGCGCAGGTGCGCAGATAGCGCATGGAGGTATCCAGAAGCACGTCGTCGGCTCCCATCATCCGACAGAGCGGCTCGGCGGCAAAAAACATCACCGTTCCCATGAGCACCGAGGTGAGGAAGATCATGATCACCGAGCAGGAAAAGACGTTGTTTGCGGTATTGTGCTCTTTTTTGCCGAGCGCGATCGAGATCGGCACCGACGCGCCCACGCCAACCAGATCGGCCAGCGAGAAGTTGATCATTACGAGCGGCATGGCAATGTTAACGGCGGCAAATGCGCCCTCGCCGAGCTTTTGCCCGATAAAGGCGCCTTCGATAATGCTGTATATAGACATGGCAAACATGCTGACCATGCCGGGAAGCGCCACAATGAAAAAGAGTCTCCATGGACTCATCGTGGCATACATAGCTTCGGTATCGCGTTTCATGGGTCGGTTCCTCCGGATGCGTGATCCCACGCAAAAAAACGCCGATTTCGGTCATTGGTCCAACCTGTCTCGGTGTATTTTGGGGTTACCTATAGTATACCCCAAAAAGCCGGAAAAGTCAATAGCTTTCGGGCCAAGTGCAGCTTTTTGCAGAAAGACTTCGCTGAATCTCGAAATAACCTAAAAAAAACAAA
Organism: Clostridia bacterium; assembly: GCA_017505745.1. GTDB lineage: Bacteria > Bacillota > Clostridia > Oscillospirales > CAG-272 > UMGS1865. The sequence continues at coordinate 2,199 of JAFVOP010000002.1, forward strand.
GAAAACCGACAGAAGTCAAATTTTTTATTGACTTTTCGGGGGGAGAGTGATATAATTATGTACAAAACTCATTCTATAGCGAGGATTGAAACATGAAGGACAAATTAGAGGCCCTGCTCCGCGACGGAGCGGCAAAGATCGAAGGTGCGCAAACCGAAGCCGAGCTTCAGGAGATCAAGAGCACGCTCCTTGGAAAGCAGGGAAGCATTACCGAGCTGCTCAAGGAGATCCCCAAGCTGGACGTATCGCTGCGCCCGGAGATGGGAAAGGCAGTCAACCGTGTCAAGTCGCTTCTCACCGAGCAGATCGAGGGCAAGCGCGAGGATCTGAAGCTCAAGGCATCCGAGATCTCTCCCGATTTCGACTGTACCATTCCCGGATTTGAGCCGAAGATCGGTGGCCTGCATCCCATCACGCAGATGTGCTACGATCTTAACGATGCCTTCCGCTCCATGGGATTTGAGGTGTTCAGCGGCCCTGAGATCACCAGTGAATATTACGCGTTTGACAATCTGAACTTCCCTCCGAACCATCCGGCTCGCGAGAGCATGGATACCTACTGGCTGGAGGGCCACGATACGGGCGATGCGGCCGACAAGCTTTGCCTCCGTCCTCACCTGACGGGTGACAGTGTGCGCTACATGCAAACGCATAAGCCTCCTTACCGTTTCGTATATCCCGGACGCGTGTACCGCAACGAAACCACCGATGCCCGCCACGAGCGCGCGTTCTTCCAGTATGAGGCGCTGATCGTGGACAAGGATTTCACCTATACCGCGGGAAAAGTGATGATCAAGAGCATTCTTTCCAAGGTGTTCGGTCAGGACGTGCCCGTGCGCATGAGAGCCGGCTTTTTCCCCTTTGTGGAGCCCGGCTTTGAGATCGACATGGGATGTCTGGTTTGCGGCGGCAAGGGCTGCAGCGTGTGCAAGCACGTAGGTTGGATCGAGATCATGCCCGGCGGCACGCCTCATCCCAACGTTCTCCGTGCGGCAGGACTGGATCCCGACGAATACACGGGATTTTACGTCAACATCGGACTGGACCGTCTCGTGATGATGCGCTACGGGGTGGATGACGTACGTCTGTTCCACAGCACCGACCTCCGATTCTTAAAGCAGTTCCATTAAGGAGGACAGAAACATGAAAGTATCACTCAATTGGATCAAGGATTACGTAAAGCTCCCCGAGGACATGGATCTCTCGCGTCTGGCCTATGACCTGACGATGTCTACGGTGGAGGTGGAGGGCGCCGAGCGCCTGGCTGACCGCTTTGATAAGATCGTGGTTGGAGAGATCAAGGAGGTCCTCCCGCACCCCAACGCCGACAAGCTCCGTGTGTGCAAGGTCGACGTGGGCGCAGAGGAGATCAAGGACATCGTGTGCGGCGGCTCGAATCTCGAGGCCGGCATGAAGGTTGTGGTGGCCTGCCCCGGCGCGACGGTGCGCTGGCACGGAGAGGGCGAGCCGGTGGAGATCAAAAACGCCAAGCTGCGCGGAGTGGCGAGCTTTGGTATGATCTGCGCATCGGTGGAGGTTGGTCTTGCCGATCTCTTCCCGGCAACCGAGGAGCACGAGATCATGGACGTGACTGCGTTTGGCGCGGCGGCGGGAACCCCGCTTGCCGAGGCGCTGGACCTGGACGATATCATTCTGGAAATTGACAATAAATCGATGACGAACCGTCCCGACCTTTGGGGACACTACGGCATCGCGCGTGAGCTGGCGGCGCTTTACGATCTGCCGCTCGTTCCCTTTGAGGCCTACGCTCCCGAAACCAAGGAGACGTATGACGTGCGCATTCTGGACACCGCGCGTTGCCCTCGCTATATCGGCGCGCGCATCGAGGGATTGGGCGTCAAGCCCTCTCCGTTTGCCATGCAGAGCCGCATCTGGCGTGTGGGCATGCGTCCCATCAACGCGCTGGTGGACGTGACCAACTACGTCATGCTGGCAACCGGCCAGCCGACGCACGTGTTCGATTCGGACCATATCATCGACCATATCGAGGTCAGACGCGCCAACGCGGGTGAGAAGCTGCAGCTGCTCAACGAGAAGGAGCTGGAGCTCTGCGAGGACGATCTCGTGATCGCCGACGCAGAGGGAGCCGTTGCGCTGGCAGGTGTGATGGGCGGCGCCAAGGATTCGGTGCTTCCCGAAACCGAGAGCGTGATTCTGGAGGTTGCAAACTTCGAGTCGCGCGGCGTGCGCAGAACCTCGCTCCGTTACGATAACCGCACCGAGGCATCCTCGCGCTACGAAAAGGCCGTGGATCCCGAACGTTGCGATCAGGCGCTGTCCCTCGCGATGAAGCTTTTTGCAGAGCTGTATCCCGAGATGAAGGTCACGGCTTTCTGCGATCAGTATCCCAACAAGCTGACGAGAGCCGAGATCGACGTGGAATTTGACTGGCTGGACAGACGTCTCGGCAAGCGCATTCCCCAAGAGGTGGTGGCAAACAAGCTGGGCAAGATGGGTTTTGAGGTCACCTTTACCGGCTCCGGTATGCACATCGTGGTGCCCACCTGGCGTTCCACGGGTGACGTTTCCATCAAGGCGGACATCATGGAAGAGATCGCGCGGATGTACGGCTACGAGAATTTTGAGGCTACCACCATTACCACCTCCTTTGACGGCGCGATCAACCAGCTCGGCGTCGATCTGGTGCGCAGGGTCAAGGAATATCTCGCATTCCGTTGCAATATGCAGGAGATCTTTACCTACCCTTGGATGACCGATGAGTTTGTAACGGCGCTTCTGCCGAGCACCGAGGGCATTCTGGCGCTTGCCACGCCCCCCGCTCCCAACGAACGCTATATCCGTTCCTCGCTTCTGCCCAACATCTGCAAGGCGATCGTGAAGAACGAGCGCAATTTTGACGAATTTGATATTTTCGAGGAAGCACAGGTTTTCCTGGACCGTGACTATACCTCGGCGTACCGCGGAGAATCGCTCCCCGCACAGAAGAAGCACCTCGGGTGCGCCTTCGTGGGCTCCTCGGATCACGTGTCCGAGCTCTTCCGTCGCGCCAAGGGTGTGATCGGCTCGATGCCCCGGTATACCCATATGGAGGGCTTTACCTTTGAAAAGCTCGAGAAGCCTTACTGGGCAAACGAGACGGTATGGCTGAATATTTGTCTGGATGGCAAGAAGATCGGTGATCTTGCGCTCCTTTCCAAGAAGTCGGCCCTGGCGTGCGGCATCAAGGTGCTGTCGGCGGTGCTGGTCGAATTGGATATGGATGCGTTCGTGCCCTTCAAATCAAGAACCAATCGCTTCTCCCGCGTGCCGGAATTCCCGATGAACAATTACGATCTGTCGTTCCTGGTGGATTCGATGGTCAAGTGGGAAGAGATCCGCGCTTGCGTGATGAGCAAGAAGAACGATCTGCTCTGTGACGTCCTCTTTGTGGACGAATACAAGGGCAAGCAGATCCCCGCGGGCAAGAAATCGGTAACCGTTCGTTTGGTAATCGGCTCGGGCGAGAAAACGCTGACGGGCAACGAGATCGAGGCCGTGGCAAACAGCGTTCTCAAGCGTCTTGCCAAAACCATCGGCGCCGATATCCGCACGGCTTGATGGCAAAGGCAGCGAAACACGGATTCTCATTCCTGAGAACAAGGTTCTGGAGGATAGACTATGAAACGCAGTGAGATCAACGCGGCAATTCGCGAAATGAACGCGATGTGCGAAAAATATGCTTGCTATCTGCCCCCGTTCTGCCATTTTGCCCCCGAGGAGTGGCAGGAGAAAGGGCACGACTATGACGAGGTACGCGACTGTATGCTCGGCTGGGACGTGACCGATTACGGATACGGTAATTTTCATTCTCAGGGAACAACGCTGATCACCATCCGCAACGGATCTCGGACAATGTCCGATCGGTATCCCAAGGTGTACGCCGAAAAGCTATTATATCTGCGTGAAGGACAGGTGTTGATCAATCATTTCCATTGGTTCAAAACCGAGGACATCATCAACCGCGGTGGAGGAACGCTTCTGATCCGTGTGTACAACGCGCATGACGATGAGAGCGTGGATTATGAATCCGACGTGACGGTGCATACCGACGGAAGGGAATATACCGTTCCTGCGGGCACACAGATCCGTCTGACCCCCGGTGAGAGCATTTATATCCCCCAGCGTCTCTACCACGATTTCTCGGTAGAGGAGGGAACGGGACCGGTTTTGATCGGTGAGGTCAGCCAATGCAACGATGACAACACCGACAACCGTTTTGCGGAGCCTGCGGGACGCTTCCCCGAGATCGAGGAGGACGAGGCCCCCTACCGCCTGCTTTGCAACGAGTATCCGGTAGCAAAGGACTGAAGCGGGCAAAAACAGAGGCCTTGCTCCGGTATCCGATCCGGCTGACAAAAAAGAAGGACGAAGAAGGGAAAGCTTCTTCGTCCTTTTCGTTATTTTGCGCGGGGAAGAGGGCTTGAACACCTCCACAAACGCCGCGGCTCATGCAATGAAAATCGCTTCTCCAGCTTGCGCGGCGTTCCGGGCGGTTTGCGAGCAAACCGCGCGTGAAGAACCGTGAACGTTTACCAACACCAAAAAGAGACGCCCAAACCTTTGGTTTGAGCGTCTCTCTTTGGTGCAGTGAGTGATGATAAATCCGAACCAAATGCCTCTTCAATTTCGGCAAAGGTGATTGTTTTTGTGCCTTCCTTGTAGTTGAATGTTATGACCAAGTATCCATTTTGTCTTGATGTTTTGTATATAGTTTAAAAATAGTGTCATATATTTCTCCCGATTATTTTATAATTGAAACTACTAACGCAGCGAAGGATAATGGAGCAACAATCTTTTGATATTCCGCTACGGCTGCATACACACATTATATATCATAAATCTCTCCTGCTAATATATCTCGAATTTCTTCCGTCGCCGATTTTCTTAATACTTCCGCTTTTCACCATCTGACCAAGTACTGCTTCCACGGTGGTGGGACTGACGTCGGGGAGAATCTTACAGATTTCTGACTTGGAAATGGGTGTCAAGCTATTGAGAACGGTTGCTTCCACACGGCTTTTCTTGGTGATCTTCTTGCCGTTGACGATAGCAAAACGCTTGTCAAGCTCCTTATAGCACATATAAAGCGTAGAGAGGAAGTTTTCGATGAAGGGGAAATAGTCGTTTTCGTTAGTGTCCCATCCGTCCGAGGACTGCTTCAATGCCTCGTAATAGAAGCCCTTATAATTGTTGATCTGTTCCTCGAAGGAAACATATTTACCCGCGTCAAATCCATTTTTATAGAGCAATAGGAGCGAGAGCAGACGGGACAATCTGCCGTTTCCGTCACGGAAGGGGTGTATGCAAAGGAAATCGAGTATCACGCAAGGGATCAACAAAAGCTGATTGATATTTGCATCATTTCTCGCGTCAAGATAAGCAAGCTCAAGCTGTTCCATCGCTTGCCCCACCTCACGCGCCGGTGTTGGGCGGAAACGAACACGACGGTTGCCGTCAGCATCGACCTCTAAAATTACGTTATCATCGGTTTTGTATTTGCCGCCAAACTCATATCCCGCAATCGACATCATCGTTTCGTGCAGACTGAGAATATCACTCTCGCGGAAATCAATATATTCGTATCCCGTATGGATAGCGTTCAGTGCGTCGCGGTATCCCGCAATCTCCGCCTCATTATGATTGAGGGGCGCACTGCTGCCGCTGACGATTGCGGCAATTCTGTCATCACTCGTCACGATGCCCTCAATGGCGTTAGAGCTTTTGACCGACTGTATTTTTGCCACCGCTTCAAGCTCGGTAAAAATCTTGGCATATTCGTCCTTGCGAACCCCAGCCATCGTTTTTAATTCTGTAATTCCCGCAGTCAGATTGACCAGCCTCGCGGGGAGCAGACCGTTATTTAAAAAAGAGTAATCAAATTTTCTCATATTCAGTCCTCCATATATGCATATAGTATACCACAAAATGTGCAGTTTGTCAAGTGAATATTGCAACCAAACTGCATATATAATTTTAAATAGTATGCAAATAAAAGCAATAAACTCGGGGAAAATTTGTAAATATGTTTATCCTTTAAGATTGTTCTAAAAAACCTTGAGAAATAAGTTGTTTAAGGTTCTGGTTCTCTAAACTGTCACGCATCTGAATGATACTTCGAAGGCTCTTGATGAAATATATTACCATACTAAAAAACTCACTTCGAAATTGTTGTGCAGCAAGCGAAAAAGATGCTCTGTTGCGTGACACAAAAAACATTTACCAATCGTAACAAACACTGAAATGTGTGCTCACAATTTGTTTTGTAGAAAATATCTCATACTTTCGGAAAAAAGAAGTGTGGTTGTTGCGACCATCACCTCAAGCACCGTGTGGACATTTTGTCCACTTGGCAATCAATGGGGCATTTTGATCCGTTTATTTAATTGTCACACCTCCTCACCAAATACAAGTGCCGTCACTTGTATTTTAACTATTTGATGTCTTGATAACGGTTAACATATTCAGATTATTAAGAACACAAAAACCAAGTGGCGATATTGGTAGTATATATTAAAACAGCCGTGTGGACAGCGTGTCCACACGGCAAATAGTTTTATTCTGTTTCGGTTACAACCGATAGCGCGATTCTCGCACCAAGCTTGAATGCATACTCAAAGATAGCCGCTTCGCCAAGGCTCATATACTCGCTCCAACAATCGTGAAACTTTTCGAAGATCTCTTTCTGCTCATCAGAGAAGCTTTTTTCCAAGTCCTCGTGATGCCGTGACATATAGCCGAGCAGTTCTTTCATCTCCTTGGAGTTGGTTCGGCCATCTTCTTGAGGAACGATGTTCCCGTGCCATAGTTCTTGAATGATAGAGTTCATTTGTATATGACCTCCTTCAGAACGATTTCTTCAGCGGCAGCCTTGATGTTGTTCATCTCAGCAACCCATTGAAGTGCATCGTAAGTCTTCAGATCTTCGTCTATGCCACGTTCTTTGGCAAGGCGAGGAATTATGTCATCGAGCATCGCGTGAGCCTGCAAGTCAATATCGTGGAGATGTTCATTGAGTCTTCCTTCAGTAAGCAGGGTGGTGTATGTTCCGCGACGGTGCTTTTTTATAAAGTCAAGGCGTAGGTTTGCATACTTGCCAAGAGGATAGTTGGTCTGCTTGGGGAGCGCAAGGTCGGGGTAGTAAAGTCCGTTATGTTCGGTATAAGTAATTTTGTTTTTCATTGTAAATATCCTTTCTTACAATTAGTTTTCGTTTGGCATCAACTATCAAGGATATTTACTTGGGTGGTGCTCGGGCGTGATGCCAACAACAGCAAGTCAGCATCACATATCACCGAACACAAAAAGAAATCCGAACCCTTCGCCTACCGGCTTTGGGTTCGGATTTCTACTGTTTGGTGCGGGTAAAAGGACTTGAACCTGCACGAAGTTGCCCCCACTAGAACCTGACGGTAACATCACCTCGGTGAAAGGTTTTTCAAAATTATTTCCACAAATAAATAAAAAAGAATTTTCCGGTGTATCCGTTATATTCTTTCCAACCTTTAATTTCAGTCTGTTCACCGATCTTTTCTAATAACAGTTTTCCTGCTGTGTCTTTCCAATCTCTTCTTGGACTGCAAAAAACGAACGGAGCACCGTCAACAATGCATTGAAGCCACAGCTGGGCACTACCAATTCCAAACTCGGCGCTTGTAAAGGATGTAAAAGGAATTTCCTTTTTCACCTTCAACTTATCATTAGAGCAAATAATGGCGGTATCTGTGATTTCAGCAATATATCCTTGCATTCCAACCTTCTGAGGTAGAATTCCACCGCCTTGTCCAACGATCATATTAAATGTTTTGCTTTCGTCCAAACCGTTCTTTTCGCAATATTTTTTCAATGATGACATGTTTGTTCTCCTTATATTTTTATTTATTGTCTTTAGAAAACACTAAGCTTCCCTCAATTTTTTCTACTTTAATTTCGGGATATTCAAAATAATCAAACAGCGAGAATTGCCATTCTGTTGGATGAGAATCAAGGAAACGGAATATTTTGTGCATTATCTCATCTCTTTGCGCATCTGTACCGCCATAAAAGTGAATGATAAATACACTTGCAAAGAAAGTCTCACTAACAGTTTTTCTCACTAAATATATGTTTTGAATAATATCTTGATCGATAGATTTGATGTATGACAAAATTTCTTCTAACATTCCATCGGGCAAAGTTTCTTTAGTCAGATTGTCATTTTTGGAAAGGAAGGAGATCTGCGAATCCTGATCAACGTGCTTTTGCGCCAATTTTCCTGCTTTCTTTCGGTAATCCAACAAAGCCTCTTCTCTGCCGGTAAGACAGCAAAAATTACCAATGATATTAAGACCTTCTTCAATGTAGTTGCCATTTTGTTCCATAGCGCGATAGATCAGCTCCATGCCACGCTCGTCATAACGATAAAGCATTGTCGAACCCTTCATAAAGGTTGCGTGTGCAGAAGATAGACTGGGGAGAACTTCGATGACCTTATCACACAGAGCCTCAGCATCTTCATGTTTTCCAAGCGTTTTTAAATCGGAAACAAGGTCGGCATATGTTTCCGGTGAAATCGGATTTCCTGCTTGATGCCATTCTTCAAGTCGCGCAAGCGGCTCTACAAATTGCTCGTTACGATCATTTTTATAGGTTTTTAAGCGTTCCTCGTAGATGATATTCTCGGAGAACTCAAGAAGCTTTTGACACTCTGCAATATATTCGTCCGAGCTTTTTGTTTCTGTCAGGGAAAGGTCTTGAATTCCCAGCGCGTTCATACGCATTTTTAAGGTTGGATGGGTGGCATTATTAGCAAGTATCTCTTTGGAGACCAGTTCATTCCAATATTCGCTTCTCTCAGAGATAGCCTTTTTGAAGTCTGAAATTCGGTTTGTAAGATAATCCGCCTTTAACTCTTCAGGTTCATAAAGAGAGGTTTCGTTTTTCACACAGCTTTCCCAAAAATACATTTTGTCGTAATGTGTTTTCAAAAGAGCAGATACGGCAACTTGGGGATCACCGTGTTTTGCCATTGTTTGATCGGCGTATAATTCATTTACCACAGACGAAGCATAATCATAAATCATATAAATAAATGCATATTTTGTGGCAAAAATCAAATACAGCTTTGAGAGGAATACACTAAGCTTATTGTATCCTTCGCTTTCTTCACAAAGCCAAGTATGGTACTGTGATTCACGGAAGGCTTTTCGGTTATCGTCGGAGACGTGTGCAAATTCATGTAACAAAATGTTGTACAGTTCTTCCTCAGACAAGGTATGAAGAAGAATGACACCAAGTTGAAGAATGGATCTTTTTTTATCCTTAATAATACTTGCGGAGCAATTCCAATTAAGCAATATAAGAATTTCGTCTGTACTACCTACACGGTCAGCAGCCTTACGTGCTAAATCATAGATTAAGGGATAATCGTTTTTTGAGATAGCTACTGCGGTTTCACTTAAAGTGATTTGCTTTTTTCTATGTATACGAGTATAAACCGAATAAAAAAGAAGACCGGAATAGAGCAGACATAGCACATAAAGAGAAGATTCAAATACTATTAAAATTCCTCCCAAAACGGATGAGGCAATTGCCAACAACACAATAAAAAACGTATATATGGTTGTTAAATGACGAGTACGTCTAAGTTCTTTGAGCTTGCGCTTAGCGGTGTTTTCAGCATCGTCGCGGTGGCTTACCAAAAAGGCATTCATATCCGCAACCTTGGAACGTTTTATTTTGTTCACAAAGCGTTTTGCAGAGAAAATATTAAAAACAAAAAGGAAGATTGGCAATATCGTTAGCAAAACAAGCACAACAATTAATACTGTGTTTGAAGCCCATTTTGAATTAAAAATCAGACCTATGATAGATGCAAACAATGCAGAAATATAGGATAAAATATATAAACTTATTTTTTTCATCATATTCTCCTGAATAGTGAAATTTCAACACCACACATATTATATCATAGCACTATGTAATTTTCAAGTATCTTCGAAATTTTTTATATAAATGGAAAAACAAAGGCAGACACGCAACATAAGCTTGTGAGCCGTGGTTACGTGTCTGTCAACGATTTTCAAAAGAGAAAAGCCTCGAAAACGTAGTGTTTTCAAGGCTTTCAGTGGTGCGGGGAAGAGGGTTTGAACACCTCCACAAACGCCGCGGCTCATGCAATGAAAATCGCTTCTCCAGGCTTGCGCGGCGTTCCGGGTGGTTTGCGAGCAAACCGCGCGTGAAGAACCATGAACTCCTATCAACACGAAAAAAGAGACGCCCAAACCTTTGGTTTGAGCGTCTCTCTTTGGTGCGGGTAAAAGGACTTGAACCTTCACGAAGTTGCCCCCACTAGAACCTGAATCTAGCGCGTCTGCCAATTCCGCCATACCCGCATATTAAGTTTTCCTTTAATTTTTACACGGAGTGAGGTCTCCGAAGCGGGACTTGTAACAAGTCGTTAAGGCGTTCACAGAGGTGACGCTACCTGAATCTAGCGCGTCTGCCAATTCCGCCATACCCGCATATTTTACCGTTCCAAATCGGAACGAATAAGATTATACCACAAGGATTTGTTTTTGTCAATAGGATTTTTTAATTTTGCTGAAAAAATTTGCGAAAAATTTGATTTTTTTAACCGACAAAAAGAAAATCCTTTTTGAAAGTGGCATACATCTATAGGCAAAATGAATCTCCGTCCGCAGGTGTAAAGATCGGAAACGGATAGCTTCCCTTGATCGCCTCAATGTCCTCGTATTTCTTTAAGGGATAGACGTGATTGAAATAAACGCTCTTTGCCTTGCAGGCTTCCAGATACGGGGTCAATTCCGCCAAGCTAAAATGCGCCAGCTCGCAAACAAATGCATCCAGGGGCTCCTCTGACAAAATTGCAGGGACATCCTGACGGCTCAACCTGTTGGAGAAATCTCCCGAAAACAACACGCGCTTGTCTCCCTCGGTAACCAAAATGGCATACGAGGGACGGGGGAACATGTGCTGAGTTGGAAAATATTGAATCTTAATATTTTCATCCTCATACACGTTCAGATCCTCCACCTTGTGAAATCGGATCCGCTCCTCGGAGAGCGCTGAGCCCAATGCGAGATTCAAATTCTTCCATGCATCGATTACAGGCTGTTCGGTGATATAAAAGTCGGCCTGACTGTCGGTGAAATACCAATTCATCAGATTTACCAGCGGAAAGATACCGTTTATATGGTCGGTATGCGCGTGTGTTGTAAAGACCGCGCGCAGATCGGAAATCGATTTGCCATACCGCAGAAGAAGATCGGCCACCGGGGCTCCCGCATCGATCAGATATACCGAGCTTCCGGATTCGATCATCATGGCAGTACAAAAACGGTCGCCCGAAGGAACGCCGTGAGAGGTTCCTAAAAAGGTGATTTTCATAAGCGGCTTCCTCCAAGCGCAGAATAAATTTCTACGGAAGAGTATAGCATATACACAGAAAAAAATCAAGACTCTCTCCAAAAATATTTCTTCAAACTTTTTTGCAAAAAAGACTTGACTTTTTGAAAAAAAGGTGTATAATATATCTGTTGCGCGCGACAGCGTGCAATACGCGGGAGTGGCGGAACTGGCAGACGCGCACGTTTGAGGGGCGTGTGGTTCACACCGTACGGGTTCAAGTCCCGTTTCCCGCACCAACAGAGAGCACCGAGGCTTTTGCCTCGGTGCTCTTTGTTTGCGTGGAAGTGCTTCGAAAAACCGCACGCCGCACTTGTGCGGCATACGGGCGAATTTGCTTGCAAATTCGCATAGGGAGCGCAGCGACCGATGTTCAACTGTCCCGTTTCCCGCACCAAAAAGAAAAGTCGCGCAGGCGATTTTTTCTTTTCGGTCTCTTCACTCTTTCCTTTCCTTAAACTCTTCCGCGCGTCTGTTCCGGAGAAGAGAAAGCAGAGAGGCGTTCCTCAAAAATCAAAAACAGCGTTTGCGATATTTTGGGGGAGCGGCGCATGGAACGGGAAATTACAAAAGCCTCGGCAAAAAATGTCGAGGCTTTGTATATGGAGTTATGATTGCTGTCCTTTCGTGCCCGAGGCAAAACCGTTGCTTTTTTTCTTCGGGCTTAAGGATGGAGCTTGTAAAAGATCTCTTCCCATTCCTTAGGCTCTGTGCCCTTGGTGGCCAGCGAGGCAAAGGCCCGGTAATTGCGGCATTTGTGCAGATACTCCCGCAGATCTTCTCCGCGCACCGGGTTGACCTAGGTGTTGGTCAAAACCGGCTTGCCCATGTCGATCTCTACCACCCGATAGCTGTTTGCCGTATCCAGCTTTGCAATCACGTTGCCCTCGGGATCTACCGCGCCCGTATAGGCAATGTCCCAATAGGGATCGATCTGGCAGGATAGCATATACAGGGAGTGGTCGATGGCGCGCGTGCGAAGCTTCATCTCCCACTGCGGCTTGAGTGTGTCGCCGTACAGGGGGTATAGGATCAGCTGCGCGCCCTGATTTCCGAGGGAGGCCGCTGACTCGGGGAAGTAGTTGTCAAAGCAGATGAGGATGCCCACTCGACCGAAGTCCAAATCAAATACGGGATACTCCGTTCCGGGGACTAATCCGCGCTTTCTTTCATTGTAGGTAGGGTTGCATTTGCAGTAGCGACCGATCTCATTGCCGTTGCGGTCGAGAATATACGAGGAATTTCGCACCTTGCCGTCCTCTCCCACAAAGTAATCCCACGGCACAACGTACGCGCGGTACCTGCGAGCCAGCTCGGAGCAACGCTCCTGCCATGCGTCCGCGATCCTCTTCAGCCGATCGGTGTCCAAAAAAAGTCCTTTTTGCATGACGTACTGAAAGGCTTCGGGGAAAAAGACGAGATCTGCGCCGTCCTCCAGGCATTTTGTGCCAAGCTCAATCAAGGCGTTTTGCCTTGCCTCGATCTCAAACGGCATTTGGTTGTCAACTTGTATCAATCCGATTTTTGCCATGACGGTCTCCTTTTACAGGGAAATTGTTTGGGTATGCTCTCCGAAGCAAACGGTAACGGTGTTACCGTCCAGCTGTACGTCGGGCTTGATCTCGGGGGCTTTCTCGGTGGAGAAAAATACGGTGCTGACGAACACGTATTCATCGGGAGACAGGGGCTGCTTGGTGGACCACATAGGGTAATGGGCGAGCGGACGAAGATTGTGCATGCCCGGATGGGGAGTGCGTGTGCCAAGCTTTACGGGCGCGTTGGAGAGTACCTCTATGGAGCTTACCGTGTTTCCGTAAGTTACCTTACCCGGATCCAATTGCACGTTGTCGTCGGAAACGCCGATGCAGAAGCCGCCCTCTGACACGCGGTATTCGTGCCCGAGCGTGACCTTATGGATGCGGACGTGGTATCCCTGTGAGAGCGGGAGGACCCAGGTTTTGATCATGCTGTCGGGGTCGTTTGCGAAGGGATAGTGATAGGACACCTGCAATGTGGGGGAGGAGCTGACGGTGTAGATCTTTGTGCGCAGAGAAGCCATGGAAGCATCCTTGGTGGAGAGAGAGATCATGTTGTCCAGGCTTGCCTTGTCGCGCGTGGAGATCGAAAATCCCGCGCGGGAGTTGTAACAGAATTTCCCGTAGTATCCTGCCATATCGTTAAAGGCGATATTCGCCTTTTGGAAATAGTGGATCGAATTGTTGAAGAGCGTTACGCCGCCGTAGTCCTTTTCGGCCTGTACCAGAAAATCAAGTCCTTCTACCTCGCACTCCACCGCGTAGTCGCCCTGCTCGATCAGCAAGGGGGCTTCCTCGCTCTTCCAAAGCGGATGCTCCTCGCCTGCGAGCAGGCACATAAAGCCCTCGGTGTAACAGCTGGTGGCGCCGTCGGACGCATAGCACTCGGCAAAGCGCGTGGAGGAATACAGATAGCCGCATGGGAAGCAACCGTCTTCTGTTGGGATACTCTTGGTGAAATAGTAGTCGGTATTCCGAAGGATGATGCTTTTGGCAAGACCCAGATCGATGTTGCAGCCGGCAACTGCCGCAAGTCCGAACGCCGAGACCATGGCAAAGCGGTAGCTGAGCGAGCGTCCGTATGCGGGAACTCCGCCGTCGGTGTCGAAGTAATGCGCGAAAAATTGCAAAAACTCCTCGCTTCTGCGGCGGTATTTCTCACATTTTTCGGCATATCCCGGAGCGGTTTTGTCGGCGATCAGCGTCCAAAGCAGGGTGTATGCATGGTGCGCCCAGGATTCGTAGTAGTCAAAGCGGCCAAAATCCTTTCCGTCGCAATACCAGCCGTGATCGATATAAAGCTCCTCAAGCGCATCGTATCCCTGCTTCAGATAGGGCTCGGCCTCGGGATCGTAATAGCCCAGCTCCTTGAGAATCTCGATGCTGAAAATGGGATACCACCAATGGTTATTTGGCCAGGAGTTTTTCAGCGCGATCATAGCCTGGCGGTGGATCCAATGCGCAATCTCCTCGCGCAGAGCGGTGTCCAGCGGATCCCACAGCACGTCCTTGGCAAAGTGGACGGTAACGAGATAAGCCGCAATTTCGGTGATGCATTGATTGGCAAAGTCGGTTTCCTTGGCCGCTGGAATGTGGCGGTCGAAGCGGCGCGGGGAATCTGCTGCCGTTCCTTCCCGGATCACCCGAGTGATGAAATCGCACACGTGCACCGGCTGCTCTCCAACGCGGATGACGAAATCCGCATCATGCAGCAAGGGTGCGATGCCCCACATGGGGCGGAAGAGCTCCTCCAGGCGCGTGCATTCGTAGCCCACGTGATCCACGATCACGGGCGTATAGTTGGAAACGTACCGATCGGCGGTTCGCTCCAGCAGTGTTTGGTAGTACTGTTTGGTCAGAGCAAGCAGCTCGTTTCTCGAATGAAGCATAGAATCCTCCTTTACTGTATACATGGGGGATAACAGACGATCAGCGTTCCGCATTCCACGGTGACACGGCCGCAGCCGTAGGGAACGAACCATTTGTCTCCCCGCTTGGTGGCGATTGTTTGCTCTCCCACGCGCACGCTTCCACCTTCCGTCACGATCAGCGTAACAAAGCTCTCCGGAGAAACGGAACCGCCCGCGGAAAGCTTTTGCAGAGCAAAGCAGGGGGTATCCTCGTAGGAGACGAGAGTGGTAATGCTTCCGTGTTGGCGCGGAGGCAGAAAATAGTGCTCTTTGGCGCGTGCCTCGCTCATTCCCGTATACAGAAAGCAATCCAACAGGGCTTCCTCACCAACGCCGTAATGGACCTGCATCGGTGTAAGCTCCTCGCCTGCCAGGGTGATCTTTTCTACTCGCATGGTATAGTCGGTGGGCTCCTGAATTTCCAGCAGGAAG
Organism: Clostridia bacterium; assembly: GCA_017505745.1. GTDB lineage: Bacteria > Bacillota > Clostridia > Oscillospirales > CAG-272 > UMGS1865. The sequence goes on from JAFVOP010000002.1 coordinate 17,500, forward strand.
CAACCTGCGCCGATGGCGTGCGGCGTTCCTGCGCGCACCAGTACGGTGTCCCCGGGCTTTACGGGGAAGCGATGCAGAGAGGCGAGCATTCCCTCTACATCCTGGCGCCGGAACAGATCCTCCCAGCGCTCGCGTGTGATGCCCTCCTGAAAGCCGATGTAAACAGCGGCATCCCCATCGGTGGCAAGAATGTGCCAGCACTCGGTCTTGCCGTAGTCGGTGCCGAAATGGATGCGGGAAAACGCGGGGGTGGGGTGCACCTGGATCCCCAGACGCTCAGCAGAGTTGAGGTATTTGACCAGCACTCCGCTTTCGTGTCGGCTCGGACCGAAATCCTCGGCAGTAACGGCCTCGGTGATGGGAATTTCGCGCCCGTTTACCAGTACTCGCGAGATTCCCTCGCCCGCGATCGGGGTTCGGTTTTTTGCTTCCACAAAGGAGGAGATCCAATCCTCCGGCTGAAAGGAATCGGTAGGGGAGGGCTTTCCGAGAAAGCTCTCCAGGAGACGGCCGCCGCGGTAGGTGCGATATACGCGGGTCTCGGTTTGCAATAGCGGTTTTTTATTCATTTCTTCTCTCTTTTCAGCACCAAAACATCATTGGCGGGAACCTCCACGGCTTGGTCAAATCCGTAGCCCTGGAGTCTGCCGTTGAGCGGAGCGTTGGTATAGTTGAAGACGAACGCGAAATAAGCGTCCTCATTTTCGGAAACACGTACGCGGAGCGGGGCGTCTACGGTAACGTCACGCAGAGCGAAGGTATCTGCCAGCAGAGCCGCAAAGGCCTCGGCATCTCCCACATGCTTGTGTTGCCCGTACCACAAATGTGTGGCTACGGTGATCACGCGTCCCGCGCCGAGCTTCTTTTCGATCACGGCAGGGGAGCCGTCGGAAAAGGCACCGAGCACCTCTCCGTCGGTTACGCGGAGCAGGTCTCTGCCATAGAAGCCGCGGTAGGCGGCGCCCATGCAGGTGAAGTCCAGACCCTCGTAATCGCAATCTACGTATTCGCATCCCATAGCCTCATGGAAATCGCCTCCGGGCAATTGGACGTGCATCATGGAGAACTCGTCCACGATTCCGGTTTTGCCGTCGCATACGATCACACCTCCGCGGCGGACGAAGTCGATCAGCGTGTGAGCGAGCTCCTTTCCGATCGCGAGGTGGTTGGAAAGCAGCAGCATCTGATATCCGTTGATCTGCTCCGGCGTTACGATGTCGCAACGCACGCCTGCGCGCCACATCGCCTCATAGGCGCCGCCCAGCGAGGAAAGGTAGATATTCTGATCCAAGGTCTTATAGCATTTGGTATAGCAGACCTGAAAATCGTGAGAGGTACGGTCAAAGAGGATTCCCACCTTGGAGGGAACGGGGGATAGCGTTCCCGTTTGGTTGAGCAGCTTGGCAAAATCCTTTGCAAATTCCAAGCGGGGCGTGCTGCGGTTTTGGTGGTCCACCAATCCGCGTCCGGCGGTTTGCAGACCCTTGTTGAAGGGACGCCACATCCAATAGATCAACCCCTTGGCTCCTGCTGCCAACGCCTCGGTGCACCAGTGCTTCAGCTCGTACGGGCGCACACAGGTGGTGGGGTTAAAGAGTGCCTTGACGTGAGTTTGCATCTCCGCAATGTAAAATCCCTCGCGGCGGGAAGCCGAATAGAAGGCGTCGAAGGTGTTCCATCTGGCGTGCGGCGCAGAACAGCCGTTTTCCTGCTTGGGATAGAAGGACATTCCAATCTCATCCACGGCATCCTTCAAAACGTAATCGTCCTGCGGACGTTCATATACCCAAGAGCCGTTGGTGAGCATGGAGCCGATGTTATCGGCAAACAGCGGGTGCGCGGCATCTACCTCGCGAATGGCCCGGCACCAGTCTTTTAAATAAATGCCGGTGGCCTCCTTGCGAAAGGCGGCAAGATCAGCAGAGGGCATGATGCTCATCCACATCCAGGGGGCGTAGGAGACCTGCGAAAAATCGGTGTATGTGCGCTCCCACACGTCGTTCAGGCGCTCCACGGTGCCGTATTTGTTCTGCAGCCATGCGCGAAACGCCTCCATGGTATACCGGTCATAGGAGAAAAACATGGTTTCATTGAATATGTCATAGGCCCGCAGCGCGGAATAGCCGCGATAGGCCTTGGCCGCCCGTTGGTAGTGGTCACAGATCAACTGTCTGACCTCGGGATGAAAGTAATTCAAATATCCAAAGCTTGCGCTTTTCAGATTTTTGTTTCCGGCTTCATCCACGGCATAGTATTCGTCCTTCATTTGAAAATCGGGGATGTATTCCATCATGGGAAGCTGACCGGCCAGCTCCATGATCACACCGATCCCCACGCGCTCCGCGATCTCCAGAACCTGCTGCCCTGTGCGGAAGGGATAGAGATCTGTTTTTTCTTCCCACCAAAAGGATGCGGGCCACACCACCACGGTGTCAAAGCCTGCACGCTTCATTTGCAAAAAATTCTGTTCCACGGTTTCGGGGGTGTCCTCACGCGTCAGTTTGATTACTGAACCGTATGAAAAATGACGTTTCATTGAGATTTCTCCTGATGATTTAATGTTTTTTTCATTATAGCACTTTTTTATTTGCATTTCTTGCTGTTCGTTGCAAAAAATGTTGCATTTTTTGCGATATCATGCTATAATAGAGAAAAAAGGGAAGGAGGGGAAGCGATGAGCAGTCCGATCTATAAATTTGAACGCGATATGCTGAAGGGAGAGGTCCTTCACGTGCAGCGAAAGCGCGACACGAACTGGTATAAGCGGCATTGGCACAATTATTTTGAGATCATCTATTACAAGAATTGCGAGGGGCATTGCTCGCTCAATGGCGTGGAATATCCCTTGCGCGAAAGCTGCCTGTTTTTTTTAACGCCTAAGGATTTTCACGAGATCGTAACGCATGAGCGCCCGGACTCCTACTCGCTGATCATTTCCTTCAGTGAGCAGATCGTGGACCGAAAGCTGCTGGACGTCCTGACCGAAAAGCCGATTGTGCTTTACGGAGTTCCCGAACGACCGGCCGATCGGATCGAGGAGCTTTACGAGGTGTTTCGCGGGACGTCGCCTTACCGTGAGCAGCTCCTGAAGCATTTGCTCAATAGCATTCTGATCGATATTCTGGAGCGCGGCCGACCGATCGATGCCGTTTCCAAGCAGATTCATCCCATCGTGCGGGAGAGCATTTTGTATATGCTCACCAATCCCGCTTCTCCGATCACCCTGGATACCTTTTCCGAAAAATTCGGAATTACGAAAACCTATTTCTCGCATCTGTTTCACAATAGCACCGGCGTTTCCTTTAAGCAGTATCTGACCTCTTTGCGCATGGAATACGCCAAGCAGATGCTTACCGAAAAGGAGCCTCCGATCATTGACGTTGGCTTTGAGTGTGGCTTTCTCACCCCTTCTCAATTTTCCCGCAGCTTTAAGGCCCACACCGGGATGACGCCTTCGGAATATCGGGCAAAGAAGGGGCAAAGGCGAGAAAAAAACTAAAAAACTCCCAAAAAAATTCAAGAAAAGTATTGCATTCCAAACAGATATATGTTATAATTACCGCAAGAAGTGGTTTTGAAAACTACTTTAAGAGGTAATGGAGGACTTTAGATTGCGTAATCAAACCGGAATTACAAACAGGGAGATCCCGATTTTCTTTTCTACGGACGATCATTACGTCCCGTTTCTTGACGTTGCGATCTCGTCCCTGATCGAAAACGCGTCCAGTGCATACACTTATCGGATCCTCGTATTGAATACGGGTCTGTTGCAGGAAAATATCGACCGCGTGATGCGAAACGAGCGACCGGGCTTTGCCATCGAGTTTGTGGATATTTCCCAAAACGTAGAAACGATCAAATCCCGCTTGAAAAACGTCTATCATTTTTCGGTGGTGACCTACTACCGTCTGTTTATCGCATCGCTCTTTCCGCAGTACGAGAAGATCCTGTATCTGGATTGCGATCTCGTGGTGCTGGGCGACATTTCCAAGCTGTATCATACCGAGCTTGGAGAGAACATTCTGGGGGCGGCGCCCGAGCAGTTCGTGCAAAACACGCCCGAATTCCGCCGCTATGCGGAGCGGGCGTTGGGGCTGGATCCCGACGGCTACGTCAACGCGGGCGTGCTGCTGATCAATCTGAAGGAGTTTCGCAGAAGGGAGATCGAGCAGAAATTCGTTCACCTGATCACGGAATACGATTTTGATCTGCTCGACCCCGATCAGGCTTATCTGAACTATCTGTGCCGCGGCAAGATCCATATGCTGCCGAACGGCTGGAACAAGGAGCCGATGCCGTTGGTGTGCGAGGGAGACAAGAATATCGTTCACTACGCGCTCTATAAAAAGCCCTGGCAATACGATGACGTGACGGACGGAGATTGCTTCTGGTCCTACGCCAAGCGTTCGCCTTTTTATGAGTCGATCCTGCAAAGGAAGGCGGCGTTTGGGGATGCCGAGCGCGCGGAAAAGGAGCGTATGGCGCAGGAGATCCTGATCCATGCCAATCAGATCGTGGCATCCGACGAGACTTTTGCCAAGAAAATAACCGACTGCTAAGGAGAGAAACATGGAACAATCGGCGCATAAATTGGAACTGCTGCGAAGAATCGCGGAGCTCGAAAAGAAAGAGTTGTGGCATCTGGACGTGGAGGACGACCCCGAAACCTACCCGCTCATGCCCGATCAGATAGACTACCTGAATGAAAAATGGACGAGCAAGATCAAAAACCGCATTGCCAATATCTTCGGCGCGCGCTTTTTTGACCGGATGATCGCCAAGCGTCAGCTGATTACCAAGGAGGTGCGGGGAATCGAAAACTTTCAAGCCGTAAAGGGCGGAAAGATCGTTACCTGCAACCATTTCAGCGTAGGGGACAACTACGCAGTATGGAAGGCCCTATGCGACCATATGGACGGAAAGATGCTCTACAAGGTCATTCGGGAGGGAAACTATACCAATCCTCCCAAGCCCTTTGGGCTCTTTATGCGGCATTGCAATACGCTCCCGCTTTCCAGCCAGATGTCTACCATGAAAAAGTTTATGAAGGCCGTGAAGGTGCTTCTGGGGCGCGGAGAGACCATTCTGATCTATCCCGAGCAAAGCATGTGGTGGAACTACCGCAAGCCCAAGCCCATGCAGGACGGCGCCTTTTCTCTGGCCGTCCGAAACAAGGCGCCCATCGTGCCGATCTTTATCACGATGGAGGATAGCGACGTGCTGGATCCCGACGGGTTTTACGTGCAGGCGTACACGATCCACATCCTGCCCGCGATCTATCCCGACGAAACGCTCTCCCGCGCGGAGGCGACCCAAAAAATGAAGGAAGAAAACTACGCGGCGTGGGTAAAGACCTACGAGGAGTTTTACGGCAAGCCGCTGGTATACGGAGAATCATGAAGCTGTATCTTTCGATCATTGGCATCGGCATGGCCGTGATTGCCACTCTCAATATCGCGTTTCAAACGGCCTCCTGGTACTACGCCGTGCTTGCGGTGATCTGGTGTACCGCGCTCTGCTTTGCGTTTGACGGAGGGATCGCCTTTGCGATCAACAAAATGCCCGACCGCTGGTTTGGCGTGGACAATCGGCTCTATGCGGTGTCCGATTGGGAAAAGGAGCTCTACAAAAAGCTGAAGGTACGGCTTTGGAAGGACAAGGTATGGGAGCTGGGCGGCCTTGGCGGCTTCAGCAAAAAGCAACTGGCTGACCCGAGCGATCCCGCATACATTGAAAAATTCATCGTGGAATGCAACAAGGGGGTCCTTACGCATCGGCTCTCCTATCCCATCGGCTTTCTTACAATGCTGTTGATCCCGTCCTGCTCCTTGACGATCGCACTCCCCGTGGCGGTTGTGAATATGTTTCTGAATATTTTACCCACCCTTGCGCTTCGATACAACACGCCGAAGCTGAAAGCGATGCTCAAACGGCTACACCGAAAAAAAGAGCGGACATTGGAGAAGGTATAAACAAAAAACACCTTGGAGCGTCTGCAAAATTAGCGGTAAAATGAAATCAGTCACCATGATTTTTCGTGGTGGCTTTTTTTATATGCTGAAAGCAAAGAAAAGCCCCGCGCGTTGAAGTGAACCCCAAAGTTTAGACAAAAATTAAATATTAAATTTGTTGCGAATGAGCTCGGAATTGAACTGGGCTCATTCCTTTTAATTTGAGAGAGATTCTCTCATTGTTGTAGTAA
>JAFVOP010000047.1 GCA_017505745.1 Clostridia bacterium
CAGTGGTACACCGATGTCGTAAAAAAAGCCGAGCTGATGGATTATTCCAGCGTCAAGGGCTGCATGATCTTCCGCCCCTACGGCTACGCCATCTGGGAAAACATCCAGAAGGATCTGGATGCACGCTTTAAGGAATACGGACATGAAAACGTCTATATGCCGCTCTTTATTCCCGAAAGCCTGCTCCAAAAGGAGAAGGACCACGTGGAAGGCTTTGCGCCCGAGTGCGCCATCGTAACGGTTGGCGGCGGCACCAAGCTCTCCGAGCGCCTGATCGTGCGCCCCACCTCCGAAACCCTGTTTTGCGAGCACTTCCGCAACATCATCCAATCCTACCGCGACCTGCCCAAGCTTTATAACCAATGGTGTAACGTGGTTCGCTGGGAAAAGACCACCCGTCCCTTCCTGCGCACCTCCGAGTTCCTCTGGCAGGAGGGCCACACCATGCACGAGACCGAGGAGGAGGCACGCGAGGAGACCCTTCGCATGCTGAAGGTCTACGAGGACTTTTACGCCGAGTCGCTCGCCATCCCCGCCTACACCGGCCGCAAGACCGAAAAGGAAAAGTTTGCGGGCGCCGAGGAGACCTACACCATTGAGCCCATGATGCACAACGGCGTGGCTCTGCAGGGCGGTACCACCCACTATTTCGGCACGGGCTTTGCCGAAGCATTTGATATTATGTATACCGCGCGTGACAACACGCAAAAATATCCGCACCAGACCTCCTGGGGCGTATCCACCCGTATGATCGGCGCCATCATCATGACGCACGGCGACGACAACGGCCTGATCCTGCCCCCGAAGATCGCTCCCATCCAGCTGGCCATCATTCCCGTGGCGCAGCACAAGGAGGGCGTGCTCGAAAAGGCAAACGAGCTCAAGGCAATGCTTTCCAAGAAGTTCCGCGTCAAGCTCGACGATAGCGATAACTCCACCGGCTGGAAGTTCAGCCAGTATGAGATGAAGGGCGTTCCGCTCCGCCTGGAGATCGGTCCGCGCGACATCGAAAACAATTCCTGCGTGCTGGTCAGCCGCGTCACACGCGAAAAGACCTTCGTCTCGCTCGATAACCTCGTCGAAGAGGTCGAAAAGGCGCTCCAAAAGGTGCATGAAGAATTGTATAACCGCGCGCTCGAAAACCGCGCCAACCGCACCTACGAGGCACGCTCGAAGGAAGAATTCCTCGATATTGCCGAGAACAAATCGGGCTACATCAAGGCGATGTGGTGCGGCGAAACGGCCTGCGAGGAGGAGCTTAAGGATATTACCGGCGGCGTGAAGTCGCGTTGCATCCCCTTTACCGAGGAGCGCCTCGGCGATACCTGCGTTTGCTGCGGCAAACCCGCAAAGCATATGGTCATCTGGGGCAGACAGTACTGACGAATTTTATTTTTGCGGGGGAAGGGGAACTTTTGCAAAAGTTCCCCTTCCCCCGCACCCCCTACCCTTCCAAACCTTTCAAAAAATTTTGCAACGGGGGAACCCAAAAATCCCCCGTAGGGGAAAAGGCCGCAAGTGGCGGCGCCCCTACCGATGGCGCGAGGACAGAACAAATTTGATTCGATTTTGATCTGCATAAAGACCGTATGCACCGTACCCCCACGGGTCATTCTGAGTGCAGTCTCCGCTATTGCAGAATGTCTTTTTCGGTTTCTGCAGTGCGGAGACCCACGAAGAATCTGCTAACTTTTGTGCGGATATCAGGGAAGCAACAAGATTCTTCGCGGGTCTTTCCCCGTTTGATAGAGAAAATCGGTTCGGAAAGCAGGAAAGACGACGCTCAGAATGACCCAAGGGGGAGTGTGTGCGCGAAGGGGTTGTGCGGAAGGTTTGGAAATAGGAAAAAACGTGCAAGCATGTTGGGGAAACCTTTTTCCCAAAAGCACTGTTCACGTAAAAACATAAAATCTCCATGTAAAAACTATCTTGTGGACCATTTTGGGAAGCGGACCCAAAATGGTAGCGGGAGCTATTGCATATGGAAAGCGCATAGCAGTCATCAATTTTATAACAGAAATTATTTAAAAGTTCTTGAAATGGGGTAAAACGTGCAAGCACGTTGGGGAAAACTTCTTTCAAGAAGTTTTCCCCGAAAAAAACAACCCGAAAGGAGTATTGCCATGGAAACGATCAAGCGCGTCTGCAAGGAAGCGATCCACAATATTGACCCCGTGCTTTTCGTATGCGCAACGCTGCTTTCGATCATCAGTATCGTAACGATCTGGGGCGCGGTGGACAACTTTGGCATGTCCAAGCTCAAAATGCAGGTCTTTATTTTCGTTGTTGGAATGGCCGTCACCTTTGTGATCGCCTATGTGGATTTCCGCGTGCTTGTGGATAAGCTGTGGCCTTATATGCTGATTGGTTCCGTTGCGCTTTTGGTGTTGACATTGGTCTGCGGAAAAAGCGGAGAAAATATGGAGACCGCCAACAAAAGCTGGCTCGCGATTCCCGGTACGGGACTGATGATCCAACCCTCCGAGTTTGTGAAATTCACCTTTATCTGCACCTTTTCCAAGCACCTGTTCACGGTTCGCGACCGCATCAATCACCCTCTCACCGTCCTGCTTCTGATGGGACACGCGGCGCTGGTGATCGGGCCCATTCTGCTCTCGGGAGACCTTGGCGTTGCGCTGATCTATATGGCGATCCTTGCCATTATGCTTTTTTGCGCGGGGCTCCACTGGGGGTATTTCCTCGCCGCCGCGCTTTTGATCGTGCTGCTTTTTCCCTTCCTTTGGGATCATCTCGCGCCGTACCAGCAGGAGCGCATCCTCGTGGGCTTTCACCCCGAGCTCGATCCCTTGGACAAGGGCATGCAGCCACTGCTCAGCCGCACCGCGATCTCGGCGGGTGGGTTCTTTGGCAACGGCGTGTTTGGAGGCTACTATTACGAGATCCTCCCCGCCTCACATACCGATTTTATGTACTCAACCATTTGTGAAAAATTCGGCTTTCTCGGCGGCGCGTTGGTGCTGCTGGTCCTGATGGTGATGGTGGTGCGCGTCTTTATGATCGCGCGGAGCGCCGACCGCTCGGATTACGGCGGTCTCATCTGCGCGGGCATCGGAGGGATGCTGGTGGTGCAGATCCTGCTTAACGTCGGCATGTGCTTTGCCATGCTTCCCGTCATCGGCATCACGCTTCCCCTGCTCTCCTGCGGAGGCTCCTCCATGCTTGCCACCTTTATGATGCTTGGACTTCTTCACAACGTGTCGGCGCATTCCAACGGCGTTCGCGCGGCCAGAGAGCATGCCTCCTACCTGTTTGAAATTTGATTCATAAAGCGCCTCCCGGCTTCATATATTCTACCAAACAGAAATTTGAAGCATGGGAGGCGCTTTTTATGTTCGTTTATTCTCTTCGCGCAAGCACCGTTAAGCTGGTGGGAGTGGTTTGTGTGGCTCTCACCGTCCTGATCACCCTGATCGCGTTCGTTCCCACCTACGCCGTCTCGTCGCAAACCTCCGCCACACCCAACGATGCCGAGGTGAGCTATTCCTATGACAAGGTCAAATCCGCCGAGGACGTCGTCTCGTTTCTGTCACAGTTCGGCTGGCAGGTCAGCGCCGAGCCCGTAGAGGTAAAGCAGGTAACCGTTCCCGCCGAGTTTGACAAGATCTTTGCCGCCTACAACGAAATGCAAAAGGAACAGGGGCTCAATCTTTCCAAATATAAAAAGAAAGAGGTGACGCGCTATACCTTTGCCGTCACCAATTATCCCGACTATCAGGGAACCGTATATGCAAACGTGCTGGTCTACCGCAACCGCGTGATCGGCGGCGACATCTGCTCCGCCGACGTTTCGGGCTTTGTACACGGATTTGAGAAATAACCGCTTCATTCGCGTAAAAGCAGATAATTTTTCATACTAAAAATATCTTGTGGAGCGTTTTGGGTAGTGGCACCAAAGTGCTCGCGGGAGCATCGCGGACATCGCGGCCATATCGTTTAGAGCAAACATCATTTGCCGCTATGTGCAATTTGAGCGTTGCTCAAATTGAGAAGCGAGGCGAAACGCGCACGAAACAAACCAATTTAGCAATGGAAATTGTTTTTAAAGTTCTTGTAGGGGGCGTGGGGGAACTTCTTCCAAGAAGTTCCCCCACAATAATTACATTTCCATTCAATCCATACTCTCGATAATCCAGACCCCACCGCGGCGGATCTCCACCAACGCGCAGTTGCCCGTGATCTCATTGGAGACGGCGTATTGATCCAGCCGTGAGAGCTTGGCGTTTTTGAGCGGATATTTGCAACCGTCCACGCTCACGCCCTTCACTACGGGATCGGCGGCAATGAGCGAAAGATAGCGGAATTTGCTCCGCGCGATCAGCGCCCCGCTGTTGCGCACGAAGCGCACGCGGTTTTTGCCGTCCGTGAGGATCGCGGGGATGCGACGGCAATTCAGGTCTTCCAGGATCGCCAACGAGGACAGCGTGTGATCGACTCTGCCGCTCAGCCCCCCAACGATCACCAGCTCGGTCGCGCCGCGCTCCAGGGCCACGCGTACGGCAAGCTGGGTATCGGTATCGTCCTTTTCAACGGGAACCCGGATCAGCTCGGTCCCATCGGGCACGTCGGGCTCACCCAGCGAATCGAAGTCGCCCAGCAGGACCGTGGGCGTCACCCCCATGCGCCGCGCAGTCAAAAAGCCCGCGTCGGCCGCAAGGATCAGGTCTCCGTCCTGCGGTTTTTCGGTGATATTCGCGTCACAAACGGCACCGCCCGTGTAGATAAATGCTTTCATAACGTGCTCGGCAGTCCTTTACCGGTTCGCTTCCATGATCTCACGCAGAAGCGGGATCACGTGATTGGCAACGGTGGTGTGTCCGTCCCGCAGCGGATGCAGCGGCTCGGGAGATATCCAGCCGTTGGAATCGATGAAATACACGTGGCAGCCGTTCTTTTCGTTGTAGCGCGCGATCATCTCGCCCAGCTCGGCATGATGCGCGCCGCAAAAGGCCGAGAGAGAAATTACCGTAGCGTGCGGATTGTAGGAGCGCACCACGTCGAGCAGCTCTTCGTATTTTTCCAGATAGAGCTCCGCAGGCTTGGAACGGTCGTTGGCGCCGTGATTGATCAGCACGTACTTGGAGGGGGCGTGTGTGATCGGAGAGCCGGCAAAGTTGAAGGGATATGCAGCGGAGGCCGCGGGAACCTTTCCCTGCCCCTCGCGCGTGACTCCAACCGCTCCGTAACCCATAAACACGGGGCGAAGATCCAACGCCTCGGCGATCTGCCATGCATAGGTGGCGCAAACGTCATCCTGGAAGCGGCGTCGGTCCTGATCTTTATAGGACATTTCACAGTCAAATCCATCTTTGTAGTCCACGTCGATCAGAACCCCCTCGGTGATCGAGTCTCCTACAAATTCGATCACGGGACGCGTATCCTCTCCGATGGGGATCAGCTTTTCCGCCTGCACGCCCACAAAGGAGACCTTGCCCGTGAGCGGCTGCAACCAGCGGCGATCCTTTTCGGCGCCGCCCTTGTAGATGATGCGGCATATATGCTTGCCGTCGGTTTTCGCCATTATGCGCAGATGACTGTCGATGGAGGTCTCCACCATATCCCCTCCGTCAAGCTGCACCCACAGATGCAGATACGGGGTCATGTTGGTGAGAATATCAAAATGTGCCAACGCCATTCTGCCCTCAAAGGCAAATTCCAGGTAGGCGCCCGTGGTGGTGGTTACCGCCACGTTGGGATCGCGAGTATCCCAGCGGCCCGTCAGGCGTACGCTTTCGTGTGTATAAGATGCATGCATGGTCGGTTCTCCTTTTCGGGTTTTTAAAAATCAGTCGGCCGCAAGCGCCTTTTTGTCGGCGCGGCTCAGATCAAACGGAAGCCATTCGTGAAGCTGATCGTACAGAAGCAGCGTCCCGTACGGCGTTTTTTCATAGTTGAGGTCTTGCAGATAATAGACGTCCAGATAGACGTGACAGACCGCGCTCTCATCAATCTCCACACCGTCAAACACATACCGATAGTAGGTATAAAGCGCCGTTGTGTCGCGCTTGACCCCGGTGGGTGCCAGGCGGATGCTCTCCACCTCGCTGTCGGTTTCGTCGTGGGGCGTGAGATCGGTGACCTTCAGCAGCGTTACGTCAAAATAGTCTCCGTCCTTTGCGGGGGTCTCGGAAAGCCCGTAATCCTCGGCCAGATGCTTGAGCGTGCTGTTGTTATAGCGGAACACCACCTGCACTTGATTGGCCTCGGGAATGAAAAAATACTCGGGGACACCGAAATATCCCGTATTGTTTTCTCCGTAAGTGGTGGTCAATTGGTTTTGATATTGCGCGGTGATCTTCCCGCCGTTTTCTGCGTACGCCTCACGGAGCGCATCATTGACGTGAAGCGTTCCAACGGAGTTGGGGATGTTCGCGGAGAAAAAGACGCGCCAGACAATCAGCACGTTGATGGCCACGATCAGCAGCGTAAACAGGGATTTGACGATCCATCCGGCAATGCGCTGCTTGCGAAAATTTGGCATAAAACCTTCTCTCCTTTCAAATCAGCTTGTGCAAATGCGATTCCAACGCCACGCCGTCACGAACCGGTGTGGGAAGCGTTGCGGTCTCGCGGATGACCTCCGCCACAAAGTCGGCGGCGGCATGGCAGGCATCCTCAAAGGACGCTCCGCGCAACAGCTCTCCCAAGAGCACCGATGCAAACAGATCGCCCGTACCGGGATAAGCCTTGCCCTCGTGCGGCTTGCAAACGCAAAACTCGCGTCCGTCGGCGTCTCTTCCCACGTTGGCGTGTCGGCCGTCGGAAAGACGGATGCCGGTGATCACGATCCGCCCGGAGGTGATCTCGATCAGCCTTTGCAGCAGCGTATCGGCAAAATTCATTGCCTCGTCCACCGACAGCTCTGCGGTGTCGCGGTAGGGTGTATCGGTCAGAAAGCAGGCCTCGGTGAGGTTGGGCGTGAGCAATTGGGCGCGGCTGCTCAGGCGCCGCATGCCCAGCATCAGCTCATGCGTATAGGTCGAATACAGAACGCCGTCGTCCCCCATCACGGGATCGATCAGGATCAGCGGCTTTTCTCCGCTTTCGTCCGGGATCTCCCCAAACGCATCCAGAAAATGCGAAACCGTCTCAATCTGCTCCGCGCTTCCCAAAAAGCCGGTATAGATCGAGCGAAATGTCATGCCAAGGCGCGAAAAATGCGAAGCGATCCCCTCCATGTGCGAGGTCAGATCGCAAAAATGCAGGTCGGTAAAGCCGCCCGTGTGCGTGGAAAGCAGCGCGGTTGGCACGGGGACAACCTGGCATCCCATCACCGAGAGCGTGGGCATGACCACGGTCAGGGCACACCTGCCAAAGCAGGAAAGATCGTGGATTGCCGCCACGCGCGGAATTTGTGGTTGCATAAAAGCTCCTTTGCATTATATTTTTGTGGGGGAACTTCTTAACATAATGTTTTTCGGGGGAAACTTCTTGTAAGAAGTTTCCCCCAACGTGCTTGCACGTTTTACCCCATTTCAAGAACTCTCCGAACATTTTTTCAAAATCGGCATCTGCTATGCGCGTTTTGCTTCGGTTCTCCATCTGAGCTCTGCTCAAATTTCCGTAGCGGCAACTGCCGGTTGCCCCGCATGCGATAGCCGCGCCTGCGGAAAAATTTCTTCGGTGAAGGGTTGTTAATGCTTGAGTCTGTCCAAAGCGTTTTGCAGGATGATCTGTGCCGAAAGGGTGTCGATCACTTTTTTTCGTTGTGCGCCGCGGGTATTGGTCTCATTGAGATACCGCGAGGCGCTCATGGTGGTCATCCGCTCGTCGATCATCGCAACGGGAACCTCTCCCAATTGCGCACGCAAGAGCGAGGCAAACTCCCGACACCGCTCGGCGCGAAAGCCCTCGGTGCCGTCCATGTTCTTTGGAAGCCCCACGACCACGGCACTCACCCGTTGCTCACGGGCGATCTCGGCAACGCGCGCGGCGGTTTTTTCAATGCCGCCGGGCGAGACGTAGCCGATCCCGGAAGCCAGAAAACGGCTGATATCCGACACGGCCAACCCGGTTCGGGTATCTCCGAAATCTACACCCAGGATCTTTCCTGCCGTTGCTTTGAGATCGGTCAGGCGAGTTTCTGCTCCATCCATTCTCTCAGATCCGTCCAAACCGTTTCATGCTCCAGCTCGTTGACGATCTCGTGACGCATCTCGGGGTAGAGCTTGAGGGTTACGTCGCGCATGTCGGCAGCCAGCAGCTTTTCGGCCACTCTCTGGGGGCCCGCGCCGTATGCGCCAACCGGGTCTGCCTCTCCGCTGATCACCATCACGGGGAGATCCTTGGAAAGCGTGGAGGCCCACTCCTCGCGCGAGATCTGCTCGATCAGCGTGAAGAGATCGTTATAGCCGCGCAGGGTGAAGTTAAAGCCGCAGAGCATATCGTCGTTGTAGGCCTTGACTACTTCCTCGTCGCGGGACAGCCATGCGTTGGGGTCACAGCCCTCGCCGCACTGCTTGTTGTAGCCGCCGAATACGATCTTTTGCATCAGCTTGGAGCGGTAATGCTCGCCAAGGAAGGTGATCATGTGCTTGGTAACCGCCTTGCCGAACGCGGTGGGCAGTCCGTCGCCACAGGTGCCACAGAACACGGCACCCGCGTACGTAGAGGAATACTTCTCCACCACTGCGCGTGCAATGAAGGAGCCCATGCTGTGACCGAAGAGGATCACGGGCAGCTCGGGATATTCCTGCTTCATTTTGAGCACGAGGTTGTGAACGTCCTCCACCAGAGCCTCCACGCCGCCGTCTTTTACGGTGTAGCCGAGCTCATTGGTGTTCTTTACCGAGTAGCCGTGGCCGAGGTGATCGTGACCGAACACCAGAATGCCTGCTTCGGCGAGGAATTTGGCAAAGCCCTCGTAGCGGAGGAGATACTCGCACATACCGTGAGAGATCTGAACCATTCCGCGCGGGTTTTCGGGAACCAGCTTGTAAGCTGCAAGGGTGGTGTGTCCATCGTAGGAGGTTGTTGTAAAGCGTTGCATAAGGGGAACCTGCCTTTCTTTCGGTGTTTTAGTTTTATATTTCTCTGTGTTTTGAAAACGATGCAACCGGGAGAGCCTGTTTTTTGTGAACGGGATCCCGTAAATAGGGAGGAATTACCGAAGTGCCGCGATCGCGTTGGAAAGCGTCAGCTCCTGCTCCTCACGCGTGGTCAGATCCTTGACGCGCACCACGCCGCGCGCGTATTCGTCGCCGCCCATGATCACCACGTGCGTGTACCCGTCCTTCACGGCAAAGTCGATCTGCTTGCCAAACTTCTTGGCACCGAGGAATACCGACGAAACGATACCGGCATCACGGAGCGCGTCCAGAACGGCGAGATAGCTTTCGTAGGGCACGTCGTCAAAGCGCGTGACCAGCACCTTGACACCGGCACCGAAGGATGCGGGAACCAGGTGGTGCGTGAACAGGAAGTTTTCCAGCGTCACGTCTCCCATGCCGTAGCCAACGCCCGAGATCTTGGCGTTCTTGACGAACAGTCCAACCAGATTGTCATATCTGCCGCCGCCAAACATGGCGCGGTTGTTTTCGGGCGCGTTGTCAAAGACCTCAAACACGGTGCCCGTGTAGTAATCGAGACCGCGGATAATTCCGAAGTCAAATACGCAATAGGGAGCGAGTCCCGCCTTTTCGAGCGCGTCAAAGAGCTGACGGAGCTCGGTCGAGCCCACCGAATCGGGGCAAATGGCGGTGGCGTCCTTGACGTTCATGGTATACAGCGCGTCGATCCTTGCAATCTGCGCGTCATCGAGTCCCAGCTCGCGAAGCTCCTTTTCATAGGCCTCGCGCGGGATCTTGTTTTTGCGGTCGATCACCTTGGAGACCTTGCGCGCACCCTCGGGATCGGCTCCCGTGATGGCGGCGATGACGTCGTTGAAGAAGCGGCGGTTGTTGATGCGCACGGTGAACATCGTTTCGTCGGCTCCGTAGGCGCGGAGGATGCGGATCGCGCTGGCGATGCACTCCAGGTCGGCCTCAAAGCCGTCGCAGCCGAAGATATCAACGTTGATCTGCCAGAACTCGCGCAGACGTCCGCGCTGGGGACGCTCGCAACGGTACATGTTGGGGATCGAGAACCATTTGAGCGGAAAATTCAGCTCTCCCATTTTGGCCGCGACCATACGCGCAACGGTGGGGGTCATCTCAGGGCGGATCGCCAGACGGCGGTCGCCGCGGTCGGTAAAGTTGTAGGTCTGCTCATTGGCAAGCTCCTCGCCGCTCTTGGCGGCGTAGATGTCCAGCGACTCGAGCATCGGGCCGTTGTATTCGTCAAACGCCGACGTTTCGAGCACCTTTCGGATCACTCCGAAAAACCAATTGCGCAGGCGCATATCCTGCGGGTAAAAATCTCTTGTGCCCTTGTAGGGCTGGGTAGAAAGCTTTTCGCTCATGCCGGGGTACCTCTTTTTGATGCTATATTCCTATCCATTATAGCAGATATCCCTCTCAATTTCAATAGATTTGGCGCATTTTTGCGAAAAAAATCACAAAAAAAGCCGCAAAACGCTTGTTTTTTGCAGCATGGAACGGGCATTTTCGGACGTTGTGCGCACGGCGGGGGAAAAGGTCGAGAAAAATGAACGGCTCACCTTGACTTTTTCGCCGTTTTGTGTTACTATGATTAGAGGAATCTCAATTCCGAAAACCGAAAGGGGAAGCACGAAAATGGAGCAAAAACGCTTTACCAAAAACGACAGCGGTTTCGTCTGCGCGCACTGCAAAAAAGAGGTCCTGCCTCTGGGCTATACCTCGCGCAACCATTGCCCGTTTTGCCTGTGGTCCCTGCACGTGGATATCAACCCCGGAGACCGCGCCAACGAGTGCCGCGCGCCAATGGAGCCGATCCGCGTAGAGCCCGACGCGCGCAAAGGCTACGTGATCGTTCACCGCTGTACCAAATGCGGGGAGATCCACCGCAACCGCGCCGCGCACGAGGCAAAAACGCAGCCCGACAGCATCAAGCTCCTGATCCGACTGACGGCGGGCCGTCCGTGATCCGGAAGCCTTTGGAAAGGAACAACCTCTATGATCTATTTATTTTTAGCACACGGATTTGAAGAAGTGGAGGCTTTGGCGCCTCTGGATCTCTTGCGCCGCGCGGGACTTCCGGTTACCACGGTGGGGATCGGCGGCGACGTGATCGTCGGTGCGCACGGCATTCCCGTACAGGCCGACATCCCCGAAACCCTTTACCGCGACGCCAAGCCCGAGATGGTGATCCTGCCCGGCGGCATGCCCGGCGCGCGCCATCTGGACGAATCGCGCACCGTGGAGGCTGCTTTGCATGCCGCCGCCGCGAGCAACGCCTACATGGCCGCCATCTGTGCCGCCCCCATGGTGCTGGGCAAGCGCGGCTATCTCGAAGGAAAAACCGCCGTCTGCTACCCCGGCTTTGAGGAGCATCTGAAGGGAGCTAAGCTCGCGCCGAAGGGGGTGCGCGTGATCACCGACGGAAAGGTGATCACTGCCGCCGGCATGGGAGCGGCGATCGAATTCGGCCTTTCGCTTGTTGCCGCCCTCAAGGGGCCCGATGCGGCCGAGGAATTGTGCCGCGTGATCTTGGCGGACTGATATGACCAAGCAAGAACTGCGCCGCTTGCTCAAGGAGCGAAGAGCGGCGATCTCCCCCGAGGAACAGAAAGAGGCCGCCCGCACGATCGTTTCCCGCATCGCGGCCTCCAAGGAATTTCAACGGGCGTCGGCGATCCTGCTGTACGCTCCGATGCCGGGAGAGCTTGATCTGCTCCCCCTGGCGAGTATCGCGCGCAAGGCCGGAAAACCCGTGGCTTTTCCGCGCTGCGATCCCGAAGCGGGCAGGCTCCGCTTCTTCCTCTGGGAGCCCGACGCGCGTCTGCAACCGGGCGCCTACGGCATCCCCGAGCCGCCTTCGCACGCCAAGGAATACCGCCCCGACGCACGCACGCTTTGCATCCTTCCGGGGCTATCCTTTTCCCCCACGGGAGAGCGCTTGGGCTACGGAAAAGGCTACTACGACCGATTTTTGGCCGCCTTCCCCGGGCTTGCCGTGGGTGCCGCATATGAAAAGCTGGTGCTCCGGGAGCTGCCCACCGAGCCGCACGACCGCCCCGTTTCGATCCTCTTCACCGAGCGCGCGCGGATCGATTGCGCCGCATGGGCGAAGCGGAACGGACAAGCAACGGGAAAGGCCAAGCCCTCTGCCCTTCAAACACGCATCACGTCCCTGATTTTGGCCGGAAAGAGGCGTTTGTTTGGCACGGCCGAAAAGGCTCTGACGGTGGGAGAGCAGACCCGCTCCATCCGTCCTTTGCACGCCCCGCCCATCCTGGTGGGAGCGATTTTTGTACTCCTGCTTCTCTCGCGGCTGATCTCCCCCCTGTGGACCGACCGAAGAATCGGATTTCTGTTGCTGCTCCTGTTGCAGGCCGTGATCTTTGCGCTTCCTGCGGCGCTGTATCTCCATCGGCGCGGCAAGCCCTTTTTGGCGCATCTGCGGCTTCGTCCCCCCCGCCCCGACCATATCCGCTTTCTTCTGTGCATGCCCATCGTGATGATCTGCGGCGGGATGCTCTGTGAGATCCTGACCGGTGGGATCGCCTCGCTGGAGGGCAGCTTTACGATCTACGATTCCTTCTCGGCGCGGATCATGAGCCTTCCCGATGCCATTCTCGCCATTCTCGCTTACGCATTACTTCCCGCAATTTTGGAGGAACTGGTGTTCCGCGCCATTCTGTGCGCCGAATACGAGCGCTACGGCGCTCCCGTTGCCATTGGCGTGTCGGCGCTCTTTTTCGCCATGCTCCACTTCTCCCTGCCGCTCTTCCCCGCGTATCTGCTTCTTGGCATGCTTCTGGCATGCGCCACGTACGTCACGCGTTCCTATGTTGCGGCCGTCCTGCTCCATCTTTGCTACAATCTCTTCTGCCTCTTCGGACAACCCTTTCTTTCTACGTTTTACGTCCGTGCCGGCAGCAACGAGATCTTTATCTTCTGTTTGACGGTGCTCTTTCTGCTCTTCGGCGCCTTTGCCGCAGGAGAAGCCCGCAAGATCTATCACCGCTATGCGCGGGAGAATCTGGACTCCTCACACACCCCTGCCCTTCCGCCGCGGGAGATCCCCGTTGCGCTGCTCCGCTCGCTGCTCTCCCCCGCCGTTGCCGTTTGCACCCTGGTGTGGCTGATCACGGCGGTGCTGAATCTGCTGGGCGTTTGACCCCCACCCAAAAAAAGAGCCCCGGCTCAAAAAAGGAATGACTTATGAAACTGATTTTAGCCTCCAAATCTCCGCGCAGACGCGAGATCCTTGCGCATTTAGGCGTACCGTTTGAAATCGTGACCGCTGACACCGACGAGAACGCGGACGTATCGGACCCCTGCCGCTTGGTCGAGCTCCTCTCCGAGCGCAAGGCGCGCGCGGTGGCCGAAAAGCTCCTATCCGAAGGGCGCGATCTCTCGGACACCGTGATCCTTGCCTCGGATACCGTAGTAGCTACCGAGGACGAGATCCTCGGCAAGCCGCAAGACCCTGCCG
Source organism: Clostridia bacterium (assembly GCA_017505745.1). Taxonomy (GTDB): domain Bacteria; phylum Bacillota; class Clostridia; order Oscillospirales; family CAG-272; genus UMGS1865. The sequence continues at coordinate 13,537 of JAFVOP010000047.1, forward strand.
ACGCCAAGCGCATGCTTTCCCTTCTGTCTGGAAGCTCGCACCGCGTGGTCAGCGGGATCTGCCTGCTCGGTATGGGAAAATGCGGAACGGCCCACGAGGTGACCGAGGTCCTGTTTGACTCCTTGGACGGAGAGACGCTCACGCGCTATCTGCAAACGGACGAGCCCTACGACAAGGCCGGCGCCTACGCCATCCAAGGCTATGCCTCCACCTTTATCCGCGGCATCCGCGGATGCTACTTCAACGTGGTAGGCCTCCCCGTTCACCGCCTTGCCACGCTTTGGCGCGAGCTGTTCGGAGAAAATTTTCTCTGAAATCCCGAAAAAATTTCAGAGAAGGTATAGCCAAAGCCATATCTTTATGTTATAATATATCTAAAGCTTTAAAAAATCCCCCGTGAAAGGAGGCGCCGCAATGGCAAAACAAATCGGAATCGACCTTGGTACGTCCAATACCCGCATCTTTGTCAAGGACAAGGGCATCGTTTTGCGCGCGCCTTCGGTAGTGAGCATGGACCGTTCCACGCACGAGGTGCTGGCCTCGGGACTGCTTGCAAAGCGCATGCTCGGAAAGACCCCCGGAAACATTTTGGCGCTCCGCCCGCTCAAGGACGGCGTGATCACCGACCTGGAGGTCACCTCCCTGATGCTCCACGATTTCTTCACCCGCATGGATATGACCTCGGTCTTTAACCGTCCCTCTGCCCTGGTGTGCATTCCTTACGGGGTGACCGAGGTGGAGCGCCGCGCGGTGGAGGACGCCACCTTTGAGGCGGGCGCCAAAAACGTGGGACTGATCGACGAGCCGATCGCGGCAGCCGTGGGCGCGGGGATCCAGGTCTCCAAGGCGCGCGGCGCCATGCTCATCGATCTGGGCGGCGGCACGTCGGAAACGGCGGTCATCAGTCTTGGTGGCGTAGTACAGTCCAATTCCCTGCGCACGGCAGGCGACGAAATGGATCTGGCGATCATCAATTACCTCAAGCAAACGCGAAACGTCCTGATCGGCGAGATCACGGCAGAGTCTCTCAAAAAGCACATCGGCACCGCCGTGGAGGGCATTGACCGCGGAAGCGCCGAGGTGTGCGGCAGAGATCTGCGCACGGGATTGGCAACCACCATTGCGGTGACCACGGCAGAGGTGCGTGAGGCCATCCGCGATCCGCTCTCCGAGATCGTTTCGATGGTCAAAATGACGCTGGAGACCACCCCGCCCGAGCTTTCCGCCGACATCTTTGATTTTGGCATCGTGATGGTGGGCGGCGGCGCACTGCTCCCCGGCATCGATCAGGCGATCCACAATCGCACCGGCATCCGTGTGCGGATCCCCAAGCGCCCCACCGACTGTGTGTGCGTGGGCCTTGGACGAATGATCCAAAGCACCGGCGGCGATTTTTCGGAATTCATCCGCTATAAAGTAAAATAAGCCCGATCCTACATCAACCGCAACGGAAAGACAGTCCCGCTCAACAGACTGTCTTTCTTTTTCCACACCCCTCTCTTTGGAAAGGAGACCTTGCATGAACGACTATATTCCTCAGCTGCCCCAAGAGCAAGAAGAGCTTCCGCTTGCGCGGGATCTGCGGCAGGAGCGCCGCCAGCTCTCGATCCTGGCACTGGCCGTAACCTACATCTTTGCCGCCGTTTTGGTGCTTCAGCTGCTGGCAGTGCTCTGTATCGAGCTCTTTGCACCGCATTGGATGAGCGCCGATTGGTACGTGATGGTGGTTTCCAACACCTGCATGTATCTCGTCATGCCCACCTCACTCTTTCTCTTCCGTATGGCACCGAAGCAAGCGCCCAAACAAACGCGCCGCATCGGCTTCTGGGCATTCTGCGGTCTGATCGCGCTCTGCTTTTCGATCTCCCTGCTCGGCAACCTTGCGGGCAACTTCGTCAACGAGATCATTTCCACCTTTACGGGAAAAGAGCCCACCAACGAGCTGACCGAGCTGACGCTGAACTCCCCCTTCTGGGCAACCCTGCTCTACTGCGGCATTCTTGCGCCGATCATGGAGGAGATCTTTTACCGCAAGCTTGTGATCGACCGCTTGCGCCGCTACGGCGACCTGCCCGCCATCCTGATCTCGGGTGTGACGTTTGGTCTGATCCACGGAAACTTCAACCAGTTCTTCTACGCCGCGGCGATCGGGCTGCTGTTCGGCTACGTCTATCTGTACACGGGCAAGCTGCGGTATACGGTGGCTCTGCACGCCATTTTCAATCTGATCAGCGGCGTGGGGGTATCCGAGCTACTCAAGCACCTGGATCTTGCCGCTCTGGAAACGCAGGGCGTGGAGGCGGTACTGAACAACCCCGTCCCCTTCCTGCTCCTGATTGGCTACTATCTCTTCCTTGGCCTTTGCTTTGTTTGCGCACCGATCGCCATTGCGCTGCTTTGGAAGTATGTGCGATTTGAAAAGGCCGCGCAACCGCTCACCGCGCGGCAATGGGCGTCGGTCACGCTGAAAAATCCCGGTGTGTGGGTGTTGGCTGCCATGCTGGTATTTCTATTCGTCTCTTGATCCAACCGTCTCTCGCGCGAATGCGGGAAACGGGGCCGCTTGGAAGGCTTCCGAGGACCCCAAGATTTATGAAAGGAGGGAATCGCTTGCGCGAACGAAAAAATCCGATCCTGCGCTATATGCTCGTGGTTTCGGTGTTCTGCCTGGTCTGCGTGATCTATCTGGGTCGACTCTTTTACATCCAGATCTCGGGCAGAGAAAACACCTATGACACCGGCACCAACACGCGAGTTGTAACGATCCAGGCCGCGCGCGGCGAGATCTACGACCGGAACGGAAACGCGTTGGTTACCAATCGCTTTTCCTACGATCTTACCCTCTCCTATTCCGTTCTGGCCTCGTCGGGTCTGAAAAATTCCAATCAGGTCTGCCTCTCTCTGCTCGGCGCGCTGGAGGAGACCGACGCGCAGGACACGCACGTGGAAAAATTCTTCCCGTTTGAGGGGACCTACCCCTACTACCTTCTCTCCGAGGAGGCGCAGGATGCCGATTCGATCCCCTACTACCGCATGCGAAAGGTACTCAAGGCCATCGGCCTGAAAACCGACGCCTCGATTGCGGACATCGTGAAATACTACACCTCCACCTACGATCTCCTGGCGACCGACGGAGACGGCGCGCGTCTCTTTGACGACGATGAGATCGACCGCCTGATCCGTCTGCGCTACGATATGGACGCGCAAAGCTTTAAATCCACGGGCAGCTACACCTTTGCCAAAAACGTGGAGCTACCGCTGATGACCTACGTCAAGGAGCTCGCGCTTTCCGGCGTCACCTTTACGGTCACCGCCGAGCGTGTATACAACTACCCCGGCTATGCCTCGCATATCCTTGGCACGGTGGGGCCGATCTACTCCGAGGAATGGGATTACTACAACGAGCAGGGGTACCAGATGAATGCCATTGTGGGCAAATCGGGCTGCGAATTTGCCTTTGAGGAATATCTGCGCGGCATTGACGGCACGCTGATCATTGAGGAGGACGCCAACGGAAACGTGGTAAGCGTCACCGTGAAAAAGCAGCCCGTGGCGGGCAGCGACGTGCATCTGACGATTGATATCGATCTGCAGATCGCCGCCGAGGACGGCCTGCGCGAGAACGTGGAAGCCGTGGGCGGCAATTGCAATGCGGGCGCCGCCGTGGCGATGGACCCCAACACCTTTGAGGTGCTTGCCATTGCCTCGTATCCCACCTACGATCTTTCCACCTACAATCTCTATTACAACGAGCTTGCCTCCGATTCGTCCATGCCGCTGCTCAACCGCGCGCTCAACGGCACCTACGCCCCCGGCTCTACCTTTAAGCCTGGTGTAGCCGCCGCCGCGCTGACCGACGTTGTGATCTACCCCTCCGACCGCCTCAAATGCACCGGCACCTACGATCGCTACCATCATCCCAAGTGCTCCACCAAGGACTATCACAGCTCCACCTATATCGATCTGGTGGAGGCGATTGCCGATTCCTGCAACTGCTACTTCTACGAGCTGGGATACCGCTTGGGGATCGACCGCATGAAGGACTACATGGCGGGTCTTGGCTTTGGAGAGGCCACGGGGCTGGAGCTGGGCGGCGCCAAAGGCTCGCTGGCATCTCCCGAATACCGCCAGCAGTTTCCCTATGCCGAGCCTTGGCAGGAGGGTGACGTGCTTTCGGCCTCGATCGGACAGTCCGATACCACGGCAACGCCGATCCAGCTTGCCTCCTATCTCTCTGCCCTCGTGAGCGGCGGCACGCGCTACAACGCGCATCTCCTGCATAGCGTGTACGCGTTTGGAAGCGAAGAGCCCTCCTACGTATCCGAGCAACGTCCGCTCTCCTCCGTCTCGCTCGCGCCCGCCCACCTCTCCACCATTTTGGAGGGCATGCGCCAGGTGGTTACGGGCAGCAACGTTATTTCCCGAAATATGAAAAACGTCCCCGTTCCGGTGGGCGGCAAAACCGGTACCGCGCAGAACGGCTCGAAGGACGACAACGCCCTGTTTGTGTGCGCCGCACCCTACGATGCGCCCGAGATCGTGATCTCGGTGGTGCTGGAGCAGGGAGTGGCGGGAGGAAACTCCTCCCTGACCGCCGCGCGCATCCTGGAACGCTATTACCGCGTGGGCGAGGAATGATCTGCCCTGCGTACACGCTTATGGAAAGGAAGCCTTTATGAAAGACCGTCTTACCCCCAACTATATGTTCGGCTCCTACCGCGAGATCACGCCTGCCTTTTTGCAGTCGATCGGGATCCGTGCGCTGCTTTGCGATATCGACAACACGCTGGCGCCCTACGAGCAGGCCGAGCCCGACGAGCCCATCCGCCAATGGGTGCGGGAGCTGCAGGAAAACGGCATTCGGCTCGCGCTCGTCTCCAACAATCATCCGCCGCGCGTGGAACGCTTCAACCGCACGCTGGGGCTATTGGCATATCCCGACAGTGGAAAGCCGAACAAAAAGACGCTGCTTCGCGCCATGCGCGAGCTGGGCGTGACCGACCGCGAGACCGCGATGCTGGGTGACCAGCTCCTGACCGACTCTTATGCGGGCCGTCACATCGGTCTCCCCTCGCTCATCGTCCCCCCCATCAAGGATAAGACCAACCTTTTCTTCCGCTTCAAGCGGTGGTGCGAGCGTCCGTTTATCCGCAAATACGCAAAAGAACACGGCTATCAAAGCTGGATGGCGTTCTGGAAGATCCAACCGAACGTCGGAAAGGAGCAATTATGAGCACTGCAACCTTTGGACCGGGTGGAAACTCGGATCTCTTTTACGCCGAGGGCAACAAATCCACCCTGCAAAGCCCGGGATGGGTGAAGCGGTTTGGGCTGGACGCCTTTGAATACGAGGCCGGCAACGGCCTGACGGCGGGAGAAGCCTCCCTGCGCGCCGTTGGCGCCAAAGCGCGGGAGCACGGCATTCTGATGTCGCTCCACACGCCCTATTTTATCTCGCTCTCGGGCGTGGACCCCGAAAAACGCCTGAAAAGCATCGGTTACATTCAAAAGTCGCTCTGGGCGGCCGACCTGCTCGGTGCAGACACGATCGTGATCCACAGCGGAAGCGCGGCAAAGATCTCACGCGAGGAGGCCATGGCGCTCTCCAAGGACACGCTCGAGCAGGTGGCCGAGGCCGTTGGTGACACCAAGATCCGTTTGGGGATTGAGACCATGGGCAAGATCAACCAGCTCGGCACGCTCTCGGAGGTGCTGGAGCAATGCAAGGTGGCGCCGATCTACGCCCCCGTGGTGGATTTCGGGCATCTCAACGCGCGCAACGTGGGCGGCGCCTTTCCCGACGTGGACAGCTACCGCCGCGTGTTTGACGAGATCGCCGTGACGCTCGGGGATTCCTTTGCCAAGCATCTGCACTGCCATTTTTCCAAGATCGCCTATACCTCCGCAGGTGAGAAAAAGCACCTCACCTTTGCCGACACCGAGTTTGGTCCTCTTTTTGAGCCGCTCGCCGAGGCGATCGTGCGCGAGGGTGTGTATCCGCGCATCATTTGCGAGTCCGACGGCACCCAGGCCGAGGACGCGCTCTTTATGAAAAAAGCCTATCAAGCGGCCATGGGGAGCCTGTAAGCAGGCTCTTTCAGCGTCGATCAAAGGCTCTCGAGTTGTGAAGCCGTCTAAAAGGTTCGTCGCTTTTTCTTTGACCGTACAGGCGCAAAGAAAAAGCTTGCAAAAAGAAAGCGCCGAACAGGAATTTCGCCCTCTGCGGAGGGCGAGGAGGGCTGCGCGCCCTCCACTGCGCGAGCTTTTAAAAAAGCTCGACCAAAACTTCATCACACGGACAACACGCGCTCGTTTTTGTCGACAGCAATGGGGAACCTGTAAGCAGGTCCCCCATGAAATCGGTTATTCGGTTTTTTCTGCCCGGCTTTCTCCCGCGGCGGCCTTGGCGGCCTTCCGCTTTTGGACCCACGGCTCGATCAGCTCGATGCGAAGGATCGCGGTAAGGATCGAAAGCGAGGTAAAGGCCTCGCAAAGCACACCGGCGGACGAGTTGGCCACCACGTTATAGATCAGCCAGCAGATGCTGGTGGGAAGCGTGAGAAAACGGATCAGGCGCGTGTTTTTCAGTCCGTACGCAATCGTGGTCACCAGCTTGGCGGCGATCACCGCAATGCTGATCGGCCCCTGCCAGGTCAGGATCCCAAACACCACGAAAAACAGGCTGAACACCACCTGCGCCACGCGCGTGGATTTTCCTTTTTCCACCTGTGCCACAAAAATAAAGTTGCGCAGAGAACCAACCAGATTCATTGCCACGCCGGTATACGCCCCCAGCAGGAAATATTGCAGGGCAAAGATCAGCTCGTTGGTGGTTTTGAGCACGATCACGCGCTTATGCGTTTTGCATTGAAATGCAATCACCACAAACAACACCCCGATGTAGCCGATCACCTGGATCAGAATCGCCAAAGCCTGTTCACTCATCCGTTTTCTCCAATCCTTTTTGATTTCCCTCCCATTATACTCCCTTTTTTTCGTATTTGCAAGTCAATTTTTTGTTTTGATCATTCTTTCTCCGAGGTATTTCTATGCAAACCATTGAAGAACGCTATCTTGCCGCCAAGCGTGCCCTGTTTGATCGGGTCTATTCGTCGCTCAACGAGCGGCAGCGCGAGGCGGTGTTCACCGTAAATAATCCCCTTTTGGTGCTTGCGGGCGCAGGAAGCGGAAAAACCACCGTTCTGGTGCGCCGCATCGCTTTTCTCATCCGCTACGGCAACGCCTACTTCAGCAGCTACGTGCCCTACGGAACCGACGAGGCGCGCATCCGAGAGCTGGAACAAGCCCTCACTCTGCCGATCTCCGAAATTGAGGACGGCATCCTGCCCGAATTTGCAAACAACGCCTGCCCGCCCTACCGCGTGCTGGCCATTACCTTTACCAACAAGGCGGCAAACGAGATCAAGGAGCGCCTGGCCCGCATGTTTCCAAACGATCCCGATACCGCAACCGATATCTGGACCGGTACCTTCCATTCGGTCTGCGTGCGCATCCTGCGCCAACACGGCGAAAAGGTGGGGTACCGCCCGGGCTTTACAATCTACGATGCCGACGATACCAAAAAAGCCATCCTGCAGGCCATGAAGCGCTGCAACATTGACGAAAAGCTGCTTCCCGTAAAATCGGTGATCGCCGCCGTCAGCCGCGCCAAGGACGCCCTGATGACGCCCGACGATTTTGCCCTGGAGGCCGGGATCGATTACCGCAAAAAGCAGATCGCGCGTGTATACGAGGCCTACCAGCAGTACCTGCGCGAATCCAACGCGCTCGATTTTGACGACCTGATCATGCAGACCGTTCTGCTGCTCAAAAACCATCCGTCCGTGCGCGAGGCCTACCAAAGCCGCTTCAAGTACGTGTGCGTGGACGAGTTTCAGGACACCAACGTGGCACAGCTGCAGCTCACCGTCCTGCTCTCGGGCCTGCATCAGAACCTGATGGTGGTGGGTGACGACGATCAGAGCATCTACAAATTCCGCGGCGCGACCATCGAAAACATCCTCTCCTTTGATAAGACCTTCCCCGAGGCCAAGGTGATCAAGCTGGAGCAGAATTACCGCTCCACCCAGACCATCCTCGACGCCGCAAACGCCGTGATCGCGCACAACGCGGGCCGAAAAGGGAAAACGCTTTGGACAGCGGCGGGAGAGGGGGAGAAGATCCACCGCCGCCTGTGCGACGATCAGAACGCCGAGGCGCGCTTTTTGGTGGACACCGTTAACCGCAAGGTAGCGGCCGGACAGGCGATCTACCGCGATTTTGCCGTGCTCTACCGCACCAACGCGCAAGCCCAGAGCATTGAAAAGGCCTTTGCGCGCTCGGCGGTTCCCTACCGCGTGCTGGGCGGCACCCGCTTTACCGACCGCAAGGAGATCCGTGACGCGGTTGCGTATCTGCAACTGATCAACAACCACGCCGACAACGTGCGCCTGAACCGCATCATCAACGAGCCGCGCCGCAAGATCGGCGCAAAGACGCTGGAGACCGTTGCAATGATCGCCGAGGAGCAGGGCTGCAGTCAGTTCGACGTCCTCGCGCGCGCTTCGGCCTTCCCCGCCCTGGAACGCTCCCGCGAAACGCTTTTGCAATTTGCAAGTCTCATCCAATCGCTCACCGAGCTCTCCCGCACCGTCTCCCTGGACGTGCTGTTTGACGCGGTGCTCGACCGCTCGGGCTACCGTCAGATGCTGATCGCGGCAGGCGAGGAAGAGGCCGAACGCCTGGAAAACCTTGAAGAGTTCAAGTCCGGCATCCTGGAATACATAAAAGAAAATGAGGATCCCACCCTGACGGGATTTTTGGAGGAAACAGCTCTGGTGGCCGACGTGGATCGCTACGACGAGACCGCCGACGCCGTGGTGCTCATGACGATCCACAGCGCAAAGGGCTTGGAATTTCCCATCGTTTTTCTGCCCGGCATGGAGGAAGGACTCTTCCCCGGCTCCCAGACCCTGACGGCGGGCGAGAGCGAAATGGAGGAGGAGCGGCGCCTGGCCTATGTGGCCATCACACGCGCCAAAAAGGAGCTTTACATCCTGCACACGCGCAACCGTCTGCTCTACGGACAAACCATGTATAACCCCGTCTCGCGCTTCGTCAGCGAGATCCCCTCTTCCTTGGTGGAAGCCCCCGACGACGAGGAGGAAGGCCGCCGCCCGGTCTTTGGCTCCTACGGCCGGTCCTATGGAGAAGCAAGCTACGGTGGCTTTGGAGGCTCTTACGGTGCCTCGCGCGGATCGGTCTACGGCTCCCGCGGTGCCGAAGCGCCCGCCACCCAAAAACGGACCTACATCTCGCAATCGGCAGCCGCTCCCGCACGGCATGCGGTCTCACGCCCCGCGCCCGCCTCGGCGGCCGAAAAGATCACCGTTGGGCAACCGCTCCGCGCTCCAAAGGCCTCTGCCGCCAAAGAGACCTTTGCCCCCGGCGACCGCGTGCGCCATATGACCTTTGGAGAGGGCGAGATCCTCTCGGTGAGACCCATGGGCGCCGACACCCTCTACGAGATCGTGTTCGACAAGGTCGGCACCAAAAAGCTGATGGCAACCTACGCAAAACTGAAGCGAGTGTGAATGTTTTTGTGGGGGGGGTCTTGAGCGTAGTATGATCTGGGGAAAACTTCTTGAGCAAAGGCTTTATTCGCGTAATATTTTTTGTGGGGAAAACTTTTGAAAAAGTTTTCCCCAACGTGTTTGCACGTTTTGCCCCTTTTCAAAAACTTTCCCCACGTTTTTTATTGGCTAAATGATAGACTTTCGTGCACACACTCCCCCTCCGCACACCTCTTTGCGCACACACTCCCTTGGGTCATTCTGAGCATCGTCTTTCCTATTTTCTGAACCGATTTTTGCCCTCAAACGGGGAAAGACCCGCGAAGAATCTTGTTACTTCAAAAAGAAAGTTAGTAGATTCTTCGTGGGTCTCCGCGCCGTAGAAACCGAAAAAGACTTTCCACA
>JAFVOP010000048.1 GCA_017505745.1 Clostridia bacterium
AGAAAAAGTGGCTAAGGGGGTTGTGCTATTTTACGAAAGCGCGATTTTATAATCGTATTTGTCCGTAGACTGGGCTCTCCCTTTGGGAGCGCTCCCCCCGCAGGCGGGTGAGAGGTCGATATTCCTTGACCCCGCCCCTCTCCGTCTTGCTTCGCAAGCCACCTCCCCCCAGGGGGAGGCTTACCGAACAATCTTGTATGAAAAAGAAATTTGGGAAAATCTTACTATGTTGTTCAAGCCATCCCAAATACAAAAGCAAAGACCTTATTCGTTGTAACTGCATTTATTGGGAAGAAAGGCTACAAAAAAAGAACCTCACAGCTCATTGATGGCGAAGCCTCCAATGCAACGGTCAAACCCGGTTCTGTGATGGTTCCTAAAAACAGTATACCCGAAAAAAGCGAAAATGTCAATAGGAAGAGTGAAAAAATTTTGAACGTTCCGAAGCCGAGAACGCCCGATGGAATGCTAATCGTTTTTGATAAGATTTACAGCAAATAGGGAATAAAAGCAATCCTTCCACCGCCTGCAGAAAGCCGAGAAACTTTACCTGAAGGCGGTAGAGGACGCGGGGTGGAATTATGTGCGAGGGAAGATTGAGAAGGCGATTGGAGAGGAAGAAGGGGTTGACAAGGATGCGGAGGCGAGGTATAATAAAAAAGAGCATATAAGCAAATCTCGAAAAGAGAATATGCCATCATCAGTAGTCGTATCATGGAAGACAATTCGGAATTTATGGCTCGTAATGAAAAACTTCCGAGATATAGTGTTGCGAGAAGCGCAAAAAATTTCTATGTTTATGAAAATTTCACACTCGGGCATTTCGGCGTTCTTAAGCAAATAGCGATTACCGATAGCAATATAGCATACATCTCAGCAATTGAAGAAAAGGTGAAGAAAAACGATGCCGAATCAGTTATCACAAATGCAAGCGAACTTAATAGAGTGCTTAAAGTTCTTAAAAATCAAACAAGACACAATCGTGGCAATAATGCTCTTGATCCCGAGAAACGAGCAAATAGCAATGATGGCGGAGTATCTTTTACAGAATACGAATCCGACGGAATCGGAGATTCTCGACAAGGCACAGGAAATCGCAGGACTGTAAAATATTCGCTAAAGGATCCGATCTCCGACGAGATCGAGCGCGAGCGGAATTTCAAATGTTTTACAATTCGATTGATAATACTTGGAATAAACTTGTTGCTGACGATTCTGAGGATAGATATGGAATAATAATATCCATTAAAGATGTGCCGAAAAATGAAGAAGCGATAAGAAATCTTTTTGATGAGGCTTATGATGAAATTTACAGAACAGAACAGAGAGATAGTGAAGGCGTTCATGAGAATTATGATAGATATTGGAGTCTCCAGAACAAGTACGGAGATGATAACATCAATGTTGAAGAATCAGGCTCAAATGAACGCGCTCGTGTTATTTTTAGAGCAGAATCCGAATCTGACGGAAGCGGAGATTCTCGACAAAGCACAGGAGATCGCGGGACTGTAAAATATTCGCTAAAGGATCCAATCTCCGACGAGATCGAGCGCGAGCGGAATTAAGTTAATAATGATCCCCATGCAAATATTTCCGTCGATAATGTATTTGTTTTTGTAACGGGAACGAAGAAAAAATTTATCATTTCGAGAGTAATCAGGTTTGAAGCTGAAACTGCAATTGAGATGGAAATTCTAAAGGAGGCATTGTATGAAAGAAGGACGTTCTCAGATATTGATTGTGCGTTCTTTGTACAACAGAGAATTGCAACGCAGTACACACGAAAAAGTGCTAAATCATTTAGTGAGTATCGGAAATTTCGAGAAAGCAGAGCAACGAGCGGAGGAATTGATCAAGATCATCGAGGACGAGAGGAATTCAGAAGCGGAGATCATCGCCTATATCGAGAAGATGGAGCAGAACCCGAATACAAAAGTTACTCAATAGGCATTGATAGCGAAGGCGATAAAAATTCAACAGAAAGAAAGTAAAAATTGAAGACGCTGAATTAAGAATAGAGTATATAAGGAGAGAGCACGATGACGCAATATCAAAAGGGTATATTGATAATGGATTATCTTCAAAGCTTGGGGACGGATATGTTGGCAGTGGGACGAGCAATAGACAATCGAAATTTGGAGAAGAGTTATCAGCTGATTCGGGAAAACCCACAGATAACGAAGGACGAATTTCTGAAAGCGATGAACATTTCGGAAACGTAAAATATTCACTGAAGGATAGAGATCCCATCGCGGACGAGATCGAGCGCGAGCGGAATTTCAATTATTCCGAGGGCGAGAGTGCGAAGGCCGATGCCAATGTGAACCGAAACAAGGTGTACACCAAGCAGGCGATGTCATTCAGTGAACAAAAACGAAGCCTCCCACTTTGGGGGAGGTGGCACGCGACAGCGTGACGAAGAGGGCTTTGGAAATAAAATCCCCTCTCAGTCGTCCTACGGCGCCAGCTCTCCCAGTGGGAGTGCCTTCTATAAAGCAGGGGTGCCTGCCGATAAAAAGTCAAACCTGTAGGGGCGACCAGTGGTCGCCCGCGGGCGTTCGATGAACGCCCCTACATAAAAAAAGGACAGAGAATTTCACGTTCTCTGTCCTTTCTCACACGCCTTACCCTGCCTGCTAAGGGGGACCATGGCGGTGGAGGTTTTTTTGCAAATTGGACCGCATTAGCGAGACGGAAGGAGAGACCTCGCAAGGCTTACATTCTCATGACTGGATGACGTTGGTCTCGTTCTCCTTTTTTTTGGCTTTTTCGCGAAAACAGGTAGACAAACCGACGCTTGGATGCTATAATAATAGGCAGAGAAACACAAACGCGGAGGATGGCATGGAGGCATTGATTTTTTCGGATTCTCACGGGCACGCCGAGCGCATGGAGCAGGCGCTGCTCTTGCAGGTGCAACGCCCCGATGCCGTCTTTTTTGCGGGGGATGGGGTGCGGGATCTCGATCGGATCGGCTTGTCCCTGCCTCCCGTGCACGCGGTGCTCGGCAATTGCGATTGGTTTTCGGCCGATCCCACGTTGCAAACCGAGCGGCTGATTCCGTTTGGGGAGCATCGGATCCTGTTGACCCATGGGCATATGCATAGTGTTAAGCACGGCTACGGCGCGTTGTTGGCGCATGCGGTAAGGCTTGACGCCGATCTCGTGCTCTTTGGACACACCCACGTGCCGCACCTGGAAATTTTGCCAACGGGAGCCTGCGTGGCATGCAAGACGCTGACGCGCCCGCTCTATCTTTTCAATCCCGGCAGCATTGGCATGGACGGCTCCTTCGGCACCCTCAGCGTACGGGGTGAGCAGGTGTTGTTCGGGCACGGAAGACTGTAAAACAGATGCACGGGAACCCGTTCGGGCTCCCGTGCATAAAATGGGAAAGGGGCTATTTTATACCGTTTCGGGAATCTCTTCCCCTGCTTCCTCCGCTTCGCGCAGAGCAACCTCGTAGGCCGAGATCACGGCCTCCTCCAGCATCCCACGGAACTGCGCGTTGATGGGATGTACGATGTCGCGGTAGCTTTCATCGGGGTTTTTGCGGCTGGGCATCACAATAAAGAATTTGTCTCGCGCGTTGATCACTTTGATGTCGTGAACGGCGAGTTGACCGTCGAAGGTGACGGATACGATGGCTTTCATGGGGCCTTCGTCGAAGAGTTTTCGAACCTTGATATCGGTGATTTGCATAATTTCCTCCGTTGTATAAATCTATCATCTTTTTTGCTGACATATACAGTATAAAAGGTTTTTGTGATGATTATTCAACGGAAAGCGGATATTTTTGTGAATTTCCAAGCGGTTTATGTCCGCTTTTGCGAAAAAAATATATTTTTTTGTCATAAAATTGAATTTGAATTCATAGGAACAGACCAAAGGACCCTTGGGAGGTGATAGCGTGTCGGTAGAAAATACCCATTACGGAGCGCGGCAGATCGCACAGATGCTGCAAGAATGCCGCAGCCTGTTTTTCGTCGGTATCGGCGGCATCAGCATGTCGGCGTTGGCCGAGCTTTCGCTTCGCGAGGGCTTTGCGGTGGGAGGCTCCGACCGCACCGAGAGCGCGATGACCGAGGCTCTGAAAAGCCGTGGGATCGAAGTGATCATCGGACACGACGGGGCCAACGTGATACCTTACGACGCGGTGATCTACACCGTTGCTATTGACGCCGAAAATCCCGAATATCAGGCGGCGGAGGCAACGGGAAAGCCGCTGATCTCACGCGCCGATTACCTGGGCTTTGTAATGTCCCATTTTACGGAACGCGTGGGCATTGCGGGCATGCACGGAAAAAGCTCTTGCACGGCCATGTGCGCCAAGATCCTGCTTGAGGCAGGAGATCCCACGGTGCTGTGCGGTGCGGGCCTGCCGTTTTTGGCCGGCTCGCCCTGCCGCGTGGGCGCGGAGCGCGAGCATATCGTATTTGAGGCCTGCGAATATATGGATTCCTTCCTCGATTTTGATCCGTCTTTGGCGGTGATCCTGAACGTGGGGATGGACCACGTGGACTTTTTTCACAGCATGGATCAGGTGCGCGCGTCCTTTTTGGCGTATGCGCGCAAGACTCTCCCGAACGGAAGGGTGCTGTATAACGCCGACGACCGCGAAACGGTGCGCGCGCTGGCGGAGTTTGAAGGCGAAAAGATCTCATTTGGTATTGACTCCGACGCCGATTTCATTGCGCGGAACATTACACTCTCGCGCGGTGTGGCAACGAAATTTGATCTTTGCAGTCGCGATGCCTTTCTTTGCCGCATTACGCTGCTGGTGCCCGGACGGCACAGCATTTACAACGCGCTTGCTGCCGCTTCGGCGGCGATCCTGTGCGGGGTCTCGCCCGAGGTGACCGTGCGCGCGCTTTCCACCTTTACCGGTGCGCATCGGCGCATGGAGCGAAAGGGGAGACTGGCCTGCGGCGCGGTGGTCTACGACGATTACGGACACCATCCCGACGAGATCCGTGCCACCCTCAAGGGGGCCAAGGAAATGGGCTTTGAGCGCGTGCTCTGCGCCTACCAGCCGCATACGTACAGCCGAACTGCGGGGCTTTTGGAGGACTTTTCCAAGGCCTTTGGAGACGCCGACCGCGTGCTGTTTGCCGATATTTACGCGGCGCGCGAGAGAAACATCTACGGAATATCCTCCAAGGCGATCGCGGATCGCATTGGGGAGACTGCGCGCTACTGCGGCTCCTTTGCAGATACGGCCAACGCCATTTTGGAGGAGGCCCGCGACGGAGATCTCGTGATCGTGATGGGCGCCGGAGACATCTTCCACGTGTTCGATCTGCTGGATTTGGAGCATTAGATAAGCGTATTTTTTTCTGGGGAAAACTTCTTGAGCAAAAGCTCTGTTAGCGTAATATTTTTGTGGGGGAACTTCTTGAAAGAAGTTCCCCCACGCCCCTTCAAGAACTTTTAAAAAATTTCTGTTATAAATTTGGTGACTGCTATGCGCTTCCTATATGCAATAGCTCCCGCTACCATTTTGGGTCCGCTTCCCCAAATGGTCCACAAGATAGTTTTCACATGGGAATTTTATGTTTTTACGTTAACAGTGCTTTTGAGAAAGAAGTTTTCCCCAACGTGCTTGCACGTTTTACCCCATTTCAAGAACTTTACACACATTTTTATTGCGAAATTGGCTACTTTCGTGCTTGGTGGATAAACAATCGCTTCCGCGAGCAGTTAGCGGGCGAGGGGGGCTTGCAGAGAGGCCGTCCCAAAGTGCCGGCGCGATCCAACGCTCATATAAAGCGAATGAAGCTAACCAATTTAGCAATAAAGATAAGCGTAAAGTTCTTGAAGGAGTGTGAGGGAACTTCTTTTAAGAAGCTCCCTCACAAAATAAGGTTTCAATTTTGAATAAGACTAATTCTCGTTCTAAAATTATACGATCTGGAAGATAAAAAACTTGAGATAATCGGTTTCGGGGACGTTCCAGAGGATGGGATGATCGGGGCTTTGCTGACGCGCCTCGATCTGGCGCAATCCCACGCCGGCATCTGCGGCGGCGTTATGGAGCATCTGCTTAAAATAGGTCTCGGTCATAAAATGCGAGCAGGAGCAGGTGGCGAGATAGCCTCCGCGCGGCAGGAGCTTCATAGCCTTAAGGTTGATCTCCCTGTAGCCCTTGATGGCATTTTTGAGGGTGTCACGGCTCTTAGTGAAGGCAGGGGGGTCGAGGATGATAAAGTCATAGTCGCGGTAATTCCGATTGGCCAGCTCGGTGAGCAGATCAAAGACGTCGGCGCAAAGAAAGCTCATCTTTCCGTCCAGCCCGTTGCGCGCGGCGTTGGCGCTTGCCATGGCAATGGCATCGGCCGAGATATCCACCGAGGTCACGTGTGCGGCTCCGCCTACGGCGGCGTTGAGACCGAAGGAGCCCGTGTGGGTAAAGCAATCAAGCACGCGTCGACCCTCGGCGATCTTTCGGATGGCGGCGCGGTTGTATTTCTGATCCAGGAAAAAGCCGGTTTTTTGTCCGTGGATATAGTCCACCTCGTATTGGATGCCGTTTTCGGTGATGAGGGTCTTACCGTCAAGGTTGGAGGATAGGCCCTCGCCCTCCCAAAACGCCGTATATTGTTCCATGCCCTCCAAGGTGCGGATGGCTACGTCATTGCGCTCGTAAAGCGCATCCACGGTCTGTCCGAATTCCTCGCGGAGCAAACGGACAAGCATGGCGTAAAGGCGATCCTTGATGCGCTCGATGCCAAGAGAGAGAACCTGCGTCACGAGGATGCTCCCGAAACGGTCGACCGTCAGCCCCGGAAAGGCGTCGGCCTCGCCGAAGATCAGGCGGCAACAGGAAAAGTCGACTTCGCCCATCACCGAGCGGCGGTAGTCGATCGCCCAACGGAGCTTGCGCTCCCAAAAGGCGTCGTCAAACCGATCGTTCGCGTTTTTAGAGACGATGCGCACGCGGATCTTGGAGTTTTGATTATAAAAGCCGGTCCCGAGATATTTGCCCTTTTGTGAGTAAACGTCGGCAAGTTCGCCGTTTTCGGGAGGCTCGGAGAGGCTGACGACTTCGTCGGCATACACCCAGACGTGCCCTCCGCGCAGCATTTTTTCGCCCTTTTCGGTGATTGTGATCATGGGATAGGTTCTTGACATAAGGATACTCCCTTCGGATAGAAAAGCATTTCCCTCATTTTATCACAAAAAAGACTTTTTTTCAACAGAAACGGGAGCTTTTTTTCGCAGGCACTTGCTTTTTTGCCGAGAAAGTGGTAAAATAAATAAGATTCAATGATTTATGGAGGTATGAGATGCCTTTTTCCGAATTTCTGGAGGCTCGCCGCGCCGACTGTCGGGCGCTGGTGGCAGAGCTTTCCAAGCAGTTTGCCTACGTGGGCATTTTAGGCTCGGATATCCGCTCCACCAGACTGGGCGTGGATAAAAACACGTCCGACATTGGAGAGGGAGGCCTTACCGAGTGCGGGTTCGTGATCAAAATGCACAACGGCAGAGCCTTTTTCGAGTATTCGCTGGATGACGTGGTTGGAGACAAGTCTGCGCTTGCGCAAAGGATCGTGAAATCGGTGCGCGTAGCGGAGGCTCTGCGTTCACGTGAAATCGAGGTTCCGGTCCCGCATGACGAGCACTTGATTCAGTCCTTTTCCCGTGACTGTGATTTTGAGGAATATTCCGATGAAGCGGTGCTGGAAACGGCAAAGCGAGTGCGAGATGAGATCCTTGCGCGTGACGGACGGATCGTCAACGCGATGGTGCGCGTGTCGCCTTATACGGTGTCCAAGCTTTTCGTTTCCCAAAACCGCGAGCTGGATCAGTTTTATTCCTGGGTCAACGCCTTTTGTGCCGCGATCCTTGCCGACGGTGAGAAAATGGTCATGGCACACGAGGAGGCCTACTCCAACCGTATGGGAGAGGTGCTGAAGACCCTTCCCACCCGTGTGTCTCCTTTGGTGGAGAAAGCAGGGAAGCTTGCCACCGCAAAGCCGATCACGCCCGGCGTTTACGACGTGATCACCGATCCCTCGATCTCGGGGCTGATCGCGCACGAGGCCTTCGGTCACGGTGTGGAGATGGATCAATTTGTGAAGGACCGCGCGCTTGCCAAGCAGTACGTGGGCAAATACGTGGCGTCTCCGATCTGCAACATGCACGACGGTGCCGCGGCAGCATTCTCTGCGGCGTCCTACTTCTTTGATGACGATGGCGTTTTGGCGCAGGATACCGAGATCATTCGCAACGGTGTGTTGGTGGCGGGCATTTCCGACCTCGTATCGGCCACCGAGCTTGGTACCGCCCCTACGGGCAACGGCCGCCGTGAATCCTACAAGCGGAAGGCGTATTCGCGCATGACGAATACCTTCTTCTGCCCGGGTAAGGACAAGCTGGAGGATATGATCGCTTCGATCAAGCACGGATACATGCTTTTTGAAACCAACAACGGCATGGAGGATCCCAAGAACTGGCAGATCCAATGCACGGCGGAATACGGAATTGAGATCGTGGACGGGAAGCTGACTGACAATTACGTTTCGCCCGTGGTAATGAGCGGAAGCGTGCCTGAGCTGCTTCAATCGATCTCGATGGTATCGGACGATTTCCGCGTAATCGGATCGGGCGGATGCGGAAAGGGATATAAAGAATGGGTGCGCGTTGCCGACGGCGGCCCTGCTTTGAAAGTGAAGGTGAAGCTGGCATGACGGAACGTATTGTAACTCTACTCAAGGCCGATCCAAGGGTCAGTGATTACCGGATCAACACGATGTCAAGAATTTCGTACGAGCTCTTTTTCGTACACCGCGATCTCGAAACGGTGCGAAGCACCGAAACAACGGAGACCCGGGTAACGGTGTTCTCCGCACATAACGGAAAGCTGGGAGATGCCACGTTTCAGGTATACTCCTCTTATACCGACGAAACCATTCGATCCAAGATCGAGGAGGCGCTTGCAAAAGCTGAGCTGGTGGACAACGAGCCCTATGCGTTGCCCGAAAATGAGACAGGGCATTTTGCCTCGGATTCCAATATGCGGGAGCTTGCTTTGCCCGAGCTCGGTGCCGCCATCGCGGACGCGGTGTTTGCCGCCGATTGCTATGAAAACGGCTCGATCAACGCCTTGGAGGTCTTTGTGTATCGCGACACCGTGCGCGTGCTCAACAGCCGCGGAATCGACAAAAGCGAGGTGAAATACCTCGCGATGGCAGAGGCCATCCCGACGTGGAATACCGCCGAGGAATCGGTGGAGCTTTATGAGTGTCACAACTTTACCGAGCTGGACCGAGAGGCGATCCGTGCGGAGATCGATTCCAAGATGCGCGAGGTGCGCGACCGCTCGCTTGCGAAAAAGCCCGAGGAGCCGATCGCCTGCCGTGTGCTGCTTGCGGCACCCGAATTGCGCGAGGTATTTGAATCGATCGCGTATAACCTGACCTTTGCGGGTCAGTATCAGCAATCCAACGCGTATCAGGTTGGCGACGCGATCCAAAAGGATCCCACGGGAGACCGTTTGTCGCTCACGGTGCGCGGCAAAATGAAGGGAAGCATCAGCTCTGCCGCCTTTGACGAGGACGGATTTACCGCGCGGGATCGGCAAATTATTGAAAACGGTGTGGCAAAAGCCTGCTTTGGCTCGGTCCGTTTTGCTTCCTATGTTGGCGCGGAGCCCACGGGTGCGTTGCGCTGCATGGAGGTTGCTACGGGCACGGTGAGCCGTGAGGAGCTTGCGCGCGAGCCCTACTTCCGCTGTGCCTCCATGTCGGGAGTACAGGTAGACGTGTACAACGATTATTTGGGTGGTGAGGTTCGTCTCGGCTACTACTTTGATGGCATGAGGGAGATCCCACTCACGGGTATTTCCATCAGCGGCAAGCTGAGCGAGGCTCTTGCAAGCATGCGCCTGTCCGAGCGCGAGACGGTTTACAAAAGCTATAAAGGACCCGATTTCGCCGTCTTTGAAGGCGTGGAGATCGTTTGAACCGATTTAAAAATACAAAATTATCGACATACGTCCTCCGTTTTTGCAGAAAAACGAGAGAAAAACAGCAATAAAAAGGATTTACCATGTTAGAACTAAAAAATGTATCGTATCAAACCGAGGAAGGAAAAGAGATCCTTCGAAACGTCAGCTTAAAGATTGACGATCGCTTTGTGGCGGTCACAGGACCGAACGGAAGCGGAAAATCGACGCTTGCAAAGCTGATTGCCGGTATTTATCAGCCCACGTCGGGCAAAATCTATCTGGATGGAGTGGACATTACCGGGATGTCGATCTCCGAGCGCGCGAAAAACGGGATCAGCTTTGCCTTTCAGCAGCCCGTACGCTTCAAAGGGATCACGGTGAAGGACCTGATTTCGATGGCGGCCGGTAAAAAAATCTCGGTATCCGAGGCCTGCTCCTATCTGTCCGAGGTGGGGCTCTGCGCCAAGGATTATATCAACCGTGAGGTGGACGGCTCGCTTTCGGGCGGAGAACTGAAGCGCATTGAGATTGCGATGATCAACGTGCGCGGCACCAAGCTCTCGGTGTTCGACGAGCCTGAGGCGGGAATCGACCTGTGGAGCTTTAACAATCTGATCAAGGTGTTCCGTACCATGTACGAGCGCACCCACGGCACGATCCTCATTATTTCGCATCAGGAGCGGATCCTGGATATTGCGGATAAGATCGTGGTGATCGCGGGCGGGGAAGTCACGGCGTACGGCACAAAATCCGAGATCCTGCCCGATCTTCTCGGCGCCCAGGCGGGCTGCCGTTTTACGAAGGAGGCCGAATGATGGATTCGATTCAGAAACGACTTTTGGAGCAGATCGCCGATCTGCACGACGTGCCGCAGGGGGCGTATTCTTTGCGCGTCAACGGCAGCCTGTACGGCAAAAACGATTCCGAGAACATCAGCATCGTAAAAAAAGAGGACCAGCCCGGCATTGATATTTTTATCAAGCCCGGAACGAAGAACGAAAGTGTGCATATCCCCGTATTGCTCTCGCAAACGGGACTCAAAGAGATCGTGTACAACGATTTTCATATCGGAGAGGGCTGTGACGTGACCATCGTTGCGGGTTGTGGAATCCACAACAGCGGCAACGCCGAGAGCGAGCATAGCGGTATCCATACCTTTTTTGTTGGCAAGGGTGCCAAGATCCGATACGTGGAAAAGCACTACGGCGAGGGTGACGGAAACGGCAAAAACGTCATGAATCCCACTACGGTGGTCATTCAGGACGAGGATAGCTATATGGAAATGGAGACCGCGCAGATCAAGGGCGTGGACTCGACGCGGCGCAAGACCGAGGCCAAGCTGGCCGCCGGGGCAACGCTGGTGATCAAGGAAAAGATCATGACTCACGGCGAGCAGTTTGCCGAGACCGACTTTACGGTGGATCTTGACGGCGAGGGCTGCGGCGCACACGTGGTGTCGCGTTCGGTGGCAAAGGACAACAGCCGCCAGACCTTCCTCTCGCGCGTGAGAGGAAACAACCGCTGCTCGGGACATACCGAGTGTGACGCGATCATTATGGATGATGCGCAGGTCACGGCTCTGCCGCAGATCGAGGCGAACCACGTCGATGCGGCGCTGATTCACGAGGCAGCGATCGGAAAGATTGCAGGTGAGCAGCTAATCAAGCTGATGACGCTTGGCCTGAGCGAAAAAGAGGCCGAGGAGCAGATCATTAACGGTTTCCTTAAGTGATGGAATATGCAGCGGAAAGCTGCAACGAACAATTGATACCGATGGACTCCAAGGGGCGGTTTTCTGAAAACCGCCCCTTTTTACAGTGCCAAAGAAAAGGAAATGCGCCCAAGAAGCAGCTTTTTTGAAAAAAGATGCAATTTTTACGCCGAATATCGGATTTGTGCAAAATGTCAAGATGTAGAAAATCGACCTCGAAAAATGTGAAAAATGCACAAAGTCAAGAAGTTTGTTTTTGGAAAAACAGCTTTCAAAAGGCGGTTTTTATAGGTAAACAATATTTACTTCTAAATGAGCCGGCTCCAAAAAACGAAAAAAGAAGATGTAAAAATAAACAAAAATGGCCGTTTTCAACCGTTGTATCATGAATTTTGCCGTAAATACAATTTACTTTTAATAAAAACAGGGGACTTTGTGAACCGGTTGTGAACAAATGGAATTGTAAATTTTTTTCGATTTGATTTTGTACGGCGAATGAATATTTGCATTTTGAGGCATTTTCGGTGGATTTTTTCATGTTCGGTTGTGCTTGACAGATTTCGTTTTTTGTGGTATTATATTATATCATAATAGGGAGAAGTCTGCCCCGATGCAGGTCGGCGGCAACCTCTTCGGTTGCGTATGGACCTCCGTTCGCACTCTGCAGGCCTTTGCGGAGCGCGGATCGAGCCCCGAACTCGCCGACTCCCTTGACGGCAGATCTTTTCTGCCGGGATACACGGGCAGCGCCCCGATTATTATTTGCAGGAGGAAAAGCAAATGAGAGACAAGAAGATCACAAGAATTCTTTGCCTGTTTCTGGCACTGCTAACTCTTGTGAGCACCGCCACGGTTGTTGTTAGCGCAAACGGCTCTGACGGTGTCACGGACAAGTCGATTGAAGACTATGTTAGTGAACTGAACACCATTTCCTACGATGATTACGTGCGTGAATACAGCGCGTATTTCGCGAATCCGGACACGGATTTTGATCCGATCCGGTTCGACACCACCGAGGGCTGGGTATTTGAGGCAGAGGGGGATAAGACCCTTGCCTTGAAGGACGGCGAGGGCAATCCTGTTCTGGATGCCGAGGGAGAGCCGATCCAACTCCGCAGCGGAGCTTGGTGGATGGAGGTCGAAATCGACGGCAACTCCTGGAAGCTCAGCGTAAAGGAGCAGCTGGAGGACGAGGACGGTGAGAAATACGAGAACGTATGCATCACCTACAACTCCATTGAAGAAGTGGAAAAGGCAGGCGTTGCCGAAAAGAGCGACCTGGTGTTCCTCGCCGAGTACGATGGAAGAACCGGACTGTACACTCCCGGTGTGGGTTCGATTACCTGGACTCTGAACCTCGAGGAGAAGGGCGTGGATGCCGGCCTGTATTCCATTGAGCTGGAATATTTCCCGGTTGTAACGCTCGACGGCAAAACCATCGCGAAGTCCTCTTCCGTAGAGCGTGAGTTTTACATCAACGGAAAAGCCCCCTTTGCAGAAGCGCGCGCACTGACGCTGGCAAAGATCTGGTCGTCCAAGAAGCCCGACGGCGTTTCGACGATCACTGCCACCTACAAGGTTGGTAAGGGCGAGACTGTGGATCAGGTGATTGCCGCTGCTAAGGCCGCAGGCCTGGAGGCGGTTCCCGGAAAAGACGGAAAGACCGTTGAAGTGGAGCAGCCCGGTATAGTAACCAGCGCGATCAACGAGTTCCTCGCAGAGTACGATCTTCGTTTTATGATCACCGACGCTGATAACAACGAGCTGCGTCCCACCATGGTGCAAACTCCCGAGTGGGCTACTTACACCTTCCACGATAGCGAAGGCTACTATTCCACCGATTTCGGTTTTGCTCTGCAGCCCGAAAACGGAACAGTTTCGTTCTCGCTCGACGGTGTGAATGAATCGATGGCGATCTCCGCGATCATTCTCAAGCCCTACACCACCCACCGCTCCTATACCGATTATTTGAATATGGTAAAGGATACGGTAGGCCTGAAGGAGGGAACCGACACGGTGAAGCTGGAGAGCGAGTACACGTTCCACACCTCCACCAACGTGGTTTACCCGATCGAGGACCGTACCTCTCCCATGACCTCTCCTGCAGATACATCCCGCATGATGCTCAACACCATTGGTACCGAGAAGTGGGCAACCGCCGGACAATGGGTGGAATACAGGTTTGAAGTGGATGCGGCCGGCATGTACGAGATCTACAGCCGCTACAGACAGAGCTACCTCGACGGTATGTACGTCTGCCGTTCGCTTCAGATCTTTACCGAATATGAAGACGAAGCCGCTTATAAGCAAGCCGTTGGAAACACCGTCGGCTATTACAACGGAGTTCCCTTCGCAGAAGCCGCTGAGCTCCGATTCGATTACGGAACCGGCTGGCAGGTCACCTCGTTGACCAACGGAGAGGATGCTGACAACGACGGAGAAGTGGACACCTTCAGCGTATACCTTGAAGAGGGCGTAACCTACACGGTTCGTCTGGAGGTTACGCTGGGCTCGATGAGCAAGCAGGTTCAGAAGATCGAATCGATCCTGAATTCGCTCAACGAGGATTACCTCAGCATCATCAAGCTGACCGGTACGACTCCCGACGATTACCGCGATTATAAGTTTACCACTCTGATGCCCCTGACCCTGTGGGATATGTACGATCAGGCAGAGGCGCTGGGCGAGGTTTCTACCTTCCTGAAGGAGACCGCAGAGGTGGCTTCCACCTACTCGGGAACCTGTGATAAGCTGCAGAACCTGCTTATCAAGCTGGTGGACGATCCCGATTCGATCGCAAAGAACCTGGATAACTTCAAGAGCTACGTTGGTAACCTGGGTACCTTCCTCAGTGATGCGAAGACCCAGCCCCTGCAGCTTGACTATCTCACCGTGCAGCCTGCTTCCGTGTCGGCTCCCAAGGCCGAGGGCAACTTCTTCCAGACCTTCTGGCACGAGTGCATGAGCTTCATTCAGAGCTTCCGCCGTGACTACAACAGCATGGGCGCTATGGACGATGGTGAGAGCACGCAATCCGTAAACGTATGGCTGGCATACGGCCGTGACCAATCGCAGGTTATCCGTAACCTTTCTACCAACGAGTTTACCCCCGATTCCAACATCGCGGTTGACCTCAAGCTCGTAACCGGTAGCACCCTGTTGCCTTCGATCCTGGCAGGCATGGGTCCTGACGTTTACCTCGGTCTTGCAGACGCAACGGTTATCAACTACGCGATCCGTGGTGCGCTGCAGAACGTGGAAAATATGGAGAACTTCCATGAGATCGTGGATGCATGCTTTACCAGAGCCGCCATGCTCCAGCTGGAGATTTCCGACTCTGAGGGTGTGATCCACACCTACGGCTTGCCTGAGACGCAGACCTTCCAGATGATGTTTGTTCGTCTCGATATTCTTGGCGAGCTTGGAATCGAGATCCCCAAGACCTGGGACGATCTCCACAAGGCGCAGTCCAAGCTTGAGTCCAACAACATGGAAATCGGTATTACCACCAGCTACAAGCCGTTCCTCTATCAGGCAGGCGGCGACCTTTACGCCGATGACGGTATGAGAATCAACCTGGATTCGCAGGAGGGTCTGGCAGCGTTTGAGAAGATGTGTAACATGTTTACGCAGTACTCCTTCCCCTACAAGTACGATCCGGCAAACCGTTTCCGTACCGGTGAATATCCGATCATTCTGGCAAGCTATACCGACCTTTATAATAAATTGAAGGTTTTCGCAACCGAGATCGAGGGCCTTTGGACCTTTGTTCCGATTCCCGGTACGATCCAGGCAGACGGCTCGATCAACAATACCGCCGACTGTACCATCGCCGCCGTGGTTATGATCTCGGGTCAGGATGAAGAGCAGATGGGCGCATCCTGGAAATTCATGCAGTGGTACACGGGCGCTGAGGCACAGAGCCGCTACGCAAATGAAATGGTTGCGATCATCGGTGACTCCGCAAAGCATCCCACCGCAAACCGTGAGGCGTTGATGAACATGCCTTGGACCCGCGACGAGTACAAGGAGGTTTCCAAGCAGTTTGAAAACCTTGCGGCGATCCCCAACTACCCCGGTAGCTACTACATCGACCGACACACCAATTTCGCATTCCTCGCTGCATACAACAGAAATGAGGATCCTACCACCGAGCTGCTCAGCTACATCAATACCATCAACAATGAGATCACCCGTAAGCGCGAAGAATTCAAGCTTGAAACGCTGGAGATCGGTCAGACTCTTGCAAGCAAGAGAATGGATCAGGCGATGGTAGCAATGGACCTCCTTTCCGAAATCAACAATGCAAAGTACGGTGCCGCAATTGAAGAGGCATTGTATGCGATTGCAAATGCAGACAAGAAGATCCTGCCGCTTGACGAGGCTTCGGCTACGTTTGCTGCCTTCCTTGAATATGATTACGTTTCCGATCTGAATGCCGTTGAGAATGATGAAAATCTGAGCAACGTAATGAAGACCGCGAAGATGGCGGAAATTATCGAAAAGGTAAAGACCTACGCATTCTTCAAAAACGTGACCAAACAGACTGCCGAGCGTAAGAACGGCGGTTACACGATCGACAGTTTGAACGAGCAACAGTTGGTTTACTTTGTAACCGAATGCCTCAGAAACGCTGCCGATGCACAGGCAACTTACACCAAGAAGTAAGCAACAAGCACGTGATTCTTTCGGAAAATCTATATAAGGAGTAAACAGCAAATGGCAAAAAAATCGGCAGAATATCAAGCGGTTGCCAGGAAAGACCTGACGTATCGCCAGTGGATCTGGAAAGAAATGAAGCGCAACTGGGCGGCATACCTGATGATCCTCCCTTACGTGCTCATCTTTACCACGTTCACGGTGGTTCCCGTGTTGCTTTCCATCGTAATCAGCTTCACAGACTTTAACATGTTGCAGATGCCAAATCCCGTTGGCCTTGAGAACTACATCAATCTGTTCTTTGCGGATGACGTATTCCTTACTGCATGCACGAACACCCTGATCTTTGCAGTCATCGTTGGACCGGTTTCTTACCTGATGTCCTTCCTGGTTGCATGGTTCATCAATGAGCTTTCTCCCCGCATCCGTTCGATCGTAACCCTTATCTTCTACGCACCGGCAATTTCCGGTCAGGTGTACACGATCTGGGGCGTACTGTTCGACGCAGACTCCACCGGTTGGGTCAATGCAACGCTTTTGGAATTGGGACTGATCTCCGAGCCGAAAACCTGGTTCCAGGATGCCGACTGGGTTATGCCCCTGTGTATCGTAGTTGCACTCTGGACCTCGCTCGGTACCTCCTTCCTGTCCTTTATCGCAGGTCTTCAGGGCGTAGACCGTTCTCTGTACGAGGCGGGCGCCGTGGACGGCGTAAAGAACCGTTGGCAGGAGCTTTGGTACATTACTCTTCCCAGCATGAAGCCGCAGCTGATGTTCGGTGCAATTATGGCAATCACCAGCTCGTTCGGATTCGGCGGCGTTGTAACTGCACTGGCCGGATTCCCGTCTGTTGACTACGCCGCGCATACGATCATGCACCACTTGGAGGACTACGGCGGACAGCGTTATGAGATCGGTTATTCTTCCACCATCGCCGTGGTGCTCTTCGCAATCATGATCGGCGCTAACATGGTGGTTAAGAAAGTAATTTCGAAGGTGGGTTCGTGATATGGCAAGATTAAGAACAAGAAAACATAAGGTCGTACTGTCCCGCTCGGCTGGCGGTGACGTCGGTATCACGATTCTCCTTACACTGTTGGGAATCTTCATGGTTCTCCCGATGGTGTACGTAATCAGCCAATCGCTCAAGCCGTTGGATGAATTGTGGATGTATCCTCCGCGATTCCTTGTAAGCCAACCAACGCTCAACAACTTCAAGGATCTGTTCGTTTTGATGAACGACTCCTGGGTTCCGTTCTCGCGTTACATCTTTAACACCCTGCTGACCTCTATCGCAGGTACCTTCGGTCACTTGTTCCTGGCGTCCATGGCAGCGTACGCGTTGGCTAAGATCAAGTTCCCCGGCGGTAAAACCATATTTAAGACCATTCGTACGTCGCTGATGTTCCACTCCACCGTTACCGCGGTGACCAGCTTCATTATCATGAGCGCGCTTCATATGATCGATACCTACTGGGCGATCATCGTACCCGCTTGGGGTTACACCCTGGGCTTGTACCTGATGAAGCAGTTTATGGACAGTGCCGTACCGGATACGGTGTTGGAAAGCGCACGTCTGGACGGCGCGAGCGAGCTTCGTACCTACTGGACGATTGCAATGCCCATGGTTAAGCCTGCATGGCTGACCCTGATCATCTATTCGTTCCAGAACCTTTGGAATGCAGGCGCATCGATTTACATCTATTCCGAGCAATTCAAGTCCTTCAACTACGCGATCGGTCAGATCACCGCGGGCGGTATCAAGCGTCAGGGTGCATCCGCGGCCGCAACCGTGTTGATGATGGCAGTTCCGATTCTGGTATTCATTATCACGCAGTCGAACATCATTGAGACGATGGGCTCGAGTGGTATGAAAGATTAAGGAGGACAATATGAAAAGAATAACTTCTGTTTTGCTGATCCTGTTGTCCTTGGTGATGATCGCATCGGCAATGACTCTTGGAGTTGGCGCATCGTCCGCTTACCAGACCTACACGTTTGCCATCGACGGAGAAGCCCTGTATTCTCCCGATGCTTATTCCGCGGTGAAGATCGTAGACTACACCGCTATGGGGTTGGATGTCAACCTCAAAACCCCCAGTGACCTTGTAACCGACAAAAATAATAAGGTTTATATCGCCGATACCGGTAACAACCGCGTGCTGGTTATGGACCGCTATTATAAGGTAGAGTTTGAGATCACCGAGTTTATCAACACGCAGGGTAACCCCGACGCGTTGAGCGCACCCCAGGGTGTATTTGTAACCGACGATGCGATTTGGGTATGTGACACCGGTAAGGCTCGTTTGGTTCGCTTCGACCTGGAAGGCAACTTCCAGTACATCATCGATGAGCCCGAAAGCCAGCTCTTTACCTCCAACGACGCCTACAAGCCGATCGCAATGGCAATCGACCAGTACGGCAGAATCTACGTGGTGGGTGGACAGACCAGCCAGGGTATCATCGTTATGGACGCGGATGGCGAATTCGTTGGATTCATCGGCGCGCAGGCGGTTTCGCTGAGCGCATGGGAGATCATCTGGAGACGCTTCCGTACCGACGACCAAAAGAAGCTTTCGGCTTCGGTACAGTCGGTAGAGTATAACAACATCACCATTACCGAAGAGGGCTTCATCTATATCACCACCGATGAGATCGATGATAAGAAGGTTGTAAGCGCAATCAAGGGCAAGACCTCCAAGGGTGATTATCTCCCCGTAAAGCTGCTGAACCCGGCAGGCGACGAGATCATGAGACGTAACGGCTTCTGGCCGCCCGCAGGTGAGCTCAGCCACATGGTTATGGGTCCCGTGGCAACCCCCTCCAAGATCGTGGACGTTGCGGTTGGACCCGAAAAAACTTGGTCGATCATTGACCAGGATCGCGGTAAGATCTATACCTACGATTTCAACGGAAACCTGCTGTTTGCCTTTGGTGACCAGGGCCGTGTATTGGGAAGCCTTTCCAACATCGGCGCGATCACCTATCAGGATGACACCATGCTGGTTCTTGACAAGGGAACCAACAGCATCGTGGTTTACGAGCGTACCGAATACGGCGATATGCTTCTCAAGGCGATCGCCGCGGAGAACTCTCTCGATTACAACTATGCAATCGAATGCTGGGAAGCCGTTTTGCAGAGAAACTCGAACTTTGACGCTGCATACGTTGGTATCGGTAACGCGCTTTACCGTAGCGGTGACTACCAGGAAGCGTTGGAATACTACGAGATCGCATACGAGACCAATAGCTGGTCGAACTCCTATCAGGAGGTTCGTAAGGAGTGGATGTCCACCTGGTTCATCCCGATGGTTCTGCTCATCATCGTTGTTCTGGTTTTGGTATTGAAGTTCTTTGGATGGGCTGCCAAGGTCAATAAGCGTGTTTCTACCGACGGTAATGCGCGCAAGACCTTTGGACAGGAGCTTTTGTACGGCTTCTATGTGATCTTCCATCCGTTTGACGGCTTCTACGACCTCAAGCATGAGCATCGCGGATCGGTTCGCGCATCCCTGGTGTTTGTGGTTCTTACGATCGTTGCCTTCTTCTACCAGGGCATCGGTCAGGGCTATGTGCTCAATCCTACCGGAAGATATGCAACCATCTTCTCGCAGGCAATTTCGGTACTCGTTCCTCTGTTCCTGTTCGTTCTTGCAAACTGGTGTCTGACCACTCTGTTTGAGGGTGAAGGAAGCTTTAAGGATATCTTTATTGCATGCTCCTACAGCCTTCTGCCCTTGATCATGCTGATCATTCCCGCCACCCTGTTCTCGAACTGGGTGACCAAGACCGAGGCGGATATCGTTACCATGATCGGAACGATTGCCTTTATCTGGGTTGCGATCCTGTTGTTCTTTGGCACGATGGTTACGCATGACTACTCGATGGGTAAGAACTTTATCACGATTCTCGGAACCGTGGTTGCTATGGCATTTATCGTATTTATCGTATTGCTGTTCAGTATGCTGCTGGCCAAGCTCGTGAGCCTGGTAACCAACATCGTAACAGAGCTACAATACCGAGCGTAATAACAGACAGGAGGTTATAAGATGAAATTATACAACAGAATATTCACAACACTCTTAGCTGTTATTCTCATGCTCGGTGCGATTCCTGCGTTTACGGTCAGTGTGAGTGCCGCAAGCAGCAAAACCGAGGAAGAGGATCTGGAGTCGGTATACGTTGGAACGGAATACAACACCCCCGAGGAAAAGCTCTTCGGTGTGGAGGGTTCCGTTGACAATCTGACCGGTAAATTCCAGTTAAAGCTGGAGCGTAACGGATTTAAGCTTTATGTGGATCCCGTGAGCGGCGAAGTAGCGGTTTACAACGAGAAAACGAAGGATATCCTGTTTTCCAACCCCTACGATACCGCAAGCTCTAAGGGCTCCGATAGCACCAAGGGCAAGCTTCTTTCCCAGCTGATCGTTCAGTACGTAGACAACGGTCAGTCCAGAGAAATGTACAGCTTCTCCGAGGCTGCAATGCGTGACCAGATCAAGGTCATGAACATCAAAAACGGTGTCCGTGTGGAATACACCATTGGACGTGAGGAATCCAGAAAGCTGGTTCCGAGACGTATTTCCGAAGAGAACTTTAAAAAGTTCATTCTGGGACCGATGGAAGAGGCCGTTGCAAACGGTGAGCTTCATGTGTTCTACTATGATAAATTTGTTCAGTATTATCTGCGCCAAACCACGGAAGGGTTGAGTAAGCGAGCTGCAGAGCAGCTGATCCTGCTGTATCCCGTTTGTGAAACCATGAACATCTACACGTTGGACTCGAGTGCAACGCCGCAGATGATCAACTACTGCGAGCAGTACATCAAGAACTACTGCGAGGACTACACCTTTGAGCAGATGGACGCCGACCACGAAGAGACCGGCTACGAAGCCAAGGAAGTGCAGTATCCCGTATTTAAGATGGCACTGGAATACTCGCTCAACGAGCAGGGCCTTTCGGTCCGTCTCCCCTGTAACGGCTTGCGTTACGATATGTCGGCTTACACGCTGAAGAATCTGGGTATTCTCCCGTTCCTCGGCGCCGGCAACAGCAAGAACCCCGGCTATAACTTCTTCCCGGATGGCGCGGGCTCGCTCTTCGATTTTGAAAAGCTGAACACCAATGCCACCACCAGTGTCAGCGGTAAGGTATACGGCCTGGACTACGCGTACCACACCATCGTGGGTAGAACCGCGTACGAAAAGACCATCCGTTACCCTGTGTTCGGTACCGTTGCAACCGAGGTGTTCTACACCTTCACCTACGGCGTGCAATCCAAGGCCGGCGTGAAGAACTACTCGATGACGGTATCCAGCACGGTGATGTCCAAGGAGGATATCATGGCGTATATTGCCGAGCAAGGCGGTACGCTTTCCTCCGAGATCGTTGAGGAATCCTATAAGAGAGGCTTTGTGGCCGTGATCGAAGAGGGTGACTCGATGGCAGATATTGAGACCTACCATGCAGGCTCCGAGAGTGATTTCAACGCGGTTCGCAGCTACTTCAACCCGAAGCCCAGCGACTCCTACGATATTTCGGATGCCATTTCGGTTGTAGGAAGCAGCACGGTTACGGTAGTTTCCGAGCGTAAGTACACGGGAAGCATCCGGATTCGTTACATGATGCTCACCGATGAAGAGAAGGGCGCTGCCATCAAGGCGGAGGATCCCAGCTTCAAGTATTACAACGCCGAGTGGCTCGGCATGGCAGAGGTTTACCGCGATTACCTGGTTTCCAATGGTACGCTGAAGCCCTTGACCAACACCGAAGCCAACATTCCGCTCTACGTGGAGGTATTCGGCGCGTTTGAGACCATGCAGACGATTGCAACCATCCCGATGAACGTGATGACCCCCTTGACGACCTTTGAAAACATTGAGGAAATGTACAACAAGCTTTCCGACAAGGGTGTAAACAACATCAACTTCAAGCTTACCGGCTTTGCAAACGGCGGTATGTTTGCAGAGGTTCCCGCCGCATTGAAGTGGGAGAAGAGCGTGGGCGGCAAGGCTGGCTTCAAGGCTCTCCTGGAGGCTGCCAACAAGATCAACGCCGAGGATGGCAAGCACATTGGCCTGTATCCCGATTTCGATTTCGCGTACATCCAGCGGAACTCGCTGTTTGACAGCACGGTTCTCAAGGATGACGCCGTAAAAACGATCGACAACCGCTACACCTCTTACAGACAGTACAGTGCAACCGCGCAGATGTACGTCAGCTTCTATCAGTTGGCGATCTCGCCCTCGCGCTACAGCAAGTTCTACAACAAGCTGCTGAACAATTACGAAGGATACGATTGGAAGTATATGTCGATCGCATCTCTTGGAACCGCCCTCAACTCCGACTTTGACGAGGAAGATCCTTACAACCGCGAGGATAGCAAGGACTTCACGGTACAGGCGTTTGAGGATATGAAGAATGCAGGCTATAGCCTGATGTCCGATGGCGCAAACGCATATACCTGGGGCTATGTGGACCACCTTCTCAACGTGGATCTCGACTCCAGCCGTTATGTAAAATCCAGCGCGTCGGTTCCGTTCCTGGGCGTTGTGCTTCACGGATACGTACAGTTCGCGGGTGCTCCTCTGAACGAGGAAAGTGACGTGGACTACGCTCTCCTGAGAGCTTTGGAGAACGGCGCGGGACTTTACTTCATCCTTTCTTACCAGAATACGCAGGAGCTGAAGGAAAATGGCATTCTCAGCCAGTACTACTCGGTTCGCTACGATATTTGGGAGGAGGACGTGATCAAGTATTACAACCAGATGAACGGACTTCTCAAGGACGTTCAGAACAAGGTGATCATTGATCACAAGTTCCTCAACGAGGCAGAGCGCGTGCTGGATCCCGATGAACTCCGGGCAGTGCTTGAGGCCGAAATGAAGGCTGCTGCCGAGGCTGCGAAGAAGGAGCTGCAGGATATTGAGACCTCGAAGCTTTTGGAGGTTGCCGATGCATGGCAGATGGCTGAAACGGCAGAGTTTGAGCTGCAGAAGATCATTGATGCCATGACCTCGCTCAATACGCAGATCCAGAGCAACTCCAACCTGATCAACAGCTACATTTCTACGCTGACCGAAAAGGTAACCGTATTCTTGGGCGCAATCATGAACGAGCAGCCCTCGAGCGAAATCGCTGGATATAAGGATGAAATGAATCTCCATATCACCTCGATCCGCACGATGGCCGTGAACACGCTGATTCTCTTGGATCAGCTGGAGGTTCAGAGCCAGAAGGCAACCAAGATCCTTTCCAACTTTGAAAACGCCGAGTCGATCATTGAAAATTCGACCACACTGGATTCGTCCGTGAAGTCGAAGATGATTGAAGAGGTTCGCAATTACAAGGCAAATGCGCAGCCCTTGATGGATGAGGTTTCCGGTCTGCTTGACTGGTGCTCCTCGAGAGGCTACACCAAGGAAAACACGGCAAACACCGCAGCCAAGATCTTTACCGATAAGGTAGTTGCATCGGGCGTTTATGCACCCTTCCAGTCAGATCTGACAGAAGCGATTACCAAGACCAAGTTCACGGCAGACGATCTGCTGAAAGAAAGTGCACTCGCCGGCGGTGAGAGCACCGAGGATGAGCAGGATCAGGCAGGTGACTCCGGTAACCAGTATGTATCTGCAGAAAACCAGGTGGTAGTTGTTACCTACGGTGACCGTGACAGCGAAACCTACGAAAAGACGGCGTACAAGAGCTTTATCCTCAACTACAACACGTACTCCGTACGCGTAACCTACAACGACATCTGCTATACCATCCCCAGCGGTGGCTACGTAGAAATTTATCACTGAGAAAGGGAGGTTGAGTTTTTATGACGAAAGATGTAAAAATGGAATCCAACTCGGCGGTAAAAAAGCCGAAGCGGAAGAAAATCGCTTCCCTGGATCGCAGAAAGGCGCGCGCCGGATGGTTCTTCATCCTGCCGTTCCTCATCGGTTTTGTTCTGATCTACCTTCCCATGATTGCGGAATCGATCCGTTTGAGCTTCCATACCATCGACGTGGGTGGAACCGGCTCGGTTGGATACTCTCTGACATGGGTTGGCATTCAGAACTACCGGGAAGCGCTGTTCGTTGACCCCAGCTTCGTTCAGAAGCTGGTCACCGGACTGCAGAATCTTGCATTTGAGATTCCCGCAATCCTAATCTTCTCGCTGTTTATGGCCGTTATGCTGAACCAGAAGGCCGCAGGCAGAGGCGCATTCCGCGCAATCTTCTTCATCCCCGTTATTCTTTCCACCGGTATCATGGAGTCCATTGCGGCACAGGATATTATGGGTGAATACATGGAGGGAACCGAGGATACCACCGGAACCGGTGAGAGCGCGGCAAATCAGCTGGTTTCTTCGATGGACCTGCAGATGCTCTTTTCCAACATGAAGGTTGGTACGGGATTGGTTGATTACGTGGCAGAAGCGATCAACAACATTTACAACATCGTAAACCGTTCGGGCGTACAGATGCTGATCTTCCTTGCAGGACTTCAGTCAATCTCTCCCGCGATCTACGAGTCCTGTAAGATCGACGGTGCAACCGCTTGGGAAACCTTCTGGAAAATTACCTTCCCGATGATCAGCCCGATGATCCTTGTAAACGGCGTATACACCATTATCGACTCGTTTACCACGGATAGCAACGTAGTAATGGCCTACATTTCCGACGTTTATATGAATAACCGCGTGCGCAGCTCCGCAATGTCCTGGATGTACTTCCTGATCGTTGCCGCAATCGTTGCTATTCTGGCATCGATACTCTCTGCGTTTGTGTTCTACCAACGCAAGAATGACTAAAGGAGGGGAAATACAGTGAATGCTCAAAATTTGGAAAAAAAGCCTGTAATCAAACGGGAAAGCAAAAATAAGATTCGCGTTGATTTTGACCGCAGTCCGCTCAAAGACAGACTGAAGGCTAAGATCTTCAACTTCTATTTCCTCTCTCGTATCGTAATCTGGATCTTCCGTATGGTGCTGATGATCGGTATTTCGTATATCGTTCTCTTTCCGTTCCTTACGAAGATCGCCGGCTCCTTTATGGCGGCCGAGGACTTTATGGACGTTACCGTTCGTTTGATCCCGAAGCACTTCACCTTGGACATTTACAAGGGAATCATCACCGAGCTCGGTTATGTGGAGGCTTTGGGGAATACCTTCCTGCTTTCCTTCAGCACCGCGATCATTCAGACCTTTATCTGCTGCCTGATCGGTTACGGATTTGCGAAGTTTAAGTTTAAGGGAAGAAACCTGCTCTTCATGCTCGTTATGATCACCATGATCGTTCCTCACCAAACCCTGCAGCTCTCGATGTACATGGAATTCCGTTACTTCGATCTGTTCGGTATCGTAAAGCTGCTCAAGGGCGGCGGAATTGAGATCTTCGGTTTCAATTTCAAGGATATCAGCGAGGGTGCCGCAAGTTTCTTTGAGAATTTGAACGTTCTGCCTCCTGAAATCAAATGGGGCTACTTTGAGGATGCCAAGGGCATTGGTGACTACAAGGTTCGCATGGAGCTTACCGAGGCCGGTATCAACCTGTGTAACACTTACGCGCCGCTTTACCTGCTCTCCCTTTGCGGATTGGCATTTAAAAACGGCTTGTACATCTTCCTGCTGCGCCAGTTCTTCCGCGGGATTCCCGATGAATTGGAAGAATCGGCATACATGGACGGCTCGGGAACCTTCCGCACCTTCCTGCAGATCATTCTGCCTCTGTCGGTGCCTATGATGATCACGGTATTCCTGTTCAGCTTCTGCTGGCAGTGGACCGACGACTTCTACAGCGGACTCCTGCTTGGCTCGAGTGCAAAGGGACTGCTCGTTAACATCATCGACATCCCCAGCTCCTTGAAGCTTGACTTCGAGGCGGTGGAGCTTTACAACTCGGCGATCAGAAACACTTGCGGCTTGTTGATCATTCTTCCGCTTGTAATTCTGTATGCGTTCTGTCAGCGTTTCCTGGTACAGGGTATCGAACACTCCGGTATCGCAAACTGACCGTCGCTTTTCAACAAACAATCAGAGCTTCCGCAGCTTTTGCGGAAGCTCTTTTTGCATTCAGTAGATATAAACGGTGTTCCGTTTTTTGAGGACATGCTTTTGCAGGCTGAAGAAATAGTAGCGGCGGATCAGATATATGCGATCGGCTTCGCGCCGCGCGGTGCAATAAAAAGCACCTTTGGAGAGGCCGTTGGGGGAGATCCAATAAGGGGAGACTATAAGCACCGTATCGCCCTGCCTTGCCAGATTTTTGGCATTTTCCGTAAAAAAATCTCCCGCGTGAGCAGGCAGAAAGAGCACGTACACGCGGCCGTTTTGGGAAATGGTGGCGAGTGTATGATTGGTACGTCCCGATTCGATCCGCGCGGTGATGAGAATGCCAAGCATCAACGCAAAGAGGATGGGGAGAATTACCAAGAAAAGAGCCGTGGAGAGAATCACGAGCGCGCCGGTTTCCAGGATCCCTAACACAAAGGAGAGCGCGCGGATCGTATAGGTAACGGCACGAAAGCGGCGAATGTAGGAAAGAATGCTCTTCCAATGCGTGTAAAAGGGGGCAGAGGTAACTTTCCGGTAGAGATAATGAAAAAAGAAGCGGTACGAAACCATCTGTTTGTGGTCGGCCGCCTCCAATTGCGCTTGTTGGATGCGGTGCGCAACCGAATCCTCTGTTTCTTTCTTATGCATCAGACAAAAACACTACGCGGCGGATCCATCGCGAAAGCGCGGCCACGGGAAAGCAGAGCAAAAACCAAAGAATACTGTAGGGAAGGCAGATCTGCCCCAGGAAGTGAAGCGGCAGGGCGCTGTAATCCCAGATATTCCATCCAAGCCCGAGGTTGAGGATGCAGCCTA
Source organism: Clostridia bacterium (assembly GCA_017505745.1). GTDB lineage: Bacteria > Bacillota > Clostridia > Oscillospirales > CAG-272 > UMGS1865. The sequence continues at coordinate 27,178 of JAFVOP010000048.1, forward strand.
CGGTCAGCTCCATAGCCGTGATAAAGCACGCACCCATCAGCGCGCGCAGAGGAAGAGGAATGCGCAGATAGCGGCGATTGATACGGTAGAGATGGAAAAAGCCGATGGCACCGCACAGGGCCATGGACCAATGCGAGGTGCCTTGCCAAAGCATCTCCAAGCCATAGTAGGAAACGCCGCCAAAGAGACAAATGAAGAAGCTCTCGGTCATTTTTTGAAGCGCTTCAACTTGATTTTCAACAGGAAGCATACAAAACCGCCTTTCTTTCCTTACTCTCCTTCGATTATTGCCCGAATAGGGCGAAAAAATTCAAAAAACTATTGTAAACCCGTGTAAAATTTGGTATAATATAAAGAAGAATAACAATGGAAAGGAGACGGAATATGGCATGGCAAAAAATCAAGGCCCCGGACGTGGCAGACGCGCGACGGCAAGCGGGCGATGTTTTGGCGCACCGCGGGAATCGCTTGCTGCTGATTGAGGCGCTGATTGTGTTGCTGATCCCTTTTGGTTTGTATTTCTTTTTGAATATGGCGTTTTCGTCTCTTTCCGAGCTTTTCCTCGCCCGTGAGATGGAGCTGCCCATGGTATTGTTGACAGTGTTATATCCGCTTCTTTTGCTCCTTTACACACTTTTCTTTACGGTTCCTCTCATTTTTGGACTGCTGCGCCTGGCGCACGGGATGATTTGCGAGGAGGACGTTGTATTGGCCGATCTCTTTTCGCCCTTTTTTACGCGAAAGGGATACCGTTGCGCGGTGCGCCTTTCCTGGACCCTACTTTGGCGTGCAGCGGTTGGTGTGCTTGCAATCGCGGCAATCGCTTTTCTGGTGCCTGTTGCGGTTCCGGATCCAATAGGAGCGGTGCTGCTATGCGGTATTTTGATCCTTGCCGTAGTGATCCTTGACCTGGTATGGCTTTTGCGGCAATTTCCGCTTTTTGCGGTGGCTATGTATCAAGAGCTCCAACTCCCCGATGTGCGTCGGGGCGCGAGGACCTTGACACGGCTCTGTCCCGGCGGCGGTGTGCGCTTCTTCCTTTATTTTGTGCCGCAAATTTGTTTGGGACTTTTGACCTTTGGCATTTTCCTGATTTGGGAGGTCCTGCCCCGAATGTGCATATCCTACCTCTTATACTGCAATAGGATTCATGATAAGATGACTGAAATCGGAGGAATAGAAAACTATGAGTGAGAAATTTTATGTAACGACCGCGATCGCCTACGCGTCGAAAAAGCCGCACTTTGGCAATACCTACG
>JAFVOP010000049.1 GCA_017505745.1 Clostridia bacterium
ATCTGCCACGACCGTTCTTGGTGAGGAATACGGGTTCGCCAACGGCGATATCGCGCAGTACCTCGTTATAGTTGCGCAGATCTGATACGGGCTTAATGTTTGGCATCATAAATTCCTCCTTTATTTGTATTCTGCTGTATTTATTATACACTAATTCTTCGTAAAATTCAACAGCAAAATCAAAACTTTCATAAAAAATTTATAAAATCAAGGGATGATCCGCTTGGGAACACCCCTTGCTTTCGGTTTATGCGAGTATCAGTTCACGCATTACGGTTTCTTCGGCAGAGCTGCGAACATTGTTCATCATCTGCACCCACCGCATTTGGTCGGTTGCTTTGAGGTGTTCGTCGATGCCTTGAGTCTTAGCAAGCTCTACCGTCAGAGAGGTTAGCAATTCGTGTGCCTGTTTGTCGATCTCGGAGAGGTAGGCGTTGAGCCGTCCTTCACCGAGCAGGGCGGAATACCTTCCGCGACGGTGCTGCTTGAGGTAGTCGAGGTGCATCCGTCCGTATTTGCCGATTGGCTTCTGTTCGGGAAGCTCTACGTCGGGAACGAGGTTGCCGTTTTTCTCGCGGTATGTACCTCCGAGTTGTTCGTAAATGGTTTTGGTGTCCTTCATTTTTTGTTCCTCCGTACGTTTATTTCATCAAAGCCTTATACCGTAAGGGAAAACGCGTACTTGACGGTTATCTTGTGTCCTTGCGATATTCGGTTATGACGTTCAAATCTCATAGTTCGTACGGGGTTCATATTGTTAACCATCTGACCGCCTACAGAGCCTGCCTGCTTCGAAGTGAGGTCACCGTTGTAACCCTGCTTCAGGTTTACGCCAACCTCGCTTGCAGCTTCCATCTTGAATCTCTCGAGAGCTTCCTTTGCCTCGGGAACAAGGGTCTTGTTGCTTGCCATTGTTTTCTCCTGTTCTGAACGGTTCGTAAAACTATGTAACCGTTCGGAAGGAACCTGCTACACAATTTTCGTCGCCGCTCGTTTTATCTATATCATTGAGCGCGTTTCCGCGACTCTGCTATTATTCTTCACCGCCAAAATCGAAATATGAATGGAAATAGTTTGCAAAAAATTGTCAGATTCTTCCGAAGAAAAGCTCCTGCCGAACAACTCCGAAAATCGACCGCATACAAAAAGCACTTGCAAAGACGTCTGTTTTGTGATAAAATAAAAATACAAAGAACCCGAAGAAGGAGGTCATATGGAAAACATCATCGAAATACAACATTTGAGTAAGGCATTTGGAGACATTCGGGCCGTCAACGATCTGAGCTTTCGTGTCAAAACGGGAGAGTTATTTGCTTTTCTCGGAGTCAACGGAGCCGGAAAATCCACCACCATCCATATCCTTTGCGGTCAGCTCGCCAAGGACGGTGGGCAGATTCGGATCAACGGACAAGACCCCGAACAAAATGCCAACCGCGTCAAGCGCGATCTGGGTGTGGTTTTTCAAGCCTCGCTGCTGGATTCGGCGTTGAGCGTGACCGAAAATCTGGAAAGCCGCGCCGCGCTCTACGGCATCACGGGAGCAGCGTTCCGCCAAAGGCTGAGTGATCTTGCAAAGCGACTGGACTTTGAAACACTTCTGAAGCGCACGGTGGGAAAGCTATCGGGCGGCCAGCGTCGCCGCATCGACATCGCGCGTGCCTTGCTTCACAAGCCGAGAATCCTGATTCTGGACGAGCCCACCACGGGATTGGATCCGCAAACCAGAGCTCTGATCTGGCGCGTGGTCTCCGATCTTCGGGCAAACGAGGGCATGACCGTGTTTCTCACCACGCATTACATGGAGGAGGCTGCGGACGCCGATTATGTAGTGATTCTGGACAGCGGTAAAATCGCCGCCGAGGGGACACCTTTAGCACTGAAAAATGCATATACGGGGGATTTTATCACGCTTTACGGAGTGGACGAATCGGTTGTACAGGCGATGAAGATCCCATACCGTCCGCTTCGGGATGCCTACGTGTTGTCGGTTCCCAACACCCAAGCGGCAACCGATCTCATCGTGCGCCATCCGCAGGTATTCCGCGACTATGAGATCACCAAGGGACGGATGGACGACGTATTTCTCGCCGTTACGGGCAAGCAACTGGAAGGAGGAAGGCAAGCATGACTGTTTTATCGGCATTGATCAAACGGAACGTCAAGCTTTTTTTCAAGGACAAAGGAATGTTTTTTACGGCGCTGATCACGCCTGCCATTTTGCTCGTCCTCTACGCCACCTTCCTCGGAAACGTCTACCGCGATAGCTTTACGGCCAACCTGCCGCAAGGGATCCCGATCTCGGAAGATCTGATTGAGGGACTGGTTGGCGGTCAGCTGATCTCTTCTCTGCTGGCTGTTTCTTGCGTGACGGTAGCGTTTTGCTCCAATTTTTTGATGGTACAGGACAAGGCAAACGGTGTCATTCGGGACCTTCGCATCTCCACTGTCTCTTCTGCAACACTTTCTCTCAGCTATTATCTCGCAACGCTGCTTTCCACGCTGACGATCTGCTTTTTGGGAACGGCGCTTTGCCTGGGTTACGTGGCAACCGTGGGGTGGTATTTCTCCCTTTCCGACGTTCTCTGCCTGTTTTTGGACGTCCTTTTGCTGGTTCTGTTTGGCACCGCGCTCTCCTCGATCATCAACCTGTTTCTATCCACACAGGGGCAGATCTCGGCTGTGGGAACCATCGTTAGCTCGGGCTACGGATTCCTTTGTGGGGCCTACATGCCGATCTCCTCGTTTGGAGAGGGTCTGCAAACCGTAATCTCCTTTTTGCCGGGCACCTACGGCACCTCGCTCATTCGGAATCATGCCATGAGAGGCGTTTTGGAGGAAATGCAAGCCGAAGGCATACCGGCCGAAGCCATGAAGGAACTCAAGGATGCCCTGGATTGCAATCTGTACTTTTTTGACCGCGCAGTCCCTGTTTCTACCATGTATCTCATTCTCGGTGTCACGGTGCTTGCCTTGATTGCGATCTACATTGGTATCAACGGCGCGAGAAAGCGGACGTAAAATACGAATTTTGTCAGTTGTTTCATATACGGAAAGAAAGGGACGCGGATGCGTCCCTTTCTTTCTATGATTCTGCTGTTCCGCGTGATCGGTGTTTTTTTCTAAAACCGATTACAAATACTTCTTGTAGGCCGCAAAGGCGGACGGAATGGCGTAGTTGGCGTGCAGGTCGTCGTTTTGGACGAGGAGCATGCCGGAGGTACCGTGAAAGCCGTCGAATTCGGGCGTGATGCGCACGTCATAGGCGATCATATGCCACTCGATGTGGCTGAAGATATGCTTGGCGTCATCCAGACGCTCGATTTTCAGCGGCTCAAAACCGATCGAACGGATATAGGCGGGCAGGGCGTCCTCGTCCAGATGCCCCAAAACGTTGGGCAGCTCAAAGAGCCCTGCGAGCAGTCCCGTGGGCGGACGCTTCCGAAGCGCGGTGCGGTCGCCGTCGCGGATGAGCAAAACCGTGCGTTGCTCGATCCGCCGAGGCTTTTTGGACGCGCGCACGGGGATCTCGTCGGTCAGATGCTCTTTTGCCGCCGCGCAGACCGACGCCAACGGACAAACGGCGCATTTGGCTTCTCCGTTCGGCACGCAGACCGTAGCACCCAGCTCGATCAGGCTTTGGGTGAAGTCGCCGGCCGCCTCGGGGACCACCTCTGCCAGTGCTTCGCGCCAGGCGTTTTTGGTGGCTTGTTGCGTGATGTCGTCATGGGAGCCCTGTAAGCGCGCCAGCACGCGCAACACGTTGCCGTCCACGGCAGGCACGCGGATGCCAAAGGCAATCGAGGCGATCGCGCCCGCAGTGTAGTCCCCGATACCGCAAAGACGGCGGAGCTCTTCAAAGGAGGCGGGCATTTTTCCACCGTACTGCTCCACCACCGTGCGCGCCGCCTTTTGCAGATTCCGCGCGCGGCTGTAGTATCCAAGGCCCTCCCAGAGTTTTAAGAGCTTTTCCTCGGGGAGCGCCGCAAGGGATTCCACCGTGGGACAGGTCTCCAAAAAGCGCGCGTAATAGGGCTTGACGGCCTCTACGCGCGTTTGCTGGAGCATGATCTCCGAGAGCCAGATGTGATAAGGGTCGCTTGTGTGCCGCCACGGCAGATCGCGGCGGTTGGCGCGGTACCAACCAAGCAGTGTTTCCACCGCCTGCGGAGTAAGAATTTTTTTCATCATCGATCTTTTCCTTTGAAATTCCATAAAAAGCAAAATGAGGTAATTTAGCAATCAAACAAGTGCGAAAAATTTAAAAAG
>JAFVOP010000050.1 GCA_017505745.1 Clostridia bacterium
TTGCGTGGGGACGTGCGCATGACCGAGGTGGATTTTGCCTATGAAGAGGGGAAACCGGTGCTACGTGATGTCTCGGTTTACACCGAGCCTGGGCAAAAGGTGGCGTTTGTTGGTGCCACGGGAGCCGGAAAAACAACGATCACCAATCTGATCAATCGCTTCTATGATATTGCCGACGGAAAGATCCGTTACGACGGCATCAATATCAACAAGATTAAAAAATCCGATCTGCGGCGTTCACTCGGCATCGTGCTGCAGGAGACCAACCTGTTTACCGGCACGGTGATGGAAAACATCCGCTACGGAAATCTGGATGCAACCGACGAAGAATGCATCCGCGCGGCAAAGCTGGCGGGAGCCGACGATTTCATCACGCGTCTGCCCGGGGGATATGAGACCGAGCTGACCAACAACGGCGCCAACCTTTCGCAGGGCCAGCGCCAGCTGATCGCCATCGCGCGCGCCGCGGTTGCCGATCCTCCTGTGATGATCCTGGACGAGGCGACCTCCTCGATCGATACGCGTACCGAGGCCATCGTGCAAAAGGGAATGGACGCTTTGATGAAAGGAAGGACCGTGTTTGTCATCGCGCACCGTCTTTCCACGGTCCGCAACTCCGACGTGATCATGGTGCTCGACCACGGCCGCATCATCGAACGCGGAAGCCACGAAAAGCTGATTGCCGAAAAGGGACAGTACTACCAGCTTTACACCGGCGCGTTTGAGTTGGAATGATTATTTTGGGTTTTTATTTTGTGGGGAAAACTTCTTGGAAGAAGTTTTCCCCACACCCCTTTCAAGAACTTTCAACACATTTTTTGCTAAATTGTTTACCGTAGTGCACTTTAAATACACAGTAGCTCTCGCCGGAATTCATGGATCGCGATCTTGAATTCTCCACAAGATCGTTTTGATCTGAAAAATTTTATATTTTCACGCCAACGGAGCGTTAAGATCTGTTGGCGAAGTTTTTCTTGACAATTTCGGTTGTATCGGATATAATGGAGATGGATTCTCCCGTTTTTTGCAGAAAAAACGGGATTTTTCGGGAGGACGAGGCTATGAATGCTTTTTGGAATTGGTTGGATGGGATCATTTCTTCCACTGCCTGGACGATGACTCCCCCCAAGGCTTACGGGGCGTTTCATTTGTTGTTTACGCTGTTTGGTGTGGCGGCGTGCGTGTGGCTTGCGTGGAAGCTCCGGAAGATCGGGGATCGCGGAAATCGCGCCGTGCTGATCGGTACGGGGGTGTTTTTGCTGGTTTGTGAGATCTATAAGCAGTTGTTCTATTATTTCTACATCGGCAATAACAGCTATCAATGGTGGATCTTTCCATTTCAGATGTGCAGCGTACCGATGTATCTGTGCATCCTTGCTCCGCTTTTGCGAAAAGGAAAGGTGCAAAAGAGCATGTATAGCTTTATGATGATCTATAATTTGCTCGGCGGCGCAATGGCGTTTATCGAGCCGTCCGGGATCATCCATTCCTATTGGACCTTGACTCTGCACGCGTTTATTTGGCATATGACGCTGGTCTTTATCGGCCTGTATTTGGTCTTTTCCAACCGCGGTGGGAAAACGATGCAGGACTATCGATTGGCATCTCTTAATTTTTTGGTGCTCTGTGGCATCGCGTTCTGCATCAATCTCTTGTTCTGGGAGGCTTCGGGCGGATCGATCAACATGTTCTTCGTGGGACCCAAGGAGTCCTCTTTGATCGTCTTCAAACAGATCGCGCAGAACTTCGGTTGGTACGTCAGCACGCTCTTATACATCCCCGTAGTATGTCTCGGTGCGTTTCTGATCTTTTTGCCGATTCATTTGCTCGCCAAACGGGAGCGGAGCGGCAAAATATAAAAAACAGGCAGTTGCGAACTTGCAACTGCCTGTTTTTCTGCTTTTTCCGTTACTGTAATTCTTCCAAGGCGTCTACCGCCGCGTTGTAGAGGTAGAGGGAACCGAGGCAAACGAGCGGACGGTTCTCTTTTCGGCTGGCCTCGATCGCCGCCTGCATGGCGTCCTTCACCGTGGCGTGTGCCGTGGCAGGGATCTTGTGGCTGGTAAAGGTGGCCGCATAGTCCTCGGCGCGCAAAGCGCGGGGATTGTCCTCCAGGTGCGCGGTGAAGGCGTGCGCAGTGACGGGCTTGAGCTGTTCGATCATCTCGTCGTAGTCCTTATCGCGCATCACAGCGGTGAGCAGGTTGACCTTTTGCTCGGGGAAGTAGGTTCCGATGCTTTTGACGGCCGCCGAAACGCCTTGTGGGTTGTGTCCGCCGTCGTAGAGAATGATCGGGTCGCGGCTGAGTAGTTCAAAGCGCGCGGGCCAACGAACCGCCTCCAGTCCGCGGCGCATTTGCTCCTCGGTGCCGGTTATGCCTTCGCGCTCCTCCAGAATGCGGAGCGCGTTCAATACGATCGCTGCATTAAAGGGCTGATACGTGCCGAGCAGGGGCAATTTGATCCCCATATAATGATCAAAATCAAAGGTGGTTCCATCCAGCGTCATATCCACCACGCGGTAGTCGCTGCGGTCAACGGTATAAAAGGGGGCATTTCGCTTTGCGGCAATGGCGCGGATGGTGCGGCATGCCGAGCTGTCGCGCCCGCCGAACAGGCAAGGGCGCCCCTCCTTGATGATCCCCGCTTTTTCGGCGGCGATGGCCTGAATGGTATTGCCAAGCAAGGAGGTATGGTCAAAATCAATGTCGGTGATAATTGAAAGGAGCGGATGCTCGATGATATTGGTGGAATCGAGTCTGCCTCCGAGCCCAACCTCCAGAATCACAACGTCGCAATGCTTGCGGCGAAAATACTCAAACGCAATGGCGGTAATCAGCTCAAATTCGGTGGGCTTATCGGTCATGGCGTCTGCGATCGGACGAACGTATTCGGTCAGCTCCACCAGCTCCTCGTCTGCGATCGGCTTGCCGTCCACCTGCATGCGCTCGTTGAAGCAACGGATATAGGGCGAGGTGTAAAGCCCCACGCGGCGGCCGGACGCACGAAGGATCGAATCGAGCATGGCACAAACGCTGCCTTTTCCGTTGGTTCCGGCCACGTGGATCACGGGAAGCTCGCGCTCGGGATGCCCCAGCTTTTCACAAAGCTCACGAATGCGCTCCAGCCCGGGCTTGCAAAAACACCAGTTGATATTATGAATGTAATCAAGGGCTTCGCGGTAAGTCATAAGACCTCCTAAATATTTCCTATCAGTCGTTGAAAACTTTTTCTGCCGAGCAGAATGCAGAGGAGAAGGGATTCGATGAGGATGATCGCGAAATAAACGGGGATACGCCAAAGAACCAGGATGCCGTAGAATTGATAAAGTCCAAAGGATTTTACCACGATCGAGCCAACCAAATGGGAAACGGACGTGCAGAGCAGGATCCGCGCCGACGGATGCTTTATGGGAATGCGCGCAAGAAGACCGGAGAAAAATCCGATCAGAAACGCGCCCGCCGTAACGACGAGGTTGGGGGGATAGATTTGAGGGGAGAGCAGATAGCTGATCAAGTCGGTAGCAATTCCCACCAATCCGCCCACGATGGGACCGAACAGGATTCCCGAGAGAATGACGGGCAGGTTTTCAAACGTGATCCGAAAGAGTCCGTTTCCGAAATTGAGGAAGCTCTTGCAAAAGATTCCGATGATCACGCTGATCGCGGTGAGCATGGCGGCCAACGTAAGGATACGGATGCTTCGGAAAACAGGTGCCTTTTTTTTCATAAAAATACCTCCTTTTTTCCACCCATAGGCAGAAAAGGAGGTGACAAAGCAACGACACGTATGCCGTTAGGCTCTCCGATCGGCCTGATGAAGCGGGATGCAAAGCATAAACCGCAAGAACCGGAAAGGGAATTCCTCACCGCTCTTTTCGTCCGCCCGACAACTCCCCGTTCGGTCGGCACTAAAGGATGTTTCTCCAACGCCTATGCCTTTACTCTTCACACGATTCTTCTAATAAAATCGCTTTAACTATTATTATATAAAAAAAACAGTAGCTTGTCAAGCGAGCAAAAACACAATCCTTGCCAAAGCAAAAGGCAGTATGTTGTGCAATTTGACTTATTTTTGTTTGCAAAAAACCTCAAATTTCGCTTCTGCCTTGTTTTATATATCCAAATTTTTACTTTTTTCTAAAAAACACTTGACTTTTTTGACAGTTTGTGATATACTGCATACGTATTCGAAATGATCCTTTAGGCTCTACCGATCAGCGAATTGTGAAAACAATTGCACGTCCGTAGAGCCTAATTTTTTTTCCGGGTACACATTTTATACTAATTGACGGAGGTACCCGAAGTGAATAAAGGTACAGTGAAGTGGTTCAATGCAGAAAAAGGTTACGGTTTTATCTCCAACGAGGGAGGCGGCGAGGATGTGTTCGTTCATTTTTCGGCGATCCAGGTAGAGGGATTCAAAACCTTGGCAGAAGGGCAGAAGGTAACGTTTGATACCGAGCCCGATCCGAAAAACAGTGACAAGCTGAGAGCAATCAACGTTTGTCCGGATTGATTTTTGTTTCAACGAAGCTCGAAAAAAGAGAGACGTGAGGCGCAAAAGCAAAGGCTTTGCGTCTTTCTTTTTCTTTGTTTGGATTTTGTATGCTACCTTGACACGGAAACGGGAATATGATACAATAGAGGACAGGAAAACGAAGGAGGGGGAAAACATGGGAGAACAGCTTGCAGGTTGGTTTACCTATCTCGGAGGCCTTTTGGGGCTGACCTTGGGAACACTTTTTTTGTGCGGTCTTGCCGTGCGCCTTTGCGCTGTGCTTTTTTCCGCGCTTTGGGGAAGCCGCTCCGATTCTGTGTTTGATATCACGGCCGTCATCGGAACGCCTGTCCATGAATTGGGACATGCGGCGATGTGCTTGCTGTTCGGGCATCGGATCCAACGCGTTCGCCTCTGGTCGCCGCGTGCGAGAAACGGTATGTACGGCTTTGTAGAGCATACCTATCACCTCCGTAACCCTTGGGCAAGGCTGGGGAACCTTTTTATTGCCGTGGGACCGCTTTTCAGCGGACTTGGCGTAACGGTTTTGACTCTGTGGCTCTGCTTTCCGTCACAATGGGCTGACTATCTCACTCTTTCCCGCTCCGTTGCGCAAGCCGAGGGCTTGTGGGAGGCCTTGGGGTGCTCTCTGACGCTCCTTGGGTCGATTCCGCGCGCTTTTCTGACCGATTGGCTTCGATCCTTGATTGGGGTATTGGTTCTCCTGTCGGTCTCTCTTCACATCTCCCTGAGCTGGCAGGACGTCAAGTCGGCGCTCAGTGCATTGCCGCTCTATCTGGGTCTTACCCTGATATTTGGAACGCTCACCTATCTTTTGCACCGGAACACGGCGATCCTCTCCGCGCTCACCCTTTTGAACGTGCGGGTGTTGGCCTTGTTTACCGTAGTGCTTGCGGTTTCGCTCGTATGGATCCTGTTGGCGCTTTTGATACGGTTGATCCGTATGGCAAGGCATTGGTTCTGATGACTTTTGGCAGGAACAGTCGAGGAAGCGTCGGTTAAAAACGAAAAAAGACTTGACAAAAGCTGCAATCGGTGGTATAATTTAGGCATTATAGAACAAAAAAGCAAACGGCAAATTTCCGCAGCGTTGGAAATTTGTTTTTTGCTTTTTCAATTTTTTGAAGGAGGAGAACAAATGGAAGTTGTTTTGGAATTTCTGCAAGAGGTGCGCGCGTTTTTGAGCGACCTGAACGTTATTACCATGGTGATCCGCGTGCTTCTCGCTGCAATTGCCGGCGGCCTGGTTGGTCTTGAACGTGAATTTCATGGGCGCGCTGCGGGAATGCGCACGCACATGCTGGTTTGTCTTGGCGCTGCCCTGAGCGCCTTGATCGGTGCCTTTTTGTGCATTGAGATGGGGCTTTCCTCGGATGCGCAGAGAACCGGCGCGCAGGTCATGAGCGGCGTCGGCTTTCTCGGTGCAGGAACGATTCTTGTGAAAAAGGGAAATTCCCGGGTTTCGGGACTGACCACGGCGGCAGGCCTTTGGGCAACGGCGGCGATCGGTCTGGCAGTAGGATACGGTTTGTATGAGGCCGCATTCGTAACGGTATTTATGGTGATGATCGCCTTTACGGTCGTATCCAAAATGGAATTCCGTTTAACTCGCAAGCGGCAGCGTATGTTTGTGTATTTGGAGATCGATCGCGTGGAATCGGTGCAGGAAATGATGGAAACGCTGACGCAGAAATTCGGAGGCGTGGAGATTCAGGTCACGCCGCCGCGGAGCGGCATCGCGCCGCACGTGGGTATGGAGGCCCTGATCCGGTTGCCGTCAAAGGGCACGGTGGAAGGAAAAATGAAAAAGCTGAACGCTTTGGAGCACGTCATTTATGCACTTCAAGGCATTTAAAAGGCGCTTTTTGTCGGATTTTTTTCGGATTTTTTTGAAAAAAATTGCGGTGTGCTGTTGACATGGCACGCTTTTCATGGTATGATATATGTAGTATACCAAAACGATTGGTGATAAGATTTAAGCGGAGGAATCAAAATGGCTGACAAAATGTTACAACAAGCCGAAGAGCCCGTGACCAACGAGCCGGAGCTTGTTTCCGTAACCGAAGAAATGCTGGAAGAACTGCGCGCAACCATTGCCGAGCTGGAGGAAAAGGAGACCCTTTTGACCGAGAAGCTTTGCGCGGCAAAGGAAAAGGGCTTGATCCAACAGGCCGACAGATGTCGCGCGTTGCTGCAAAAGGTAGTGATTCAGAAGCGCATCAAGAAGGATGAGCTTCAGGAATGTGAGGCGCGTAAGCTTGCGGATGAGTTGGATGCACTGGCAGAAGAGCTGGAGCTGGAGTTTGATCCCGATCCTCTGGAAGAGGAAAGAGAGATTGGATACAATTACCGCGCAAAGGCAAAGCGTGTGAGCCTGATCTCCCGATTGGTGGGCTTTGTTGGTATCTTCTCGTGCTTTGTAGGCTCGTTTATCTATCTGCTTCTGGCGCAGGTGGAGACGCTCAACCTGCCGTTTGAGTGGATGTATCTTGCAATTACCGGTGTGGCAGCGGTTATTTTCCTGATCGTTGCGCTCCTGATTGGTCATTCCGCAAATAATTACAGACGTTTGGCAGAAGAGAAGGAAGAAGAGATCCGCCTGGCCGAGGAGGAGCTTGCAAGACAGAAGCAGGCAGAGCTGCTGGCATCTGCACATCTCAATGCCATGAGCGAGGCTTATTCGAAGGAAACCGAAAAGGATTTTGCGATCGCGCATCCGAAAAAGAGGCTCTTTGGCTCGGTAAAGGTGCCCGAGGTTCCGGAGGCTGTGAAGAAGAACGTACATAAGATCGTGCCGGTTGCAACCGTTTGCACGGCCGTTGTGGCTGCTGCAGCACTTTCGTCTGCCAAGAAGAGAAGAGCGGCAGAGCGTCGTTCGGCGGCTGTCCGCAAGGAATTCTTCAACTGGTTGGGCTAAGTGCCACCGGATAGGATCCGTTTAGGAGGAAAGTTTGATGTTGAAATCTGTCAGATATCGCAGCGATGCAAAGCTGATCCTGGGGATTGGATTGGTGCTTTGCGCTTTGGCAAGCTGCGTATACGGTATTCTCCTGATCCCCGCGGTGAAGGGAATCAAGTTTGAGTGGGAATATCTCGCGATCATTGGTGGCGTTGCCTTGGTGTTCGTGTTGATTTCCGTGTATTTGTTCTGCAGAGCCGCCGCTTGGGCACGCAAGGAAGCCCAAGAGAAGGTCATGTACGAGAACCCCGATTGCGCCGTGGAGCTGATCCGTGCGGGAACCGTGGTTGAGGGCTCGTTCGCGGGCGCGCTCAAGGTGCAGATCCCGCAATCGATCAACTGTAAGGAAAGAGAGCGCGTGGCGCGCAAGGCTCCCGCAAAGATCAACCTGGAAACCGTGAAAAAGGTGGCAAAGGTTGTGGTTCCGGTTGCTGTTACATGTATCGCGGTGGCTGCGATCTCTACCAATTCGCAGTACAGAAAACAGGAAAGACGCCGCAGACAGCTGTATCGCTGGTTGGGCTGATCAAATTTGAGGGAAACTGGAAAAGGTTTCCCTCAAGTTGTTTTTTGATAAGAATGCGGAAAGGAGAGATACTTTGAGACGTTTGGCGGCTGTTTTGAGCGGCATCCCGTTGTTTTTGGCGATCCACTGTAAGCCGTGGGGGATGATTCCCGTAGGAGTTTCCATAGCTTCCCTCGCCACGGTTTTGCTTTTTGCGGCTCTTTGCTTTTTGAGGGCGAAACAACGGTTGGAAAGTGTGCGGTCGGCGTTTTCGGCTCTTGGCAATGCGGCGTTGATTGCATTTTTGGCCTCTGCCGTGCTTTCGGGTACCGTTTGGATCGGATTGGCTTTTCGGATGCTTCCCGAGGAGTGGAAGCCGTGGCTTCTCGGCGTGGGTGTTTGCGTCTTGCTGGAGGCGGTTGTTTTTTGGTTCGGGATTCTGACGGTTTACGCTACGTCGGTGCAGTTGGGGATCGGTTTGCGGATCCTTGGCGTTGCGTTTGGAATGATCCCCGTGGCAAATCTGATCGTGCTGATCCTGCTTATTCACACGGTGGATCGGGAGCTGAAGGTGAAAGCCGAAAAGAATGCAGTCAACCGCGCCCGCGCCGATCTTCGTGTTTGCGCAACGCGGTATCCGATTTTGCTTGTGCATGGCGTTTTCTTCCGCGATAGCCGTTATTTCAATTACTGGGGGCGAATCCCTGCGGAATTGGAGCGCAATGGAGCGAAAATCTATTACGGAAACCACCAATCGGCGTTGTCGGTGGCGGATAGCGGAGAGGAAATCGCCGCGCGGATCCGGGAGATTATCAAAGAGACCGGCTGTGAAAAGCTCCATGTCATCGCGCATTCCAAAGGCGGCTTGGATTGCCGCTGGGCGTTGGCACATTGCAACGTCGCTCCGTACGTCGCTTCGTTGACGACGATTAATACTCCACACCGCGGTTGCGAGTTTGCCGATTATTTGCTTGCACGCGCTCCCAAAAAGATGCGAAACGGCGTTGCCGCCGCATATCGGCGTGCGCTGTTGTGCTTTGGAGAGGAGAACCCCGATTTTTTGGCGGCGGTGGGAGACCTGACGGCAGAGCGTTGCCGCGTATTGGATGCCGAAATGCCTTTGCCGGACGACGTGATTTGCCAAAGTGTTGGCTCGGTTCTTTCCAAAGCGACGGGCGGGCAATTTCCTCTGAATTTTTCATATCATCTGGTAAAATATTTTGACGGACCAAACGATGGATTGGTGGGAGAATCCTCCTTGCGATGGGGCAATCGGTACATCCTGCTAACAACCACCGCCAAACGGGGGATCTCACACGGTGATGTGATCGATCTCAACCGCAAGGATCTTCCCGATTTTGATGCTCGCGAATTTTACGTTCAGCTTGTGTCCGAATTGCGGGAAAACGGAGGCTGATCGGTTTTATAAAGAGTTCATACAGACAGAAAAACCGCAGAGCATGCGTCTTTTCTTGAAAAAGACGTTTTGCTTTGCGGTTTTTGGTTGAAATGTGTGTCAGGAAAGCTGTTCCCACGCCGTGGCGCTTCGTGCCGCGATCGTCATGCGGCAATGCTCGGCTTGCGCGCCGTGGATCTCGATCAGATAGTCCAGTTGGAGGATGCCGTCACGCAGCAGGCGGTTTTCCACGCGCAACGTCTGTACGCAGACCTCAAAGCTGGAGATCGGCGTATCATACACACTGATGTGTCGCTTTCCCTGCTCAAAGATCAGGGCGGTCTCCACCGTTCCCGTGCGGATCATAGAGACCAGCCCCGGGTTGTTCCGCTCGAATCCAACCGAGGTGACCGAGCCCTCCATGCCCGTGAGTTCGCCTTCCTCATACACCAGCTCCACGCGCGAGGGGGAGGTGACAAGCCGTCCTTCCACCATCAGGTGTGTGGGCTCAGGCATTCGGGTGTGCAAGCAATCAAAGGGAGCGTCCGTGGGGCTTGCCGCATCGTCAAGCAGCTCCTCCGGGACCTCAATGCGGGAGGTGCTGATGGTAATATTTACGTTTCGTTTGGTCATGTGCTTATCCTTTCTTTGCTGCCTCTGCGCGGCGGCGCAGGATCTCATTGGCTTTCAGGACCGCCACCTGCGTTTTTCCGTCGGTGATCTCTCCCGCCATCACCTGATCCACCAGATCGGCAAGCGGAACACGGAAGGATTCGAGAAATTCATCGTCGTCGGGATCGGTTTCGCCAAAGGTCAGCCCCTCGGCAAGGTAGAGATCGATCTTCTCATCCAAAATTGCGGGCGTGGAGCGGTAGAGTCCCAGATAGGTCAGCGTTTTGCAGCGTGCGCCGGTCTCCTCGCGCAATTCGCGCAAAGCGGCCTCTACGTGGTCCTCGGTGGTGCTGTCCAGCTTTCCCGCAGGGATCTCGGTCATGAGACGGCCGTGGGCGTAGCGGTATTGACGCACGCAGATCACGTCGCCCTCGTCGGTGAGCGGTAGCACGGCAACCGCGCCAATGTGGCGAACGTATTCGCGGATCGAGGAGGCGCCGTTGGGCAGACGGACCTGATCTACATACAAACGTACTACTTTTCCGTCATAGATCAATTCGGAAGAAATACAGCTTTCTTGTAGAGCCGATGCTTGATTTTCATTCATGTGGGTTTTCCCTTTCGTGGTTGATACCTCTATATTATACAACTCTTGCGCCGATTTGTAAAGAAGGTCTTGCAAAAAAGATGATTTTCTGTTATACTGGGAAGGAAGAATCCCGAGGGGAGGGAAGAATATGCAAAATGAAGAGACCATACGCACCGAGATGCTGCTCGGCGCACAGGCGATGGAAAGGCTCCGCATGGCGCGTGTGGCAGTATTTGGCGTTGGCGGCGTGGGAGGCTACGTATGCGAGGCCTTGGCGCGCGCGGGCATAGGCGCGATCGATCTGTTTGACAGCGACACCGTTTCTCTTTCCAACATCAACCGCCAGATCATTGCCCTGCATTCCACGGTGGGGAGACCCAAGGTGGAGGTCATGCGTGAGCGGATCCTGGATATCAATCCCACTTGCCGTTTTACGGCGCACGAAGTCTTTTATCTGCCCGAAAACGCCGATCAATACCCGTTGCGTGTGTACAGTTACGTTGCGGACGCGGTGGATACGGTATCCGCGAAGATCGAGCTGGCCGTACGCGCCGAGCGCGAGGGTGTGCCGCTGATCGCCTCGATGGGGACGGGAAACAAGCTGGATCCCACCCGTTTTTCCGTGACCGATCTGTTCAAGACCGCAGGATGCCCCCTGGCGCGCGTGATGCGCCGTGAGTTGAAGGCGCGCGGGATCCAACACCTGAAGGTGGTCTTTTCCGATGAGCCTGCTACAAAACCTCTCCTTCCAGACGAAACGGACGAGACGGGAACCCGTACCCCGCCGGGCTCGCTTTCCTTTGTGCCCTCGGTTGCCGGTCTGATCATGGCCGGGGAGATCGTGAAGGATCTGATCAAACGCTGATTTTTGCGATGAATTTCGCCGAAAAAAGCCAAAAATGAAACAAAAACCGCAATTTTTATCAATCCTGCAAGCCGCGAGCATGATACAATATAGTCGAGGTGAGGCAGAGATGATACAGACACACATGAAACGGGTGTTGGACTATATTGAGGAGCACCTGAAGGACGATCGGCAGGGAGTGCTGGACAATGCAACGCTGGCGCAGATCGCGGGATATTCCGAATATCATTTTCTACGCTTGTTTCGTCAGGTGGTTCGTCTGACTCCTGCCGACTATATTCGAAAACGCCGCATTTCAGAAATCGTCCGGCATATCGGGGAAAGTACCAGACCTATGTCGGATATTGCATTTGAGTATGGCTTCAATTCCAAAGAGAATTTCACCCGTGCCTTCAAAAAAGAACACCGTATTTTGCCGACTGAATTTCGCACGGCAAACTGCAGCCTTCGATTGTTTGAGCCCTTTGAACCGGAGCCCTCGGACGTTCGTCCCGAGGTATCAATGGGGTATCTTTCGGATTTTACTTTGCTTGCCTATTCCTTTGAGGGAGACGCGCCTCCGCATTTTTGGAATCAGTATAATGCGGAAAAACGATCGTTGCGGCTTTCGGGCGGTGCCACGGTGGAGGATTTCGGCGCCATGCGGTGGAACCCAAAAACCAAACGGTTGGATTACTACATCGGTATTCGCGCAGAAGAAGCAAAGGGGGACGTGAGCGGAACGGAACGTATCCGGATTGCGGGCGGCTTGTATGCAATATTTGATACGGTTCCCACAGGTCAACACGATTTTGTTGCGACAATTCGCGCTACGTGGGATTGGATATACAAAGATTGGATCCCGAATAGCGGATACCGCAGAGCAGAGGGCTATGAGCTGGAAAGCTACGTGGAAAAAAGCCGAAAATACTCTGAGCGGATCTATGTGCCGTTGGTGAAAATATAGCCTCAAAAAAGAAGAAAGGATGTTTTTACAACAAAAACAGGACAAACAGTATGGCAGAAATTATCAAAACCTTTCGCGAGGAAATTCCTTCGATGCGCTTCATCGGAAAGAAATATCCCGGATTTGGTCCTATGTGGGGGGAGTGGTTTGCAAACGGATGGTTTGACGTGATCGAACAGGCAATGGGCGGCACGGAGGCCATTCTTAAAATTTGGGAGAACGGCGGTGGCTACGTGGGACTTGAACGCCGCGCAAAGGAGCAACCCTTCGAATACTGGATCGGGATGTTTGCTCCCGCAGAAACCCCTGTGCCGAACGGCTTTTCCTTCGTGGACTTTGCAAACCTTGCTTTGGGCACCTGTTGGATCTACGGAAGCGAAAAAGAAGTACACAACACCAAAGGCTGCAAAGAAGCGGTAAAAGCGGCGGAAATGAAGCTATGGCGTGACGAAAACGGGGGCGTTTGGTCCTTTGAAAACTGCGTTTGCCCGCGTTATACCACCCCCGACGAAAAGGGCAACGTCATTATGGACTACTGCTATTTGGTGAAATAAGATCGAATGTCTTTGTGGGGAAAACTTTTGGAGCATAAGCTTTGTTAGCGTAATGTTTTCTGGGGGAAACTTCTTGTAAGAAGTTTCCCCCAGACCCCTTTCAAGAACTTTCAAAGCATTTTTGATTACTAAATTATTTGCCTTCGTGCGCGTTTCGCTTCGCTTCTCAATTTGAGCAACGCTCAAATTGCCGTAGCGGCAACTGATGTTCGCTCTAAACGGTATAGCCGCGATGCTCTCGCTACCATTTTGGGTCCGCTTCCCAAAATGGTCCACAAGATAGTTTTTACATGGAAA
>JAFVOP010000003.1 GCA_017505745.1 Clostridia bacterium
CTGGCAGGCAAGACCTTCCACGAGGGTGATTATATTTCCATCGACGGTTCTACCGGTAACATTTACGACGGCCTGATTCCCACCGTTGACGCAGAGATCTCCGGCAACTTCGGCACCATCATGGGCTGGGCAGACGAGTTCCGTACCCTGAAGGTAAGAACCAACGCTGATACTCCCGCAGACGCTAAGAAGGCTCGCGAGCTGGGCGCTGAGGGTATCGGTCTGTGCCGTACCGAGCACATGTTCTTCGAGGCAGACAGAATCGCGGCATTCCGTGAAATGATCTGCTCCGATACCGCTGCAGAGAGAGAAGCTGCTCTGGCAAAGATCCTGCCTTACCAGCAGGGCGACTTTGAGAAGCTGTACGAGGCTCTGGAAGGCAACCCCGTTTGCATTCGTTTCCTCGATCCGCCTCTCCATGAGTTCGTTCCCACCACCGAAGAGGATATCGCTACTCTGGCAAAGGCACAGGGCAAGACCGTGGAGCAGATCAAGACCATCATCTCGTCCCTGCATGAGTTCAACCCCATGATGGGTCACCGCGGATGCCGTTTGGCTGTTACCTACCCCGAGATCGCAAAGATGCAGACCACCGCAGTGATCCGCGCAGCGATCAACGTACAGAAGGCACACGCCGACTGGACGGTGAAGCCCGAGATCATGATCCCGCTGGTTGGCGACGTGAAGGAGCTGAAGTACGTCAAGTCCGTTGTGGTTGAGACTGCTGACGCTGAGATCGCCGCTGCAGGCGTGAAGCTTGACTACGAGGTTGGTACCATGATCGAGATTCCTCGCGCATGCCTGACCGCAGATGAGATTGCTGCAAACGCAGACTTCTTCTGCTTCGGTACCAACGACCTGACCCAGATGACCTACGGCTTCTCCCGCGACGACGCAGGAAAGTTCCTGGGCGCTTACTACGATGCAAAGATCTTCGAGAACGATCCCTTTGCAAAGCTTGACCAAACCGGTGTTGGTAAGCTGATGAACATGGCAGTAACCCTCGGCAAGCCCGTAAATCCCAACCTCCACGTTGGTATCTGCGGTGAGCACGGCGGTGACCCCACGTCCGTTGAGTTCTGCCACAGCATTGGTCTGGACTATGTATCTTGCTCGCCCTTCCGTGTTCCGATCGCACGTCTGGCTGCTGCTCAGGCTGCTATCAAGGGCTGATTGGGTCGCTTGATCAATCATTTATAAAGCTGCCGCGGAAAACGCCCGTCGTTTTCCGCGGCTTTTTACCCAAGGAGCATGAATATGACGATCTCTTTTCTGGATAAGCAGAAGGCGGCCGAAACGTTGCCGATCCTGTTTGATCTTCTGTATGAAAATATGAGCCAAATCGCGCCCTCGGGGGAGTCTTACGAGACCGACCGCGCCGAGTGGCTGTCTGCTGTTCTGCCTGCAATGCAACAGGAACCGAGGCAAATTTTACTGCTGCAAGACGGCAACGCGTTGGCGGGATACGTGCAGTATTACGTCAACAACGGCGTGTTCATGGTGGAGGAGATCCAACTGCGACAAGCCTATCAACGCACACGCGCCTTGTACCGCGTGTGTCGGTTTTTGAAAACGGTGGTTCCCCGGGAGACCCGATGGATCGAGGCCTACGCGCACAAGCGGAATACCGTCTCGCAATCCCTGATCCAATCGCTTGGAATGGAATGCGTCGGAGAGAATCGCAACGGCAATTCCTGGCATTACCGAGGTGCGCTTTCCGCTCTTTGGGGGAGATTTTAACTGTTGCACAGGCAAGGAAATACAAAACCGCGCCCCATGTCATTTTGACATGAGGTGCGGTTCTTTTATCTTTTAATAGCGTACGGGCACCGAGATCACAACGTCGCGGCTTTCCTCGGAGCGTGCAATGATGTAGGAGTAGTCCTGCTTGGTTTTGGATTTGAATACCAGCCCGATGTGGTCGGCTATTCCGCTTTTCGCGGGGACGACGTCTACCTTCGCGGCATACGGCATCATTTCCTTGCAAAATTGCTTGGCGTTCTCGGAGTTGGAGAACTCCACGTAGCAAACGTTGGTGTCGGTAACTTTGGAGTGCTTTTCCAAACGGATCAACAGGGTGGTGGTAATGAAGATCGCCAAAAAAGCGACGAGCGCAGCCGAGTAAAAGCCGATCCCGATCGCCAATCCCACACAGGCGGTGGCCCAAAGTGCCGCTGCGGTGGTCAGTCCCGTTACCTGGGAGTGGTTTTGTACGATGATGGTGCCAACGCCCAAAAATCCGATTCCCGAGACCACCTGCGCCCCTACACGGAGTGGGTCACTACTAAATCCGAGCTCCCACACCGCAAATACGCCGATCATGGCCGCCATACAGGCGCCGAGGCAAACGAGGATATGGGTACGCAATCCCGCCGCACGCCCATGGTAACCGCGTTCCAGCCCGATGCATCCGCCAAGGAGCAGAGAGAGCAACGTGCGAAGGACCACGCTGAAAGGATTGATCCCCTGTAACAATTCAAGAATTTCTTCCGGCAAAAAACGGTACCTCCTTGGATTTATTTCCCACGGAAGTCAGTACGCCCGGCGTGCTGGCCCCACGTGATAAACCAAACCAGGATCACGATGCTCATGATAAAGGTAAAGAGATAGTTTGCAATGCTGGAAACGTGCAACAGTCCGAAGCAGATGGTGACGTAAAGGGTGTAGGTTACTGCACATGCCGTCCAAATTTTGAAATTATGGGTGGCGAGCAGAGAAATCCCGACCAGGGTGATGACCATGGAGATCAGCTCGCCCACTTCCTCACCGAAATAGAGGTGGTTGCCCCAAAAGATCGAAAGAAGGAAGAAGATCAACCCGAACAGAAGCATGATCGCTCCCACCACGATGCGCGTGGAAACAGAATCGAAGATTTTGGGGGCCGAGGTGGCGGGACGGGGAGGGGGAGGCGCTCCATGCACCAATTCATCGATGGTGACGTCAAACAGATGGCTCATGTTCACCAGCTTATCCAGATCCGGTACCGCCATGTTGTTTTCCCATTTGGAGACCGACTGCCTGGAAACGTTTAATGCATTCGCCAGATCGGTTTGTGACATATTGCTTGCCATACGGCGTTGGTAGATATGCTCACCTAAATTGAATTCCATATTCAAGAACAATTCCTCCTTCGCGTGATTTCGTTGTTCTTATTATAGCACGTTTGGAATGTAAAGTCTACCAACTATACTTTAAAATTTAGCAACCCACGGTTGCACCTTCGATTTTTGAAGGAATTTGAGCCAAAAACGCGCACCAAACTAACCAATTTAGTAATAAAAAAGCGTGGAAAGTTCTTGAAGAGGAGGGGGCGCGGGGGAAAACGTGCTTGCACGTTGGGGGAATTTTTCCCCAAAAGCTCCGTTAACGTAAAAGCATAAAAATGCCATGTAAAAACTATCTGGTGGACCATTTTGGGTCGTGGGCCCCAAAATGGTAGCGGGAGCAATTGCTTATCTATCGCCCACGAAACAAACTAATTTAATAATAAAATAGTTGTGAGAAGTTTTGAAAGGGGTGTGGGGAAAACTTTTCCAAAAGTTTTCCCCACAAAAAATATTACGCTCTAAAAGCTTTTACTTAAGAAGTTTCCCCTCCCCCGCAAAAAAATATTCTTATTTCAACTCATTTAAATTCCGTCACGCCGTCCGTGCGATAGACGTGGGTGCGGAGGATCGAGTAGGATTCCTTGGTGGGATCACCGGAAAGGATCCCCAGGCGGTCCTTGGCAGCTTTGATCAGCATTTCGGGATTGAGGTGAACCGTGTTGCCGGCGGCAAGGATCGCGGAGATGCGGATCTCGCCGGGATGGGCGTCGTTGTAAACGGCCTTGACTTGCTTGATCATCGGGATGATGTCGATCTCCTTGTCGCCCGACTTGGTTTTTTTCACCATGCACAGAGGCGAGGTTTCAAACAGCGCTTGGAGCTTTTGTGCCATGATAGCGTCGGCGCCGTCAAAGCGGAGCGCCATTTCGTACTTCGACCACGCCGCGTCGGCAAAGGTGGAGGTTGGCTCGTAGGCTTCCAGGATCTGCATTTCGGGCGTCAGCTCGCGGTTGAGGCGCTCTTTTACCTCGGCGGGGGTGATGTCGCGGTTGATGCGAAGGTCGATAAATTCACACTCACTCTCGGTTCCCACCGAGAGGGGCAGACCAAAGATCACCTTTGCGTGCGGATTGAAGCCTTGGGTATACCACATCGGGATCTTGGCGCGTACCAATACGCGAGCGACGGTGCGTTGCAGATCGAGGTGCGAGATGTATTGCAGATCGCCCACCTTGCGGAATTTGATCCGTACGGTTTTGGGTGTTTCGAGCGGCTTCCAATCGGGGAGCGGCTGCGCGGGGGCGGGCAGTTTTACGTCGGACGCGGGCGTATTCTTGCAGCCCGGGCAGACCGCGCGTACCCCACCCAGCTTGTTTGCGCCGCAGGCGCTGCAGGCCTCGCGACAGTTGGGGGTAGTGGTGGAGGCGTAGGCCTTCGCGCGTTCGCGCAGGAAGAATTCCTTGGAGACACCGCAATCGATGATGTCCCAAGGCAACACTTCGTCAAGTCCGAATTGGCGATTGGCGTAGAATGCGGGATCGATCCCCGTGCGGGTGAGCACGTCGATCCATTTGTCGTAATCGAAATACTCGTCCCATGCATCAAACTTGAAGCCTTCGCGGCAGGCAAGCTCCAACGCGTCGGAAAGCCGACGGTCGCCGCGCGCCAGAACCGCCTCAATACGCGAGACCTTGGCGTCGTGATGCTGATAGCGCACGTGGCGGTTGGTGATCTTGGTTTTGAGGTAGGCCTGCTTTTCGGCCAGCATTTCCATGGTGTCCTGCGCCTCCCACTGGAAGGGAGTAAAGGGCTTGGGAATAAAGCACGCCACGCTGATGGTGACCTGCACCTGACGCGATTTGTTGCGGTTGGGGTTTTGATAGTAGGCCTCGGCCACTTTGTCCGCCAGGGCGGCAATGCCGTCGAGGTCTTCGAGCGTTTCGGTGGGCAGACCGTTCATAAAGTAGAGCTTCACGGCGTTCTTTTTCGCGTCGAACGCCACTTGTACCGCGCGGAGAACGTCCTCCTCGCGCACGTTTTTGTTGATGACGTCGCGCAGGCGTTGGGTTCCTGCCTCGGGCGCAAAGGTGAGCGACGAGGAGCGCACCGATTCCACGCGCTCCATCAGCTCCTTGCTGAAGCTGTCCGCGCGAAGCGAGGGGAGCGAGAGCGAGACCATGTTGTCATCGGTCCAGGAGAGAAGCTTATCGCAAAGCGGTTCCAGCGCGGTATAGTCGCTGATCGAAAGCGAGGACAGGGAGATCTCTTCGTATCCCGTGGTATCAAACAGCCTTTTTGCCTGCGCGTTGAGCACCTCGGGGCTCTTCTCGCGCACGGGACGGTAGATCATCCCCGCCTGGCAGAAGCGACAGCCGCGGATACAGCCGCGATAGACCTCCAGCATAATGCGGTCGTGCACCGTTTCGATGTAGGGCATGACCACCTTTTCGGGGAAATAGACCTGATCCAGATCCTTGATGATCTGCTTGGTCACCTGCTTGGGAATATCGTCATAAAGCGGGGTATAGGCCTCGACCGTGCCGTCGGGCTTGTAGGTGACGGTGTAAAGCGAGGGAACGTACACGCCGGGAATGGTTTTCGCGGCCTCGTGCAAAAAGGCGGCGCGGGTGTAACGGCCTTCGTCCTTCATTTGAATGTAGAGGCGCACGATCGAGGGGAGCATATCCTCGCCCTCTCCGATGTTGAACAGGTCGAAAAAGTCGGCGATCGGCTCGGGGTTATAGGCGCAGGGACCGCCGCCGATGATCAGAGGATCATCCTCTTTGCGGTCCTTGGTGCGAAGCGGGATCTTGGCAAGGTCTAGCATGTTGAGCACGTTGGTGTAGCTCATTTCATACTGCAGCGTGAAGGCAACGAAGTCGAACTCGGCCAACGGGTCGCCGCTTTCCAGCGCCGTCAGCGGCAGACCGTGCTCCTTCATCTGCTCCTGCATGTCCACCCACGGGTCGTAGACGCGCTCGCACCAGATATCCTCGTGCTCGTTGAGCGCGCCGTACAGCAGGCGCACGCCGAGATTGGACATGCCGATCTCATAGGTATCGGGGAAGCAAAACGCAAATCGCGCTTTGATCTTGGTTTTATCTTTGAGTACCTCTCCGTATTCTCCGCCCGCGTATCTGCCGGGCTTGGAGACCGATTTGAGAACGGTACTGCCGGGTCGGTTATTTTTGATCATGGTTCTTTTTTGCGGAGCACGCGCTTGCAAACGCGTGCTCTATGTCCCTTTCAAAACGTTCTATCTGTTTTTCCGACAAAGTCGGCTACTTGCTTGCGCAGAAAAGCCGTTTATGCGCGTTCTTTTTTTTGCGGCAGGCAAAGCGTTTGGCGGTTGATCTCGGAATTTGCGGCAAAGAGCGATACCAGCATCCAGAATATCTGGTAGCCGGCCAATGGAAGCACGCCAAGCAGGCTCAGCTTTCCAAGCAAGGCAAGAAGCAGGATTGCTCCTGCACCTACGAGTGAGGCAATGAGCTGGATGCGGAACCCAAAGCGACGCGCCAGAGCAATGTGATGCGCGGCATGAAGCGGGTAGATCAGATCCGTGGCAGCACCCAGAGCAACTGCGCCCGAATCGGCAATCTCGAGCGGCTTTTCCTCTTCAAAGCGGCCGGGCTTAATCACCTCTACCGGCTCGGCCGTGTCGGCACGGCAGTTGCAGAGGAAGGCGTTGTTGAGGTTGGGATCGTAGGTGTGGATCGCCACCGCGGTATTGCGGTCCGCCAGATCGCGGATCATGGCTTCAAATTGCGGGTTTGCGCGGTATTCCACCTCGTAGCGGAGCTTGAGTACCCCGTCCACCGCTACGTACATCCGCGCGGTGCTTTCCGTGCGGCGCAGACTGTCATCGGTGCTCTCCGCCGGAACACGAATACCGCTTTTGGCAAGGAAGGCAACGTCTCCGATCAAGAGATGACGGGTCCCATCCACAATTGCTTCTACACCGCCGTGTTGGATGCGCACAATTGAGACCGAGGGCGGCGTGCGATGGTTGGCAGACGAATTACCGAGTGCACCCACGGTGCCGCCGAGCTTGCGCAGAAGCGCTCCCGTGAGGAGCAGATCCGTGCGCAATTCCGATCCCTCGCGTACCGAAAGCTCTGCGCGCTTTTGCGCGGTAAAGAGATCAACGTCGGCAAAGATCACGGTTTTTTCCACGCGGTATTCCTCCACCGATTCCTCTCCCACCAGCGCACATTTTTGCTGTGAGAGCAGGCGATTGGCGCGCGTGAGGGGATAGAAGAAGGTGAAGAGCGCCGAGAGCGGCGCGGTGGCGAGCAGCGTTGCCGCAGCCGCGGAGAGAGCAGAGGAGAGGGACGAGGTACGGATCGCGGTTGCAAAGCCGAGCGCAACGGTCAGCACAAAGGAGGCGCCAAGCAGAATGATCAGGGGCGTGCGCGCGGTGTGCAGGGCGTTGGAGCGGCGGAAGAAGCCGGTAACGCGGTAGCATTCGCTTACCTGATAGGTTGGCTCTCCGCGGTCGTCGTTGATGATTTTGACGATCTTGTCTCCGCGCCGGAGCTTTCGCTTTTGCGGAGTCGGCTCACTGAGCACGTATTTGGGCGTTTCGGTCTGAAGGATCTGCAGCACGCGCATCTCACAGGAAAGGCGGAGCAGATCGCACACGGTGGTTGCCAAAAAGACCAGGGACGTCAAGAAATTGATCGGGAGCATCGGGGATGCGGCAAAAAGCTTGGCGAGATCGTAAAGCAACACTACGGGCGGAAGGACGGCGCAGATCGCGTAAGGAGTAACGGCAAAGCGGAAGATCGATCGCAGTCCCGCGCGGATACGGCTGAAATGCAGCAATGCCGTTGCTGCGAGCAGCAACAGGGATACGAGCGGGAACAGCAGCGGGTATGCCTCTATGAACGGCATAGAGTAGACCTGCCACAGGGTTGGGACGTCAAGAAGCAACAGTGCGATCGAGAGCAGTGCAGTGAGCACGGTGCGAAGCAGGAGGCGCTTGCGGTCCTGCAGATAGGCGGCGACTACGGCATCCTTGTGACGAGTTCCCACCAGCTCCTCGCCACGATACCCAAAGGCGGTGCGGGAATTGGCGATCTCGTGCTGCGCGATCTTGCGAGCCTGCTCGTTTTTCAGTCGCTTGAGGGTTTCGTAGCCCACCAATTTGCCCAGCTCGTTTTCATAGCCGAGCTCCAGAATCAGCGCAATATCTTCCTCGGAGAGGCCGCTTCGCTTTTGGATCACCTCCATGACGGGGAGGGACTGCTCGGCCAGCTGCTCCCGTTCCTGACGGCGGCGCTGAAACAGGGAGGGCTTTTTCGTGGGGATCACAACCTCCTCAGGCTCCTCGAAGGGAAGCTCCTCGATCATCAGCTCGGATTCGTTCGCGGATTCCAGCACCTCCTCCAGTACGTCGTCCTCCACAGGGGAGGGGGACTGCACCGTATGACGGTGCGCAGGCGTTTTTTGGGCGGAAGCCGGCTGCGCGGATTGCGGGAGTGAGACACGCTCACGGACAACGGTCTTTTTTATGTTGGCCGCCGTTTTGGAGGCCTGGACGGTTTTTTCGACTTCCCCGGAGGGGGATGCCGCATCCGAAGGCGCAACAGAAGGGCTTGCGGCGGTGATTTCTTCGTGATTCATGTTCGGTTTGACCGTGATTTCCGGATCGGGAGAGGGGATCTCCCAAGTCCCGGACGGAACCTCCTTTCCAATCTTGATAGGGGGAGCGGAAACGGAAGCCTGCACCACCCGTGGAGTGGGTCTTTGCGGCTTCTCGGCGCGGGGACGGATGACGATCGCATCGGCGGACGCAGCGATACGGTCTGCGGGCGGACGAATGACGATGGCATCGCGCGGAGCGGCAGGCTTGGATTTTGCTTGCGCTTTGGGTTGTGGGGATGGCTTGATGACATGTACCCGCTCGGTAGGGGATGCGGGGGGAGGCACCGGCCGGATCGATGGGATTTTTGGAGCGGGGGACGGAATGCGAATAGGCGCGGGTTCCTTCTCCGCCTGCTCAGCCTTTTCGGGTTCTTCGACTACAACCTCGGGTTCTTCGGCTATCACTTCGGGCTCATCGGCCGCAGCCTCGGGTTCTTCGACTATCGCTTCGGGCTCATCGGCCGCAATCTCGGGTTCTTCGACTATCACTTCGGGCTCATCGGCCGCAGCCTCGGGTTCTTCGATTATCACTTCGGGTTGTACCTGCGGAGACGGGACGAGCTCCTCGGGAGCATCGCGATGTTCCTCGGAGGGGTTGTCCGCGGAACGCGGCGGACTCTTTTTCTTGGTTGTGGCGGATTTCCGCTTCGGCTTTTTGGTTGGTTCCGCAGGAGCCCGGGGAGCCGCCGTCTCGGGCTCGATCTCTGTGGGAGAGAGGCTTTCCGTGAGCCGTTCTTCAACGGGCGCTGTTCCTGCATCCTCTGCGGAGGGAGGTGTTGCGGGAGCGTGGGGCTTTGGCTCGGCGGCCTTCTTGTCCGCTTTCGGCTTTGCCTTGGACACCTTTTCGGAAGGAGCGGTCACCTTTCCAAGCATGGAGGCTAGCTTTTCCTGAAAATCCGCATCCGAACGGTCGGTTTCCTGCTTGGCCTTTTTTTCGGCTTTCTGGCCGCCGCCCAGATACGAGGATTGCAATTTTTTGAGAAGATCGGCAATGCTCTGGCGATCGTTATCCTGCTTTGGTTTCATTACGCGCTCCTTTCTGCCCACGGGCAAATTTTATTTTTTTTACTCTTCGTGATGCTGTCGCGCGGCCTCGGCCAAAAGAATTGCCGCTGCCGTGGAAACGTTAAAGGAATTGACTTTTCCGTACATCGGGATCGAGATCACTCCGTCACAGGTTTTGCGAACCAGCTGGGAAACGCCGTTTCCCTCACTTCCCATCACGATGGCGCAGGCGCCTTTGAGATTGGTTTCGTGTACCGAGCTTCCGCCGGCCTCTGCCGCAAAGGTCCAAACCCCTTTCTTTTTCAAAAGCTCAACGGTGGAGGCGATGTTGGACACCTTGGCAATGGCAAGATGCTCCACAGCCCCGGCCGAGGCCTTGGTCACCAGCGGCGTCAGACCCGCCGCGCGGCGTTTGGGAATGATCAGACCGTGCGCGCCGCAGCATTCGGCGCAACGGATGATGGCGCCGAGATTATAGGGGTCGGTCACGCCGTCGCAGATCACCAAAAGGGGGGCTTCGCCGCGCTCTTCGGCAATGGCCAGAATGTCCTCCACGGTGCAGTATTCCTTTTCTGCCGCCAAGGCGATCACGCCCTGGTGGGGGGCAAAGCCCGCCAGCTGGTCGAGCTTGCTTTTTTCTACCTCGATCACGGGAATGCCTTTTTCAATGGCTTGCGCCACGAGTACTACGATCGATCCGGTGCGCTCGCCGCGCTGGACCATCAGCTTATCAATGGGGCGGTCGCTGCGCAGCAGCTCGCGTACCGCATTCCGACCGATCACCGCGCCGTTTTCGTATTCGCCGTGGATGCCGGTCTCTTCCATCGGCTCTGCCGACGGTTGCGGCTCATTCTGACGGCGTGCAAACGCGTTGCCTGCATGTTTGGGGGCAGAGACGCGCCGATCCTCGCCGCGCTTTCCCTTTGGCGCGGAGTTTGTGCGCGGATGTTTTTTCTGATTGCTTTCCATGTTGTGTATGTAGCATCCTTTCGTGGAGTTCTGAACCGTATTTATTCATCAATCTATATTATAACATGAAATTTTATTTTTGTATAGAGCCTTTTGGAAAAATATTTGTGCGGGAACGTGAAAATCGTTCGACTTTGTTTGACAGAGGATCGGGAAAGGGATCGAAAAGGTACGAAAGGGGGAGACGAAGAAGCGTGAGACGAGGGAGAGAATGGCGCAAGGAGGGGGAAACGGTATCCGAAAGAAGGCGCGGTGTTGTTTATATTTTCCGTTTTTTCAAAAAAGAAAAATGTTTTTTGAAAAAAAGAAAAAAAGACTTGACAAAGACGAAAGTTTATGGTAAAATACATGGGTCGGCATGGAGAGATGGCTGAGCTGGTCTAAGGCGCACGACTGGAAATCGTGTGTGCGGTA